>JBKJUQ010000092.1:0-19836 GCA_046590685.1 Hymenobacteraceae bacterium
GGGGTGGGGGCGGGGGGAGCGGGGGCTTATTATCCAGGGGAGGAGGCTCCTTGAGGTCGTTGAGCGTGATCACCTTCTTCTTGACCTCCACTTTTTCCGCCGGCGAGAGCAGCCGGGCGATGAGTGGGATGGCCACGAAGAGCGCGAACGTAATGAACGCGACCATCGCCGCGCGCACCAGGTGGCTGTCGTAGAGCTTGCGTAGCTCAAACGCGCCGTAAGCTTTGTTGCGGCCCTCGAAGACGATGTCGTCTAGCGAAGCGCGGGAGTAGTCGCGAATTGCGGTTTCCATTTGCTGAAGCTGCGTGAGTTACTGAGCCGGAGCTGAAACGGGTGTCGCAGGCGCGGCCGTCGGTGCGCCGGCCGGCACGACCTCAATGCCCGTCTGTTCCTTGATATACTTCTTCTCGTCGGGCGTGAAGTCGTTGATGAGTGCATAAGCGCCGGTACCGGTGATGCTCATCTCATCAAGAATATCCACCATGTTCTTGTAGCGGGCCTCCTTGAGCGGCTTAATCATCACGAACAGCTTTGGGTTCGTGTTACGCTCCTTTAAATGCTTGCGGATGCCGTTCGCCGAGTAATCGGTCGTGTGCAGCTTCGGCTGGACTGGCTTGTCAGCCCGCACGAGGCTGTCGTAATAGAACACCTTGTCGTTGGGCCCGAGGATAATCGTGAGCGCATTCGACTCTTTCAGCGGCGGTGGGTCGAGCTTATCCGGCACCGGCATGCTGATCTGCATCACGTTGGGCTTGGCGAACGTGGTGGTGAGCATAAAGAAGGTCAGGAGCAGAAACGCCAGATCGACCATCGGGGTCATGTCGATCTTGGTTGATTGCTTCTTGGGTCCCTTTTTTTTGCCCTTCCCGGCCTTATCTTGAATTTCTGCCATTACTTGCGAGCGTCGTTAGAAATCGGCTACCAGCCGTTGATGCTACTGGGGCTTGTTTTCCATATCAGTCACCAGATAGAAGGTGTTGACCTTCTTCTCCTGCAGCGTCTTGATGATTTGCTGCATCGTGGTGGCGTCGGCGTCGTTGTCGCCTTTGATGGCGGCTTTCACCTCGGGATCTGCCAGGCGGGCGTTGAGTACCCAATCGCCGAGCTGATTGTTGAGCGAATCCATCGGGATGCCGGGCTGCTGCAGGGCTTTGCGGCCCTCCGAGCTCTCAGCCAGAAACTGACCAAGCTGGTTCATCGGCATGCCGAAGGACGGCATCAGCTCGAAGTTCTTGATCTGCTCGGCGGAGTAAGCCGGCTGGGCATACTTGCGGCGCATCGCTTCCAGCGCGGTGCGCTTCGTATTCTGCCCGTCGATGGTGAAAAAGACGCGCTTGTTCTTGTCGACCGAAATCGTGATCATCCCCGATTCCTTCTGCTTGAGCTCCGAGATCGACGAGGGAGTATCGACGACCACGACTTCCTCCGGCGAAAACTTGGTAGTGAGCATGAAAAATGTCACCAGCAAGAATGCCAGGTCCACCATTGGCGTCATGTCCAACGATGGTTTTGTACGGTGCGGTTTGACTTTGGGCATTCTGGACCTCTAACGAAGTGCGAGAAAGAAAAGTATTGAGCGGACTAGAATCCGCAGCTCATCGACTGATTATTCAACCGACGAGCCGCGGATTCCAGTCCGCCCAACCGAGGCCTAGCCGCGCTGGCCGTGCTGGGCCGCGAACGTCTGCGCGATCGAGAAGCCGGCCTCGTCGATCGAGTACGTCAGCTCGTCGATGCGGCTCGTGAAGTAGTTGTACAGGATGATGGCGATCGTGGAGCCACCAATGCCAAGGGCCGTATTGATGAGGGCCTCCGAGATACCGGTCGAGAGCGCCACGGCGTCCGGCGCGCCGGCGTTGGCGAGGGCGGAGAAGGCCTTGATCATCCCGAGTACCGTGCCGATCAGACCCACCAGGGTCGCTACCGACGCGATCGTCGACAGAATCACCAGGTTCTTTTCGAGCATCGGGAGCTCCAGGGTGGTGCTTTCCTCAATTTCCTTCTGGATAGCGGCCACTTTCTGGTCTTTCTCCATCGAGTGGTCCATCTCCATCTCGCGGTATTTCACGAGGCCCGCTTTTACGACGCTGGCTACTGAGCCTTTCTGCACGTCGCAGGCGGCGATAGCACCGTTGGTGTCGTTGGCCGAGAGGCGCTGACGGATCGTACGCACAAACGATTCGATGCTCTTGGTGCCCTTGGCCTTGTTGAGCGTCAAAAGCCGCTCAATCGAGAACGTGATGATCATGATCAGCAGACCCAGCAGGATCGGCACGATGATGCCGCCCTTGTAGACGATGCCCAGCACGTTGCCGGGCAGGGGGTGCTTGGTCGGGTCGCCGCCTTGGAAGTTGCCCGGGTTGCCGAGCACGAATTCGTAGATCAGGTAAGCGACCACCAGTGCGACCGGGATCACGATGCTGGCGAAAATGGAGCCGGCGCGGCCCTCTTCCTGCGGGGCGGCGGCGGGTTTCGTCGGGGCCACTGGCTTAATGGGCGTGGTGGGCTTCGGATTTTCCATCGGACTCAAAAAAACTGGGGTTGGTTTTAGGGGTTTGACAAAGAATTGGCCTTACAACGGCCGACCGGTTAAAGGTTTCCCCGGTTGGTTGAGATTTGTGAAGGTCGCGACTTGCGGCTGCGAAGTAAACACCGGAACGCGGCTGCGGCGGCCGGCGCACCATCAGATCGGCCAAAAAGCGAAAAATTGGCCCTCTTTTGGGGCGATACGGACTAGATACACCGCGCGTTGGCTTCCCCTACTCGTGGGCCTTAGCAGCCTGCCAGTGCGCCTCCATCTCGGCCAGCGACAGCTCCGCGAGGGGCTTTCCCTGGGTACGAGCGGCATTTTCGAGAAACTGGAAACGCCGAATAAATTTTAGGTTCGTCCGCTCCAACGCTTCCTCCGGGTTGAGGCCCAGAAAGCGAGCGAAATTGATGAGGGAGAACAGCACGTCGCCGAGCTCGTGGGTGGCCCGGGCCCGGACCGTTTCCGGCAGCGGCTCACCGAAGGGCGCGTCCGGCACGTTGAACTCGCGCTCGAATTCCCCCAGCTCTTCCTGCACCTTCGCCCATACTTGGCCGCGCTCTTCCCAGTCGAAGCCCGCGCCGCGCGCCTTTTCCTGAATCCGCATGGCTTTTACCAGCGCGGGGAGCGAAGCGGGCACTCCGCCGAGCACTGACGTCGTCCCCTTTTCGCGCAGCTTGAGCTGTTCCCAGTTGCGCTTGACGTCCTCCTCGCCCGTCACCTTCACATCGCCGTAGATGTGCGGGTGCCGGAAAATAAGCTTTTCGCATTGCGCGTTGAGCACGTCGGCAATGTCGAAGGCTCCTTTTTCCGCGGCAATGCGGCTGTAGAAAATCAGGTGGAGCATCACGTCGCCGAGCTCTTTTTTAAGGTCGGCGAGATCGTCCCGCAAAATGGCGTCGGCTAGCTCGTAGGTTTCCTCAATCGTGAGGTGGCGTAGCGTGTCCAGCGTCTGCTTACGGTCCCAGGGGCACTGTTCGCGCAATGTATCGAGGACATCGAGTAAGCGCCCGAAGGCTTCAAGCTGCTGGGCCCGGCGGGCAGGAGAGGTAAGCGCCATCGCCATCAAAGGTAGCCATTCCCTTTCGGCAGCGGGCTTGTTCGCCGCTTTCATACGCTTGGTAGAACGCTGGCCGCGGGGTTATGCCTACTTTTGCGGCCCCATTACGCGGCGGCGCAGGCGCGCCCGGATGGCCCTTTTCACATCTTGTTGACTCTCCCTGCGAAGGACGAACGCTTAGCTAGTGGCACTGATTAAATCAATTTCCGGCATCCGCGGCACCATTGGTGGCGCGGTGGGCGAAGGGCTGACGCCGGTAGATGTGGTGAAATATGCCGTTGCGTACGGTACGTGGCTGATGCGGACGGCTCCGCTGAACCCAACGGTCATTATCGGTCGCGATGCGCGCCTTTCGGGCGATATGGTGAGCCGGCTCGTCATTGGTGCCCTGCAAGGCGTTGGCCTCCACGTCGTGGACGTGGGCTTGAGCACGACGCCCACCGTCGAGCTGGCCGTGGGCTATAAAAAGGCGGCGGGAGGCATTATCCTCACCGCCTCGCACAACCCCAAGCAGTGGAATGCCCTTAAGCTACTCAACGATAAAGGGGAGTTTCTGAGCGAAGCCGATGGCGCAGAAGTGTTGCGGCTGGCCGATGCGGAAGACTTTGATTTTGTCGCCGTCACCAAGCTCGGGAAAGTCACGCAGTCGCAGAGCGTGCTCAAACGGCATATTCAGGACATTCTGGCGTACGATCTGGTCGATATCGACGCCATTCGGGCGCGCAACTTCCGGGTAGTGGTCGACGCGGTGAATTCGTCGGGTGGCTTTGCCGTGCCGATGCTGCTCGAAGCGCTGGGGGTTGAGCACATCGAAAAACTGCACTGTGAGCCCGACGGCGACTTTGCGCACAATCCCGAGCCGTTGCCCGAGCACCTGCGCGACATTGAGCGGCTGATGAAGAAAGGGAAGTTTGATCTGGGCATCGTGGTTGATCCCGACGTCGACCGCCTCGCGTTAGTGTGCGAAGACGGCGCGTTCTTCGGCGAAGAGTATACCTTGGTTGCCGTGGCCGACTACGTGCTCGGCCAGCGCGGCGGGGGCAATACGGTGAGCAATCTGAGCTCGACGCGCGCCCTGCGCGACGTTACGGAACGACACGGCGGCCAGCACGCGGCCGCGGCCGTCGGCGAAGTAAACGTGGTGGCCCTGATGAAGGAAACCAATGCCGTGATCGGGGGCGAGGGCAACGGGGGCGTCATTGTGCCCGACCTGCACTACGGCCGCGACGCGCTCATCGGCATTGCCCTCTTCCTGACGCATCTGGCCAAGAGCGGGCTCACGGCCACGCGGCTGCGCGCGACGTATCCGAGCTACTTCATCTCCAAGAACAAGATCGAGCTTACCGCCGAGATCGATACCACCGCCGTGCTGCGTCACGTGCAACAGCGCTACGCCAAGCAGCCCATCAATACCGTTGATGGCGTCAAGATCGAGTTTGGCAACGAATGGGTCCACTTGCGGCAGTCGAACACCGAGCCGATCATCCGCATCTACGCTGAGTCAGCCTCCAACGTCACGGCGGAGCATCTGGCCAACAAGATCATCGGCGATATCAAGGAGATTATCTCGATGAAGAGCTAACCGCAGATTGACGCGGATTTGCGCGGATTTGCGCCGATTGCGCCGATTAACCCATTGGCTTTTTCGGCTGGCAGCGTGGCGAGAGGGGACGAAGGCATACGGCCGATATGGCTCGATAAAGCGACGTAATCCGTGAAATCTGCTTAATCCGCTTAATCGGTGGTTAATTTTGTAGCCGGTAGCCTTCACCGCTTCCGGTTCCCTAATGATCCCCGTCGCGCCCGCTACTCCGGTTTACCTCGACAACGCCGCCACTACGCCGCTCGACCCGGCCGTGTTTGAGGCGATGACGCCGTTTTTGCGCGATCTTTTCGGCAATCCCAGCAGTACCCACGGGCACGGACGGCAAGTGCGGGTTGCCATTGAGCAAGCGCGCAAGTCGGTAGCGAGTCTGTTAAATGCGGCGCCTGGCGAGATAACCTTCACCTCCGGCGGAACGGAGGCCGATAATCGCGCGATTATCGGTACCGTGCGCTCACTTGGTATTAAGCGCGCGATCAGCACCGGCCTGGAACACCACGCCGTCCTGCATTCGCTGGAGTCGTTGGCGCACACCGGCGTCGTGGAGCTGGTGCACGTGCGGCACGACGATCGCGGCCGCATCGATCTCCAGCATTTAGAAGAGCTCTTAGACGGCCAGCCGCGCGCGCTCGTGAGCTTGATGCACGCCAACAACGAAGTGGGGACCTTGCTGCCCATCCAGGAGGTGGGCGCGCTTTGTCGGCGGCATCAAGCCATTTTCCATTCGGACACCGTGCAGACGATGGGGCACTACCGCCACGACGTCCGCGCCCTTGGGGCGCACTTTCTGGTAGGCTCGGCTCACAAGTTTCACGGCCCTAAAGGCGTGGGGTTTCTGTTCACGGATTCGGCGGTGCAAGTGGCGCCGTTGATCCAAGGCGGGGCGCAGGAGCGCGGTCAGCGCGGCGGTACCGAAAACGTAGCGGGTATTATTGGCCTCGCGAAAGCGCTCGAAATTGCCTACGCCGAGATGGTCGAGCACCAGCGGCACATTCAGGGATTGAAAGATCGGATGATTGGCCGGCTACACGCGGCTCTCGGCGATGAGGTACGGTTCAACGGGACCTCCGAATTGGCCGACGAAAGCCTGTACACGGTGTTGAGCGTGAGCCTGCCCCCTTCGGAGATGACCGAGATGCTGCTCTTCAACCTCGATATTCACAAGATTTCGGCTTCCGGCGGTTCCGCCTGCTCCAGCGGCTCTAATGTCGGCTCGCACGTGCTCGCCGCGTTGGGTTGCGACCCGGGACGCGGCGCGGTGCGGTTCTCGTTCTCGAAATACACGACGGCTGAAGAGGTCGATTACGCGACCGACGTGCTGGCCAAGCTGTATCAGCGGGTGCCCGCGACGGCGTAATAATCACCTGCCGGCCCGGCTCATTGCCTTGTCAGCCTTGCCAGAAATTAGTGCTTTTCCGGGAAATTCGCGGCCCTATACCGCTGTGCCGTGCATACCCCGCCTATAGCGAGGGTATAGCGAGCCTATAGTCAAGGGAGCGGCCAGGCGTTTGCCGGGCCTACTTGTACAATACGCAGAAGACACTGGGCTGCCTGAAGCCGGCTGGCCCGCCACGCTCAGTAACCGCTCGACGCGCCGCCGCCGCCGAACTCGCCGCCGCCAAACGTCGTGGCGGACCCAGTGCTGGGGGCGGGCACAGGCGTCAGCTCCGCGGCCGCTAATGCTTCCAGGTTAGCGCGGGCAAACGGACTGGCGGCCTCGTCGGCCGCAGGCTCGCCAGCGTCGGGTAAAGACGTAAGGCCGTGCCGCTGGGGGCGCAGGTAGCGAAGCGCTACTACCGCCAGGGCGATCAGCGCTGCCCCAACCAGCGTGGCGGCAATGGCGGGCGGCAGCACGGAGCGGTACGTCCGCAAGGTGTAGCCCGAAAACGCGAATGCCAGCAACCCCAACGTGAGCAACAACCGGTTGTGGCGCCGCAGGCCGAGCACTACGTACGCCACCGGCACGGCCGCCGTAAGCGCAATGAAGAGGCCGCCCAGGGGTGGATGCGCCGACGTAAAATCGCCACGTAGCGAGGCGTTGCCCTCCCGCACGACGAGGTAGTTGCCGGCGAGGTAGAATACCACGAGTGCGAGCAGCCGGAGCGTCTGGCGGGCCCCATCGTAGTAGTACGTAGCAGCCGATACCTGACGGGGCGCCCGAGCCAGCCATAGCACTGCACCCGCCGCCGTCATCATCCCAAAGGGCAGCAGCAAGCGCCCCCAGCCCCACGGCAGCAGCAGGTTGGCGATGACCAGCAGAAACGTGATGAACGCCGCCCCCGTGACGCCGCGCTCGGCGTAGCGCGCAACCGCCGCCCCCAGGATGGTTAACAGCAGAAGGAGGGTGGGTAGTAGGGCCGGCTGACTGAGGGCGAACTCGTTGACGGAGCCATCGAGTCGTAGCAGATGCAGCCGACCAATCAGCACGGCCGCCGCCCCCAGCGCGGTGTATAGGAGAGCGTTGTCGGGGCCAGCGTGGTAGAGCTTGTTCTGGCGGATGAGTAGCTCCAGCAGCGCCCACGAGCTAACCAATTGCAGAAGGGCCCACCCGGTCACGCTAAAATTGCCCGCGTTTGTCCCGGCGGCCAGCAGCGCCAAAAAACTGCTGCCGAGCAAAACTCCCAAGGCTGTAGCGATAAACAACCCAATCCGGATGGGCCACGCGGGGCGAAAGAAATCGAGCGGGTACGCCGCTTCCGTAGCCGCGAGCTGCGCCGCCGTCAGCTGACCACGACGGTGCCAGCGCGTGGCGTGGGTTCGCCACGTGAGGTTGCGCGACCAAAATGCCGGGTAAGCGGCCACGCGCTTCAACCAGAAGTTGAGCATTAGTCAGTGGTTGGGATACGACCCGCCGGGGCAGGCACAAGGCGCTTGAGATTCAGGAAGAAGCGAATGATGAAGAAGGCGGAACCGATAAAATAGCTGCTGGATAGCAACAGAGCCCCTTCCTCGCCACCGCTCGCGATCATCAAGCGAACCCAGAGGTAGGTCAGGATGAAATACCCCCACGCCGCTGCCAGCACCAGAAACCACGCGGAGCTGGTCCGGCGGGCAAACCAGTACAGCGCCGCGCTCAGGCCGGCGATTCCTAACACCCCCAGGACCTGGGCCCCGCTATCCGACCATCCGCCGATCACCGTGGCTGCCAGCCCCACGCCGGCCAGATTACCTCCCAGGTTCAGGTACGTGGACGCAAAATGGGCTTTGCGGCCCGCCCATTCGGCGTGGCAGGCCGTGAGCGTGAGCAGGGCGCCCAGGCCAATGGCTGACCCTCGCAGGGCCGCGTGCCCAAAGCCGACATTGCTCAGGACGTTCAGCGGCGCTACTGTCAACCCCACCCACGTAGCCAGAGCCGTCAGGCCCAGGGCGAGCACGCCGCGATGGTCGTACCGGTAAGCGAGCAGCAGGAAAGCGCCGGCCGGCACTGCCGTCGCTAGCCCGTAGCGAGTACCAAAAACACCATACTGAGCCTGCGCGTAGCCCTCCAGGCCCAGCAGCAGCAAGCAGGCGAGCAGCAGCGCGTAGTCGGCCCCAACGGACGTGCGCGGCGCCACCCCCCAGGTAAATGCGGGCCGGTGGCGCGCGGCGTACCACGCGGCGGCGACGAGCAGCCCGGCCATCAAGCTCAGAATCAGGCCCGGCCCCAAGCGTTCGTGGTGTTCGTAGAGCAGCGCGCCGAGGCCGCCGGCCAAGGCGGTCACTCCGAGGTAAAGGAACGTGCGTAGCTCCGCGTGCAGCGAAAATGGCGTCGAGCCCTCGGCTTCAGCAAGAACTGCGGCCTGCGCGGCCGGTAGCAGCTGGCGGGCCGTGAGATCGGCGAGGAGGTCGGCGGCGGTAGGGGAGAGGCGCGGCATCGGCGCAAGGTAGGCGTTCGGCGCCCGACCTTTGCGCTTGTGCTGGTGCCGCCCACTCCTTCTGCTACTTCCGCCCGCCCGCGCACCGCGTGGTGGCTGACGGGAGCTGCCGCGCTGGCGCTGGTCGTGCAGGCCATTTTCGTCCTACTGCCCGAGCCAAAGTCGGCGGGGGCTACCGACCCCGGCGCGCCCGCCGCGACCAGCGCTTTTGACTCAACGGCGTTCACGCTTACGGAAGCCCCAACCGTGCTACCCGAAGCGCCACCCGCGCCCGACAGCGCCGCCGCGCCGCTGCTCAGGGCCGATTCTGCATCCGTAGTGCTTCCGTCCGCCCCCATTGCCGATACCAGCGCGCCCCTACCGCTTGATTCTGCCCACCTGCGCTCGCGCATTGACAGCGCCGCTGCCCCGCCGCCCCGATAGACCCGCCATATCTTCGGGTTCTGCCCCTCCCGACCTTCCATCTATGGCTCGCTTCGTTCTCTTGTGCTTCAGGTCTATGCTGGTCATCACCTCGGCAGTGCTGCTGACGGGCTGCCATACCTTGTACCGCAACGCCGCCCCGACGTTCACCCCACAGAGCGCGTACGTCCCGATGCTGTCGCGGACCGGAGCTGAAGGGAGCCTAAGCGTGGGGGCTCAGGGGCTGGAGGGTCAGGTTGCCTTCGCACCCGTGGCCAATATAGTATTCACGGCGCAGGGCCAGCGCTACCGGGCTGATAAGGGCCACGATGTCTTCCGCTCATTCGAAGCCGGGTTCGGGATCATCCCATGGCGTTTGGCGGGCACGCGGGTGGGCCTGCTCGCCGGAGGAGGCGCTGGCCGCGGGTCGAGCGTCGGCGCGCGGTACGAAACCTGGTCGGGTTTCAGCAGCGCCCGCTACGATTCCGCCGACCGGCAGGCGAGCGCCACCTACCAGACCTTCTACCTGATGCCCTTCCTCGGCCGAAGCGAGCCCGACGCAGGGATTGAGTACGCCGTCGCCGCCAAGGTCTACTGGCTCAATTATCAGCGAATTGAGTATTTGGAGAATTTCCGCAGTGGCTCTTTTAGCGGGACCAGCCACTATCAAACCGATTCTTCGCTGACGTACACCACGCGCCGCGACGCGAGTCGCGTCCACGTGCAGTTCGTGACGCAGCTGGCGATTGAGTGCACCCCCCGAATCTGGTGTCAGTTGCAGGCGGGCGCCGATCTGGACTGGCAGGGCAAAAGCGTGCTGTATGCCTCTCGGCCGTTCGTGGTTTCCGTAGGGGTGCGGTACCGCTTCAGCCCCTGATTTCGTGCTCGCCGCTTACGCGTCGGGCGCCGTAGGCCGGCGCACGAGCGCCGCTACTGTCTCCACCCAGCGCGGGTGCGTGTTCAGCGATGGCACCAGCTGCCAGTGCGCGCCGCCGGCTTCCTCGAACAGCTCCTTGAACTCCGAGCCCACCTCGATCGTCGTCTCCAGGCAATCGGCCACGAACGCGGGCGAAAACGCCAGCACGTTCCTGAACCCGCGCGCCGGGAAGTCTTTCAAAATGATATCCGAGTACGGCCGCAGCCACGGATCGCGCCCGAGCCGGCTCTGAAACGCCACTGTGTACTGGTCGGGCCCGAGCCCCAGCCCCTCCGCTACCAGCCGCGACGTGTGGTAGCACTGCGCGCGGTAGCAATACCGGTTCTTCGGGTTGTAGGTGTTGCAGCAGGCCCCGAGCTGGCAGTAGCCCTGGTCGGACCCTTTGGTGATATGCCGCTCCGGGATGCCGTGGTAGCTGAACAGCACGTGGTCGTAGGCGTGTTTTGCCATCTCCTGTTTCCCCAGGTCCACGATGGTTTCGATGAAACCCGGCTCGTCGGTGAAGGTCGAAATGAACTCGATGTTGGGCACCACCCACCACTGCTTCACGATCTCCATCACCTTGTCCTGCACCGAGCCCGTACTCGCCGCCGCGTACTGCGGAAACAGCGGCAGCACCACGATTCGCTCCACGTTGGCGTCGCGCAGCTGCTGCAACGCGCTCGCGATGCTCGGGTTCTGGTAGCGCATCCCAAACGCTACCACGTAATCCGCGCCCAGCTGCTCCTGCACGAGCCGCTGCAAATCGAGCCCGTGAAACAGCAGCGGCGAGCCGCGCTCGGTCCACAGCTCCTGGTAGATCTTCGCCGATTTCGGCGCCCGCAGCGGCACCACGATCCCGTTGAAAAGTAGCCGCCGCAGTGGCTTCGGCAGCACGTCGATGACGCGGTCGTCCGACAGGAACTCTTGTAGGTAGCGCCGTACGTCGGGCGTTCGCGGCGAATCGGGCGTCCCCAGGTTCACGAGCAGCACGCCGATGGGGCCGCGCCGGGCCGGGCGGGGGGCAACGTTAACTTGGGCCACGCCGAAGGAGGCGTCGGCGGGCTTTTTCTTCTTGGGCTGGGGGGCGGCGGCTTCGTTCATTGGGCAGATAACAGTTCAGCGCCGCAAAGTTCGGGCAGGCGCCAGAAGTGAGGGTCGCCCCTGGCCTCGAAGATTGTTTATTCAGCGGCCGTGCCGATGGGTGCCGCTCCCGCTAATTAGCGGACACTTCGGACGGCGCCAGCACCAGCGGCGTGGTTGGCTGGCCGAAGTTTGGGTGGACTGGCCGACACGCGGCCACGTAAATCGTTACGACTGCGGGTGCCGAGCAGTGCCCGCCGTAATCGCGCACGGTGTACGTAATCTTAACCGCGCCCGCGAAACCGGCCGCCGGCGTGAACGTGAGTTGCCCGTTGGGGTCGAGCGCGAAGGTGCCTTCGTTGGCGACCTCCACGCGGGTGTGGCGCCGCCGACCCGACGTAGGCATCAGGTTAATCGTTTCGGGGTCGAGGATGCCCGCGGCTTGGTCGTTGGTTAGGACCGAAAAGCTGATGGGCATGCCGGCCCCGGTCGAGCGCGCATCGGCCACGGCGGTGGGCGCGAAGGTGTGCCCACCACCACCCGTTGCGGCCCACGCGCTCAGCGGCGCGCCGAGCGCGCCGAACACCAAGCCCGCTACTAACCAGGTCCAAATCAGACGGAGAGAAGAAAGAAAAAGCATTGACGGAATTGAACAGAAAAAGTAGGGGGAACCGATCGGGAAACCGCCGCCGGGGCGTTTGATGAAACAAATGTTGCCGATGCCGAAGCGCGCCGGAAAGGGTTTGCGCACCAATACCCACCACCACCGGCCGAACGGCGCAAATCGCGGAGTGAATGCGTGGGTGCACGGCGTGCTCACGCAGACCTTTGTGCCGGCGTCCTGGCACCGGCCGCCAGCCGCCGTATGTCAACTCCCGCGCTCCCGCTTTCGCCCGCTTCGTTTGGGCCCCTGCTCGATCATCTGCCGCTGGCGCTGATCGTGACCGACACCGACGATAACATCGCCTACATCAATGCCCGATACCGGCAGATGCTCAGCATTCCGGCGGCTGTGTCCCTCATTGGCCAGTCCGCCCGCGTGACGCTTGACTACCTGCTCGGCTCCTTCGTGAATGCTGCCGCCGTGGGCGTGGCGGTGGAAAAAGCCGTGCAGGCCCGACAAGATCTGATTGACTTGCAGGTGGAGCTGCGCGACGGCCGTTGGATGGCGCGCGACGCTGTGCGCCTGCCCGACGGCGGCTGGCTGGTCTCGTACCGCGACGTCACCGCCGAAACTCTCGCTCGCCAGGAACTGGAGCACGTCGCCCGCATTCCGGCGCAGGACCCCAATCCCATCTACCGGCTCGCCGCCGATGGCTCAGTCCTCTTCCTTAACCCCGCCGCGCTGGCGCTGCGCGCTGCCATCAGCCCCAAGAGCGCCGCTGTCGCCCGTGCGCAGATGGCGCAGACGGTGCGCGAGGCGCTGGCCGGGAGCGAGGTGCGCGAAGTCGAAATCACCGTAGAGAACCGAGTATTTGCGGCCTACGTGACGCCTTTTCCGACGGAACAGTACGTGAACCTGTACTTGGTAGAAATAACGGCTCGCCGCGCCGCCGAAGAAGAAGTGCGGCGTCAGCGTGGATTCTACGAGTCCATTCTCACCCACCTGCCCGCCGATGTGGTCGTGATCGGCCCCGACCTCCGCTACCGCTACCTCAACCCTCAAGCCGTCCGCGACCCCGAGCGGCGTGCCTGGCTTATCGGCCGCGACGACCTCGAATACTTTGCCTACCGCGACCGGCCCCTAGCCATGGCCGAGCGTCGGCAGGCCATCCTGCGCCAGGCCCTAACCGACGGCCGGCAGGTAAGCTGGGAGGAAGAAGTCGCCCGGCGCGATGGCACCGGTGTGCAGTACCTGACGCGCTCCGCCCAACCCGTCTTCGACGAGGATGGCGCGCCGGTGATGCTCATCGGCTACGGGCTCGACATCACGCCCATTCGCGAAGCGCAGCTTACGCTGGCGCGCTCCGAGAAGCAGTACCGCGACCTGATGGAGTACACTCAGGCGCTTATCTGTACCCACGACCTACACGGCAAAATGCTCTCGGTAAACCCGGCGATATTGGCACTGCTCGGCTATCGGACTGCTGACATAGTAGGCCGCACCCTCGTCGAGCTGATGCCCCCTGCCTACCAATCTGCCGTGGAAGCCTATCTGGCGCAGTTTGCCCAAAAATCGGCCGCTACCAATTCCGGCGTGCTGCGGGTGCTGCCCCGCCACGCTGCCCCGCGCTACCTGCTCTACCACAACATCCGGGTCGAGGAGGCCGGTCAGCCGCCCTACATCATCGGGTACGCCCAGGACATTACCGAGCGCATCCAGGCCGAACGGGCGGCCAAGCGCGCCAGAGAAGAGGCCGAAGCCGCCATCCGCACCCGCGAAAACTTTCTGGCCAATATGAGCCACGAGATTCGTACGCCGCTCAACGGCGTGCTCGGAATGGCCGGGCTACTGGCAAAAACGAGCGTTGACGCGTATCAGCACGAATTGCTGGAAGTGATTCAGCGCTCCGGTCGGCACTTGCTGGGGGTGCTCAACGATGTGCTCGACATGGCGAAGCTATCGTCGGAAGAGTTGGAGCTGAGCGAGGAGGCGTTCGATCTCTGCGCGGCGATGAGCACCGCCCTGGATCCGCTGGTACTCCAGGCGCAGGAAAAGGGCATCACGGTGCACGGTCGGCGGCTGCGCGACTCGTGCCCGTACCCGTGGGTCGTGGGCGACACCCAGCGCCTGACGCAGGTAGTGCTCAACCTGTTGAGCAACGCCGTGAAGTTCACGCCCGCCGGGGGAAGTATTTGGGTGACCGGCGACCTGCTCGCCGAAACCCCGGAAACCATGACCGTCGTCTTCGTTGTCCGCGATACCGGCATCGGCATCGCGCCGGAGCAGCAGGAAAATATTTTCAAGCCTTTTGCGCAGGCCTACGCCAGCATCAGTCGCGAGTTCGGGGGGACGGGCCTGGGCTTGAGCATCAGCCGCTCGCTGGTGGCGCGGATGGGTGGTACGCTGGAGCTGACGAGCACCCCCGGGCAGGGCAGCACGTTCACGTTTACGCTCACGTTGCCGCGCGCCCGCCGACCGGCGCGGACGCCGGACGCCGCCGCGTTGCCCGATACGTCGGTGGCGGGCCTGCGCATCCTGCTGGCCGAGGACAACTCCGTAAATCGCCTGCTCGTGCGCCTGCTACTCGCGCACCACGGCGCCATGGTGGTGGAAGCCACTACCGGGGCCGAAGCAGTAGCGCAGGCGCAGGCCGAGTTGTTCGACGTGGTGCTGATGGATATTCAGATGCCCGTGATGAATGGGTTGCAAGCCACTGCCGCCATCCGGGCGCTGGCCGATCCGGTACTCGCGGCGGTGCCCATCGTGGCGCTCACGGCCAACGCCTTTCGCAGCGATACCGAGCAGTACCTGGCCGCCGGCATGGATGCCTGCCTTACCAAGCCCTTCGAGGAGGCCGATTTGCTGCGGGTGCTGCGGACGGTGGTGCGGTGGCCGGCCAACGTTGCCGCGTCACTACCCGCCGCTGTCGTACCACTGGCCGACACTTCCGGGCGGCTAAACGGCTTCCCCGCCACGGCCTTGCGGCTGGGGCACGGCAACCCGGCTTTCGTGGCCCAGATAGTGGCCGAGTTTCTCGCTACCACGCCGCCGCTGCTGGCGCAAGTAGCTGATGCCACCGCCGCGCAGGCCGACGACGTAAGGGCAATCGCCCACCAGCTGGCACCCGCCGCGCGCCTGCTCGACGCTGCCGAAACTGCCGAAGCGTTGGCCGAGCTGGAAGATTTGCCCGCGACTGACCCGCAGTGGGCCGACGTGCGCGACTACGTCGTACAGGAGCTCGACGACCTGATCGCGCGCCTGCAACAGTGGCAGGCGGAGCAGCAGTCCTAACGGCCGGTAGTCGGAAACGACGCGAGAAAATCGGCCAGGTACGTGCGACCGATGGGGAGCTGCCGCCCGCCTTCCAAGGTGAGGGTAGCGTCTTCGATGCTGATGATGCGGTTGCGGTTGACGACGAACGAGCGGTGGACGCGCACGAACTGCGCTTCCGGCAGCCGCCCGGTCACCTCGTGTAACAGCTGGCTGGTCGAAAGCTGCCCCTTCGTCAACACGATCACGACCTGATCGTTGACCGCCTCCAGGTACAGAATATCCGCGTGCAGGATCCGCGTGGTGCGCCCGCCATTCTTGATGAAAATGGCGCCCGACCGGTCGGTCGGCGCGGCTGCCACCGGCGGAGCGATCGCTCCGGCGCTGCTCGTCGCCTGCCGCCGAATACGCTCTACCGCCTGCAAAAAACGCGGGTATTCGATCGGCTTCACCAGGTAATCGACCACGCGCAGCGCGAACGCCTCGACGGCAAAATCGGCCCGGCCCGTAGTGAGTACCACGGCAGGGGCGTTGGGCAGCAGCCGGATAACGTCCAGCCCAGACAGTAGCGGCATCTGCACATCCAGAAACAGCACGTCCACGGGCAGCGGGCTGTCGCGCAGAAAATCGAGCAGCTGTACTCCATCGTCGAACGTACCCGCCAGCGCCAGCCCGGGCGAGTGCGCGATGTGTCCCTCAATCGTGCGCCGGCTTAGAGCATCATCGTCCGTGACGATGCACTGCAACACGTTCGAGGAGGGGAGGGGAGATGGGGTAGCCATAGGCAAAATATGCGCACATATTAGCAATAAACAACTTTACGACCCAGCGCGGAGGCGTTGTCCGTGTGGTCGGCCCTTAGCCGGCACCCCGCGCAAAGGGGAATCGGTGGGGGAAAAGGAAGCGGGCGCGGAACAGTTCCGTGCTACAAAGGTTAGCGCCCGGGCAGCGGCTTCTACCTTTGGCACCCTACTTCGGTCCCCGTTATCCGGTGAAATTCCCTGTCATGTCGCTGCATTTGAGGGGGGCAATTCGGACCTTTGCCACCGGAGTTTCGGGTAAGCTGGCGGTCGCGCCCACCCGGTAGGGCGGGCGCGACCGCCAGCTTACCCGACCGCCCGCCAACCCGCAAAACGCGCATTATGATTCTTGTTACCGGCGCCACCGGCCACCTCGGCGCTACCATCATTCGGTTCCTGCTCCAAAAGCTGCCCGCTTCCCAGGTCGCCGCGTTTGTGCGCGACGAAGCCAAAGCGGCTGACCTGCGCGCCCAAGGCGTGGCCATCCGCGTCGGCACCTACGACGATCCCGCCTCGCTCGACCGGGCGATGCAGGGCGTCGAAAAGGTGTTGCTGATCGCTGGAACCGACGAAGAAAACCGCGTCCGGCAGCACCAAAACGTGATCGATGCCGCCCAAAAGGCCGGCGTACGCTGGCTGGGGTACACCAGCCGGACCCTCAAGGACCGCTGCACGATGGTCAATCGCCTGATGGAAGGCCACTTTCAGACCGAAGACTACCTGAAGGCCAGCGGGCTGCCCTCCTCGCTGTTTCGCAACGTGCTGTATATGGACGTGCTGCCGCAGTTTGTGGGCGCCGACGTGTTCAACACCGGCATTTACCAACCGGCTGGCGAAGGCAAAATTCCCTTCGCGCTCCGGCGCGAAATGGGCGAGGCCATCGCGGGGGTCCTGGCCGCCGACGGCCCCACCCAGCCGATCTACACCCTCACCGGCCGCGAATCGTATTCCTTCCACGATGTAGCCGCGGCCCTGACGGCCATCGCCGGCAAAACCGTCACCTACACTCCGGCCGAAGTCCCCGCCTTCGAGCAGCGCCTGAAGGCGCGCGGCTTGCCCGACGTAGTGATTCAACGCATCGTCGGCTTCGTCACCGACATCAAGAACGGGCAGGAAGACGCAGTAAGCCCCGACCTGGAGAAGCTGCTCGGCCGCCCTCCCGCCACGCTCCAGCAAGGGTTGAAAGAGCTGTTCAACCGGTAGCAGTCGGAGCCGCCCCGGCCCCCGTCGCACCTTCACCCCCGCGCGGCCCGCTCCCCACCAGAGCAGGCCGCGCTGCGTTTCCGGCTCTCAGGGCTTCCGCGCGAACCAACTGTCGGCCCTTTACCGTCTGGCAGTATCAGCAGTTTGTTACCTTCGCCCTATGCAAGTTGTCCTCAACTTCCCCGAATCCGAAGCCGCCCATGTACTGGCGTTTCTTAATCGTCATCCGGCCATTCAGCTCACCCCGACCGGCGGCCCAACAAAAGCCGGACGCGCGTCGAAAGCCCGCGCGATGGATGAGACTCAATACCTGACCAGCACGCCGGCCAACACGCGCGCCCTGAACGAAGCTATTGAGCGCACACGCCAAGGGCGCGTCGTAGAACACGACCTAATTGAGCCATGAAGCTGACGTGGGACGAGGTCGCGTGGGAACACTACCTCCACTGGTTGGAAACCGACGTCGCGATGGTGCGCAAAATCAACGCGCTACTCAAAGAATGTAAGCGAACGCCGTTCGCGGGCACGGGCAAACCGGAAGCCTTGAAAGGCAATTATCGTGGCCACTGGTCGCGCCGCATCACGCAAGAGCACCGCTTGGTGTACCGCGTCGAAGGCGAAGCGATAGTCGTCGTACAGTGCCGGTTTCACTACGGCGACTAGCCCCCACCTCCCCCGTCGTACCTTTGCCCCGCGCGGCCCGCTCCCCCCTGAGCAGGTCGCGCGTTCTGTTTGAAGAAGTTATGATCGATCCCCACACCGGCGCCCCCCTCCCCGACGACCACCGCGCCGGCTACGTCGCCATCGTCGGCAAGCCCAACGTCGGCAAGTCTACGCTGATGAACCAGCTCGTCGGCGAGCGCCTGAGCATCATCACCTCCAAGGCGCAGACCACCCGCCACCGCATCCTCGGCATCATCAACGGGCCCGATTTCCAGCTCGTTTACTCCGATACGCCCGGCATCATCCAGCCCAAATACGAGCTGCACCAGCGGATGATGGGCTTCGTGCATTCTTCCCTGGAAGATGCCGACGTCGTGCTCTTCGTCACCGACATCTACGAGCAGTACGACGAGGAACCCGTCGTGCAGCGCCTGCGCCGCATCGCCCTCGACCGCCCCGTCCTGCTGCTCGTCAACAAAGTCGATCAGGCCACCCAGGAAGTCGTCGAAGCCAAGCTCGCCTACTGGAAAGAGCATTTTCCCGAAGCCACCGAGATCATCCCGATGTCGGCCCTCGAAGGCTTCGGCGTCGAGTACGTCTTCTCCGAGATCAAAGCCCGCCTGCCCGTCCACCCGCCGTTTTACCCCAAAGACGAGCTCACCGACAAGCCCGAGCGCTTTTTCGCCTCCGAGATGGTGCGCGAGCAGATCTTCGTCAACTACAAAAAGGAAGTCCCCTACTCCTGCGAAGTAGTGGTCGATGAGTTCAAGGAAACCGACGACCTCATTCGCCTGCGCGCCACCATCCTCGTCGAGCGCGACTCCCAGAAAGGCATCGTCATCGGCGAAGGCGGCCGGATGCTCAAGCGCGTCGGCATCGGCGCCCGCAAAGCGATGGAAGCCTTCTTCCAGAAACAGGTCCACCTCGAAACCCACGTTAAAGTCGACGCCGACTGGCGCTCCAGCGCCCAGCGCCTCAAGCGCTTCGGCTACGACCTCAGCGAGTAACCCCCCCGGACCGCGAAGCTCCAGCTTCGCCCCCGTACAGCCTTACTCCGGACCCGTACAAGCTTACTCCGGATCGGTACAAGCCTACTCCGAACCCGTACGGGCTTACTTCGGATCGGTACAGCCTTACTCCGGACCGGTACAAGCTTACTCCGGACCCGTCCGGCCTTACTCGGACCACGTCCGGCCTTACTCCGAACCCGTCCGGCGCTTCTCGCCTTATCCCCCAGCAAAAAACTAGTCCGACCACTATCATTTCTTTTTCGGTAACTGCCCCGGGGTCGGACGGGCAGCTGAAAAACCTCCAATGAATACCATTGCAATTGTGGGCCGCCCCAATGTGGGCAAATCCACCCTCTTTAATCGGCTCGTCGGCGCCCGGCAAGCCATCATGGACAACGAAAGCGGCGTCACCCGCGACCGCCATTACGGCTACGGCGAGTGGGTCGGCTTCTTCTTCTCGATCATCGACACCGGCGGCTACGTCGTCGGGTCCGATGACGTATTCGAAGCGCAGATCCGCCAGCAAGTCAAGCTCGCCGTCGAAGAAGCCGACGTCATTCTGTTCGTCGTCGACGTCGATACCGGCCTGCACCCGCTCGACCAGGAGTTCGCCGACGTCATGCGGCGCTCGAAGAAACCGGTCCTGCTCGTCGCCAACAAGGCCGACGACTCGAAGCGCTCGCTCAACACCGGCGAGTTCTTCTCGCTTGGCCTCGGCGGCGATCACATCTTCGCCATCTCCGCGGCCAACGGCTCCGGCACCGGCGATCTGCTCGACGAAGTCATCCAGCACTTCCCCAATAAGGGCGACGAAGACCCCGACCTCGGCATCCCCCGCATC
>JBKJUQ010000152.1:0-1755 GCA_046590685.1 Hymenobacteraceae bacterium
GCTCCTGCTTCACGTCGAGCCGTTCCACCACGGCTTCGAGCAGCACGTCGGCGACGAGGTCCCCGAAGTTAGTCGTGACGGTAAAGTGCGCTTCGGCCTGGGCTTTGGCTTCGGGCGTGAGGCGCCCCTTGCGCCCGAGCGTGGTCCACTTCTCCTGCGTGGCGCGATGGGCACTCTCGGCGGCAGCGGCGTTGATGTCGAACAGGATGGTGTCGAGGCCGGCCTGCGCGCAGACCTGGGCAATGCCCTGGCCCATCGTGCCGGCTCCGATGATGGCGATCTTCATTGAGGAGTAATTGCGGGATGAAAAGTAACGTAGCGCGGAGCGCTGGTCCGCGACGAGCGCAGCGAGTTTCGCGTAGTGCTCGGGTCCGTTAAGAGCGTATTGGGGCGCTTATTTGGTGAAGCTTGCTTTAATATCAGCGAGTTTTATTCCACTTGTTACAGTATGGTTCCGTCTTGCTTCACCTGTTGCAGTTTGCTTGCCTATGTCAGCAGTTAACCAATATTCTCCACAGTTTGAAATTTCATAGTCAGTCGGCCTTTCATTCTTATGAACGGACCCCTTGGATCCGTCATATGCTTTATCAAAGGCGATTAAGTAATGCTTGCCCGCATCAAAATTCGACAAGTAGGGACGGCATAACATCCCGTTATCACCCCAAACCGTCAACTTTTTTCTTGTTTCCTTTCCTTTGTAAACGTCTATTACTTCAACTTCCATAGAGAGTGGCATCGGCCGACGGAATGTTGAATCAAACTGTAAGTATCTCGTCATTTTTACTAAAGCGACAAATTCACTCGCGCGCGCCACTCTCAGAAACTCACCTCCATAATCACAGTCACAAGCAAATGCTGCGTGTGTAGCTACAAAGAGAAGAACGGCCCCTATTGAGCTGGTGTGTCGCATACTCTTATTAATTATGGCTCGATTAATCAAGTGACAGTGTACCCCTAACGCGTTCTAGGCATAATGCGAAGGCCGCATTCTGCGGCTCGTGGGCCGGCACCCCGCGCTATAATGACTCAAACTGCCGCAGAAACCGGATGTCGTTCTCGGTGAACAGGCGCAGGTCCTTTACCGTGTACTTGCCCATCGTGGTGCGCTCGATGCCGATGCCGAAGGCGAAGCCGCTGTACTCGTTGGGGTCGAGGCCGGAGGCGGTGAGCACGGCGGGGTCGACCATGCCGCAGCCGAGGACTTCGACCCAGCCGGTGTACTTGCAGATGTTACAGCCGGGGCCGCCGCAGATCTGGCACGAGACGTCGACCTCGGCGCTGGGCTCGGTAAAGGGGAAGTAGGAGGGGCGCATCCGCATCTTCACGTCGGCGCCGTAGAATTCGGTCAGGAAGTAGTAGATGGCTTGCTTGAGGTCGGCGAAGCTCACGTTCTTGTCCACGTACAGGCCCTCGATCTGGTGGAAGAGCTGGTGGGCGCGCGCCGAGATCGCCTCGTTGCGGTACACGCGGCCGGGTATCACGGCGCGAATAGGCAACTGGCGGCGGCCTTCGCGGACTTCATCGAGCAGCCGTACCTGCACGGTGCTGGTGTGGGTGCGGAGCAGGAGGGGTTGAGGGTTTGAGGGTGGAAGGGTGGGAGGGTTTTCTCCCTCAACCTCTCCTACCTTCCCGCCCTTCCACCCTTCCAAAAAGAAGGTGTCCTGCATCTCGCGCGCCGGATGGTCGGGCGGGAAGTTGAGGGCGGAGAAGTTGTGCCAGTCGTCCTCGATCTCGGGCCCGGTGGCCACGTTGAAG
>JBKJUQ010000384.1:0-5718 GCA_046590685.1 Hymenobacteraceae bacterium
GCGTCGCTGCTGATGTCGAACTTTCAGGCCGGGCTACGCACGATGGCCCGTCGCACGGCGTCGCTCGCGGAGGTCGTAGCCGAGCTCAATCACCTGATTCATTCCAACGCCCAGGCCGAGAAATTTATCACGGCGTTTATCGCCGTGTATGACGGCCGGACCCGCGAGGTGAGCTACGTGAACGCCGGGCATAACCCACCCCTCATCGGCCGGCCGGATGGCTCCATCGAGGCGCTCACCGATGGTACCCTGATGCTGGGGGTGCTCGACCCGCTGCCCTTCCTGATCGAAGGCCGGACCACCGCCATGCCCGCGGGTTCCGTGCTGCTGATTTACACGGACGGGCTGACGGACGTCTTCGATTTGGGCGGGGCTGAGTACGGGGATGAGGGGGTAAGCGCGAGTTTGCGCCGGGCCCACTTGCTGCCCTTGCGGGAGCTTCACGCGGCGCTGCTGGGCGATCTGGCGGAGTACAGTCCGCTGACGGCCACCAACCCCAACCCCTTCCCGGACGATATCACCATCCTGAGCTGCCGGTTCAAGTAGGTTCATTTCTGATTTTTGAATGAGTGATTTGCGATTTGTCAGCAATCGCTCAATCGCAAATCACTCAATCGAAAATAAACTCACAGTCCCTCCCGGTCGAAGGCGTGGACGCGGACATCCCCACGGTTGGCGAGCTTCAGCTTGAGACCCCGGATTTTTCGATCGGGTAGCTCGATGCCGCGCTTCGTGTCGTAGATACGTATTCTTTGCGTCGATTTGCCATTGACTGTCAGCTTGTCTTCGCCCTCACCGCCGTATACCGCGATGTTGAGCTGCCGGCCGCTACGGGTGGCGCTTGAATCGCGCACCACGAATTCGTCCGCCCCTCGCAAGCCATAAATGCGCAGCTCACGCGTTTCGGCGGGCGAAAAAGTGCGGGCATAGCGCGCCTGAACGTGACGTTTGAGCGCGCGCGCGTTGTCGGAGTTGTCGGCGTTCTGCTCATCCAGCCGGACTACCCGGACCCGTCCGTCCGCGAGACGGGTAATGGTGAAGTGATCGGCTTCGTCGGTGCCCACAATGAGCGGCGCCTGAGCCAGCGCGTGACTGAAAGCGGCGGCGGCGGCGGGCAGCGCATCGCGCCGGGCGCGTAGAGTGGCGAATGTCCGTTCGGCTTCCGCGGCGTAGACGGGGGCCGGCCAAGCTCGCAGCGCCCGCTGGAGGACGGAGTCGGGCAGGCGTGTCTGGAGCTCGCGCGCTAGTGAATCGAATTTGGTCGCCGTCACGGCACTGAGCACCCGCGCGTCGAGGAAGCGGGCGTTGAACCCTAATCCCGGTACATCCTGAAAGCGGGGGTGGAAGGACCGGAGTTTCCGCACTGCCCAACGGCGTGAGGCCAGCCACGGGAGAAAGCCGTCGTCGAACAGAAAAAATGCCTGGTCGCGGTCTTTAGGAATAGGAGAATAAAAAGTGTGTTTGCCGGGATACTCGGCCCACGTCCACTGACCTTCGTGGCGGTCCCAGTCGCCGATCAATAAATCGAAGAGCCGCGCGCGCGCGAACTGATAGTCGGCCAGGTGATGCGAGGAGTTGCTGAAGCGTTTGCCGAGTGCTTGATCAGAGTCAACCAGATCGTGCGCGCCGCGGAACTGCGGGTGGTGCGTCGATGCCTCCCCGTTGAACTTCTCTTCCACGAGTACCACCTTGCCCCGCAGGTTCGGGGTGAGGCGGTCGAAGGTGCTGTCAGTGGCCGCTACGTAGTAAAAAACGGGCGTGGCGTAATGTATCCCGGCGGCTTGGCTGAGGGCAGGCAGGACGAGTGGCGCGAATGGATTGGCGGCGCAGGTTTCATCTCTTACCAGTTTCAATAAAAAGGTTTTGCGCGCGTATTTCGGTAGCGTCTTGTACGGGTCTTTATCGAGTGTTCGGACTACGCTCCGCCGTCCGTCTGCCGTTTCGAGCGTGATACTGGTAGTCTGAAAGCCCCCACCCAAATCGGTCGCCTCAGGGGCTCCCGGCAGCTGGCTGAGCCGAAGGATGGGCAGCGTGACGGGCGTGGCCCACAGCGCGCGGTAGTGATCGCCGAAGAACCACCGGAACCCCCGGCCGTAGGCCGCATAGTGGCGCCCAACGGTTACGCGGGCCGAATCGGGCGAACCGCTTAGCGCGGGGCCCACGCGGGCGTCGGGTTGGAAATAGTGCTCGTGCCCGGCGCAGCTCGCCAGCAGCGCCAGCAGGCCGGAAAGAAAAAGGAAGGGAAGCCGACACGTCATTGAGGGCTCAAACGGAGGAGCAAATACGGGGTTGGCGCGCGCCGTCGCGCATCTTTGCGCTAATGCGTCGTTTTCTCTTTCTCCTCTCGCTTAGTCTGCTGGGAATCTCTTGGGCGACTGAGGCCCAGAAGCCCACTTCGCCGGTTCGCCCTGCCAAACCTGCGGCGACTACTCGTTCGGTCGTTGCGCCGCTGATTGCCTCGCCCGGCGACTCGCTCACCGGGCCGGCTTCGGCGGCTTATCGGCGCGGCGCGCTGGGCCGCTTCTTCTTCGGCACCCATTACCGCCCCACGTGGGAGATGCCCGTCACGGTGCCGGCTTTCCGTCCCGCTACGCTTTTTGGGGGATTGAAACCGGTGAAGGAGGGCGGCTCGATGCAGACGCTCAATTTGCGACTGGTCGATTCCAAAGGCCGGCAATACGTGTTGCGCTCGGTTGACAAGGACCTGACGCGCGCGCTACCCGATAAGGAGAAGAATGGCCTCAAAGCGCGGCTGTTGCAAGACCAGACGGCGGCCGTGCATCCCTACGGCGCGCTGGTGGCCGCCGAGCTGGCGCAGGCGGCCGGCGTGCTGCACGCGGCTCCCAAGCTGTACCGGGTGCCCACCAGCGACACCGGACTCGGGGAGTTCGAGGCGGCTTTCGCGGGCCGGCTGGTATACCTGGAAGAACGCCCCGACGGCGACTGGCAAGGGCAAAGCACGTTTGCCGGCTCCAAGGAAGTTGTTAGCTCCGCGACGTTGCTCGCGCAGCGCTACGGAGCGCCGGGAGCTACGCCGCACCCCCCGATGCTCGACGTGAATGGACCCGTGCCGGCGCGGGCCTACCTGCGGGCGCGCCTGCTCGACATCGTGCTCGCCGACTGGAGCCGGCGGGAAGATCAGTGGCGCTGGGCGCGATTCGATGCGCCCGCCGCCGAGAATGGCACCGCCCGTTACCGCGCCGTGCCGCGCGACCGTGATCATGCCTTCTCCCGGTATTCAGACGGTCTTTTCCCCAGTCTCGCCTTGCTGTTTAACTCGAAGGTGGTGTCGTTCGGGCCGAAGATCGGGCGTATCGATCGCTACGTCGAAACGGCCGAATCCCTGGACCACGTGCTGCTGGGATGGACCTCGCTGGTAGATTTTACGGCGGAGGCCGACTCCCTGCGGCGACTATTGTCCGATAAAGTCCTCGATCGCGCGCTCACGCGACTGCCAGCCAACGTGCAGCGGCTCGACGGTCGCCGGTTCCGGCAGTACCTGCAGCAGCGTCGCGAAGCGCTGCCGCTCGCGGCGCGCCATCTGTATGCCGAGCTAGCCCGCGAGGTCTTGCTGCCTGGCACCGACGGCCCTGACGACTATACGCTGAGCCCCGGGGCCAACGGTAGCGTGATCATTACGTGGATCAGTCGGGGAGACTCTACGGGCCGCGGTGGGGCGAGCACCTACGGGCGCACGTTCACCAGTAAGGAGACGAAGCGTATCTGCCTCCACGCCCTTGGGGGGAATGATCGCCTCACGCTCGCGGGGCAACTGCCCAAGGAGGGCCCTGAAGTGGAGTTTTTTGATGGGGCGGGGCGCGACGAGGCCCGGCGAACCGGGGGCGGGGAGACGCCGCGCTGGTTGAAAGTGCGTCCTAGCGGAGATACGAACCGCTTTGAATCCTTACCCGATTGGGCGCGCAAGCCACAGACCAGGACCGATGCGCGTGACTTCGACGCGAACGGGTTCCTGCTCCGGCACCGGCTGTAACGCCCGGCGATTAATCGTTACCGTAGCGGGCGGCCAGCACCTGCTGAAGCAGCAGGATGTTATCGGCCTGGATCGCGTCGGGGTCTTTATCGACGGCATCGACAAGGGCAGGGCGAAGCCGCACTTTGTACAACGTGACTTCGCGGCCGTCGGCGTGCGCCCGTTTCACCTGCTCGCGGGTGGCGTTCTCGCTCGCCAGGACGATGCCGGTCAGATTATTCGCGTTAGCGGCCTTGAGGCCCTGCTCGAAATTGGCGTCGTCGAGCACTATCCGGGCAGCAGGAATGGCCTTGCGGATGGCGAGGAGCTGGTCGACGTCGGTCGACATAAAGTTGACGCGGGGCAACAGATCCGGGTAGGGGCCCACGACCGCCGCGAGGCGCCGCGCAAATTGCGCGCGCACCGGCACCAGGTCTACCCCGGGCTCCTCGGGTAGTTTGAGGTCGAAGTCGAAGCGGGGAGCCAGTAGGGAGCCCGCGTAGCGCGCCAGTACATCGTCGAGCCGCTGCACGTGCTCGTTTTGCAGGATGTGGGAGTTGAAGTCGGTGCGGTAACGGCAGCCCGTGACGGTGGCTGCCGGGCGGGAGTAGATGTAGCCGCTGCACTCGGTGAGCGATTCGAGGGTGCCGTCGTGGTAGAGGACGAGGGCCGAATCCTGGGTAAGCTGGATATCGATCTCAGTGCCGTGGGCGTTGAAACCCTCCAGCGTTTTGCGGATCGAGGTAAGGGCGTTGGGCGGAAACGGGTTCAGCGCCGACTCAAAGCCTGCGCCCGCGTGGCCCATCACGTAGATGCGCCCGCCCGACAGATTGTCGACGGGGCGTGGCTTTACGCGCTCACACCCTGCCAGCAGCAGGGCGCAGCTCGCCCCGGCGAGCAGCCAGGTTTTCAGCGTAATCTTCGCTTGGTTCACGGTGGTTAGTTAAACGTGTAGAGTAGCTGCAATCTGACGAGGCGGTTGTAGCCGACCTGGCTGTATTCGGCCTGGCGGGTGGGGTTTTGGTAGAACTCCCAGTAGCGCCCGAAGCCGAACACGTTGTTGACGCGCCAGCGGTTGGCGAGGCGGTATTCGAGACCGTAGCCCACGTTGAGCTCGTGGAGCGAGTTGTGGTCATTCGTGCGGGCGCCGTCGCGATTGAACGCCCGGTACCGCTGGAGCTGATAGTCGAGATTGATGAAGAAGCCGAAGCGACCGACGCAGTTGTAATCCGGCAGGAAATAGAACTTGTAGCCACCGATGACGCCAAATGGCCCCTGCGAAGGCAGGTAGGAGTCGGCGACGGAAATCTTAGGCCCGGCGTACAAGGCATGCCGACCACGCTGCAGCTCGAACGTCAGCCCGGCGTTCAGGCCCGAAAAAGCGAGCGTAGTCTGTACGCCCAGCGAGCTTTTAAAGCCTTTGGGCTTGGTTTCGGGGCGCTGCTCGTCGGCCGCGACATCGGTGCCGATGCCTTGCGCCGTAGCCAGCTGGGAAGTGGCGCACATAGCCGTCGCGACGGCAAGTCGAATCAATAACTTCATGGGAGTGAAGACGCGCGTCGCCACGTAGCGGCGCGGGCCTTATAGCGAAAGTTGACTAGGAAGGTTGGTGGAGCGCCGGCCGTGGCGCCCGCCTAAAACACGACTACGCGGTCGGGGTGACCCGTGCGGAGGTACTGCCGGATGATCTGGTCGGTGTCTTTATTCGCCACGTACGGCTGGATCAGCTCCTTGAAATCGGCCAGGGT
>JBKJUQ010000465.1:0-1162 GCA_046590685.1 Hymenobacteraceae bacterium
GTCGGCGATGAGCAGGATGCCGTGCTTATCGCAGATCGCGCGGATGGCCTTCCAGTAGCCCGGCGGGTACTTGATGCAGCCCGATGAGCCCGATTCGCCTTCGAGCAGGATGGCGGCTACCGAGCCGGGGTTTTCGTAGCCGATCACGCGCTCCATCGCGGCGGCGGCGCGCTCAGCGCACTCTTCGGGCGTGGCGCTGTACCACGGGCAGCGGTAGGCGTACGGGTTTTCGACGTGCACCGCACCGGGCATCGCCTGGGCGTCGACGGCGAACTTGCGCGGGTCGCCGCCGACTGAGATGGCGCCGTAGCTGGCGCCGTGGTACGACTGGTACAGCGAGACGATCTTGTGACGCCCCGTGAAGATGCGCGCCGCCTTGATCGCGTTCTCGATGGCTTCGGCGCCGCCGAGGGTGAGGAATGCCTTGTTGAGATTGGGCGCGGTGATTTCGGCGAGGCGCCGGCCCAGATCGCCGCGCGCCTTGGTGATCATGCCCGGATAGACGTAGCTCAGCTCGCGCATCTGCGCCGCGACGGCCTCGGTCACGCGCTGGTCGCCGTGGCCGATGTTGACGTTCATGAGCTGCGAGGAGAAGTCGATGTACTTCTTGCCATCGCGGTCCCAGAAGTACACGCCTTCGGCGCGCTCGGCGCTGATGGGGTTGAGGCCGGTCTGCTTCGACCACGAAAACAGCGTGTGGTCGAGGTTATCGCGGAGGATTTGGGTCGGGTTCGTATCGAGAGAGGTCTCCACAGGAGTATACCTTAAATGTTGATCGAATAGGAAGATTTGCGACGAAGCAACCGCTGAATGGCGGCAAAAAACGCAGTTAGCAGAAGCTCAGCAAGTACAAAAGCAGGCAGCACGTAATGGCGATTTTCCGAAGGACAAGGTGGGCAGGGCCGTCCATTAGCACCCAAAACGCAAGGCTCACACTGAATACTCCGAAAGGAGATGTAGTAGTAAAGCGCAATGCCACCGGTTGCCGCGCTAGCCCATAAAAATCTGATAACAAGCTTTCGCATCGAAATCGACTTAAGAGGGGAGCCACCTACGTTCTCAGCCTTACTATTAGCTCATCCAGTTGGTGCGCGCCTCGGGGTTCCACTTGGTGGTGACCTTCTTGAGCTGCGTCCAGAACTCGATGGAGCTTTTGCCGGTG
>JBKJUQ010000309.1:0-10229 GCA_046590685.1 Hymenobacteraceae bacterium
CTTGGTGACACCGTCCTGCAGGCCCACATTCCAGTCGAGCGCCACTTGGCCGGAGGTGGAGTTGCGCTGGGAGTTTAATTCATAAAGATTGCCGCCGCCGATACCGGAAATCGCGAAGGTGCTGACCCGTGGATTATATAGCATCCCGATGGGAGAGGGCTGCTGAGCCTGTGCCCGGCTCGGGAAAGCGAAACAAACAGGCAAAATCGCCCACCGAAGGGCGTAGGCAAGACAACGCATATTCAGGGGTGACGAATGTATATGACAGCGCAGGGGAGAGTCCTGCGCCCGCCGCATAGCGAATTTATAATGGCGGATCACGCAAATATAAAACATCTATGCGGTATTTTTAAGGGAGCCATTTGCCTGTAGCGCTTGGGTAACTTAGCCCGTGCCGACCTTTGCGGCCGATATGAACTTGCTCTCCGCCGATTCCATCGGCAAATCCATCGCCGATCGCTGGCTATTTAAGAATCTGACCTTCGGGCTCAACCAGGGCCAGCGCGTGGCGATGGTCGGCGCCAACGGGGTTGGAAAAACCTCCCTGCTCAACCTCCTCGGGGGGCTCGACCTGCCCGATGAGGGCCAGGTGAGCGTGCGGCGCGGGGCGCGCATCGGCTTTTTGGGCCAGAATCCAAACCTCGACAACACGCTCACCATCCGGCAGATGCTGTTCGGGACGCAGAACCCCGCCCTCGAAGCCATCGCGGCGTACGAGCAGGCGCTGGAGACGCACCCCGAAGACGGCGACCTGCTCCAAACCCTGATGGAGCGCATCGATGAGCTCGGCGCGTGGGATACCGAAGTGCGGGTGCACCAGATTCTGAGCCGGCTGGGAGTCGGCGATATGGACCGCCTCGTGGGCCAGCTTTCGGGCGGGCAGCGCAAGCGCGTGGCGCTCGCGCAGGTGTTGCTCGACGAGCCCGACGTGCTGCTGCTCGACGAGCCGACCAACCACCTCGACCTGGAGACCATCGAGTGGCTCGAAAACGTGCTCGCCACCCAGGCCACCACGCTGCTGATGATCACCCACGACCGCTATTTCCTCGACCGCGTGGCGAACGAGATCGTGGAGATGGCGAACGGCGAGCTCTTCAGCTACAAGGGCAACTACTCGACGTACGTCGAGCAAAAGGCGATGCGCGAGCTTCAGCAGGCGACCGAAGTGGAGAAGGCCAAAAACCTGTACCGCAAGGAGCTCGACTGGATGCGCCGCCAGCCCCAGGCGCGCGGTACCAAGCAGAAAGCGCGGGTCGACTCGTTCTACGAGACGGAGAAAAAAGCCAAAACCCAGCTCGGCGGCCCGTCGCTGGAGCTGAGCGTGAAGACGGCGCGGCAGGGCAACAAGATCCTCGAAGTCGAGCACCTCACCAAGCACTACGGCGCGCGGCGCGTGGTCGAAGACTTCACGTACGTCTTCCGCAAGGGCGAGCGGCTCGGCATCGTCGGGCCAAACGGTGCGGGCAAAACCACCCTGCTCAATATGCTCACCGGGCGGCTGGAGCAGGATAGCGGGACGCGCGAAGTCGGCCAGACGACCGTGTTCGGCTACTACACGCAAAACGAGCTGACCTACTCCGACGACCAGCGCGTGCTCGACGTGGTGAAGGAAGTGGCCGAAGTGATCACGATGGCCGACGGCTCGGTCATCACCGCCGGGCAGCTGTTGCAGCAGTTTCAGTTCAGCCCGGCGCAGCAGTACACGTTCGTTTCAAAGCTCTCGGGCGGCCAGAAGCGCCGCTTGCAGCTGCTGCGGGTGCTGATGGCGAACCCCAACTTCCTCATCCTCGACGAGCCCACCAACGACCTCGACATCCCGACGCTCAACGTGCTGGAGGAGTTTCTGTCGGGCTTCCCCGGCTGCCTCGTCATCGTGAGCCACGACCGCTACTTCATGGATCAGCTCGTCGAGCAGACGCTCGTCTTTGAGGGCCACGAAGGCTTCATTCGCTCGTTCCCCGGCAACTACACTGATTTCCGGCAGGCCGAAAAGGACGCCGCCCGTGAGGAAGCCGACACTCCCAAGCCCGTCGAGAAAGCCACCACGAAGCACGTCATCGCGCCGATTCAGACGGCCGCTTCGGATGCCAAAAAGCGCAAGCCTTCTTTCGCCGAGAAGAAGGAGTACGAAACGCTCGAAGGCGAGATCGCCCAGCTCGAAGCGAAGAAAACGGCGCTCGAAGCCGACCTCACCAGCGGCGCCATCACCGATCACACCCGCCTGCGAACCTTGGCGGCCGAGATCGAATCTGCGGGCAAATCACTGGAATTGAAGGAGTTGAGGTGGATGGAGTTAGCCGATTTGATGTAATGCGTCGCCGCCCGCTGTAGCCGGCACTGTCCCACTGCCGGGGGGCGATTCGCCGCTCGGCCTTCGTTGTACTTCCGGCACTGAGACAGTGCCGGCTACCCCTGCGCGCTCAAATCACCCCGTGACCGCCAAGCCCGAACGTGAAGCCCACCTTGCGCGGCGGCTGGTTGAGCTGCTGGTTTTCGAGCTTCTGCTTGACAGTGAGCTGGCGGATGGCCTCCAGGTCCGGGGCGAGCAAGTCGTTATTGACCGCCGCGATCATCGCCGACTCCACGAACTGGCGGAGCGTATCGGGCGCCAGATCGAGCGGCTGCACGGCGGCGCGCTCCGCGACCGGCATGTTCAGCTCCTGCGCGCCTTCGAGAAAGAGTTTTTCCTCGATATTGACCAACAGGCGGCCCATGAGGTAGCCCGTGTCCTGCATGCGGGCGTAGCGCAGGGCGTCGGCCATGAAGTTGTAGGCCATGATGTGGCCGAAAAACCGTCGGCGAAAGTCTTCGGCCACGTAGTCGGACTGTAGCAGCGGGTAGTCGTCGGGGAACGTGATGATGTTGGAATGGAGCATGAACACGAGCAGATCGCCGGAAAACCGGATGTGAAACTCGAATTCTGACACCGATTTGTACTCGATCACGACGTTTTCATCGACCGGCGTGAGCCGCCGCGCCAGCTCGTCCACGATTTCCTGCGACACCGCCCGCAACTCGGCGAAAGTGGCTTGCACGTGGCGCCAGATGGCTTGCTTGGCGGACGCTTTCTGGCGCAGGCCATCAAAAATCTGGTCGAGCAGGTTGTCGGGATGCGCCGCGTCGCCGCCGGGCTCCTCAAGGATGGGGAAACGTTGAATCACGGTGCAAGGAAGCGATAAAGAGTAGAAAACGCGGCCAAGCCGGCGGCGGACGGGACGGGAGCCAGAAGGCACAAAGAGCTGGCCAGCGCCCTGGTACCGCATCGCGGGGTAGTTGGAAGGCGGGTAATTTCCGCCGACCGGCGCGCAACCCCGCTTCGCATCGGGCCGTTGGGTTAAGGGTCAGAGCCGGTCGCTGAGCCGGCAGAGGCAGTTTTCCTTCTCTATTTTTTCCGTAATCCGCCATGGCAAATACCATCCGCACCCTCGAAGACCTGTTCCAGGAGCAGCTCAAAGACCTTCATTCCGCCGAAGAGCAGTTGCTGAAAGCCCTGCCCAAGATGGCCGCCCAGGCCAAAGACGCCCGCCTGAAACAGGCGTTCGAGTCGCATCTACTCGAAACCAAGCAGCAACAGGAGCGCCTCGATAAAATCGGGAAAGCAATGGGCCTCGACCTCGGCGGCCACACCTGCCACGCGATGAAGGGCCTCATCAAGGAAGGCGAGGAAATGATGCACGAAGACGCTGAGCCCGAAGCAATGGACGCCGGCCTCATCGCCTGTGCCCAGCGTGTCGAGCACTACGAGATCAGTGGTTACGGCACCGCCCATCACTTCGCCGAGCGCCTCGGCCACCGCGACGCGGCCATGCTGTTAGCCCAAACCCTGGCCGAAGAGCAAGCCGCCGACACGAAGCTCAATAACATGGCGAAGAGCTACATCAACGCGAAAGCGATGTAAGGTTTTGGTACTTGGTAGCGGGTGCTTGGTATTTAGACTTTTTTAGTCCCAGTTTCAAGTAGCCGATACCAAATGCCGCCATTAAAAAGCCCGCTGCCTTACCTGGCAGTGGGCTTTTTAGTGCCCAACCCGCGCCTGATTCGGCTCGTACCGCCTGCACACCGTTCCCGTTCCTGCCCCGTATGACCGCTTCTCCCGCTTCCATCCAGCCGACCTCCGGCGCTACCCAATCTTCGTGGCTCGGCACCGCACCGGTGCCCCATTTCCCATCCCTCACCGCTGATGCCACGACCGAGGTGGTGATCGTCGGAGCGGGAATCGCGGGCCTGACCACCGCGTACCTGCTTGCGGCCGACGGGCGCCGCGTAGTAGTACTCGACGACGGTCCCATCGGGTCGGGCGAGACGGGGCGTACCACCGCTCATCTGGCCAATGCCCTCGACGATGGCTTCTGCCGCATCGAACAGCTGTTCGGCGAAGATGGCGCGCGGCTGGCGGCCGAAGCGCACGGCGCGGCCATCCAACGCATTGAGGACATCAGCCGGCTGGAGAGCATTGAGTGCGATTTCCGGCGTCTGTCGGGCTACCTGTTCGTCGGGGAGGGCTGCGTGGAGGAAGAGCTCGATCAGGAGCTGGAAGCCGCTACCCGCGCGGGGCTGCCGGGCGTGCGCCTGCAAAACGAAAGCGGCCAGACGGGCGTGCAGTGGGCCGGGCCGTGCCTGGTTTTTCCACAGCAGGGTCAGTTTCACATCACCAAATACCTCGCGGGGCTGACCCGCGCGATTGAAGCGCGCGGCGGCCTGATCTACGCCCAGTCGCACGTGGCCGAAGTCCACGGCGGCCCCCACGCCCACGTCCGCCTGAGCAACGGCTCCCGCGTACGCGCGGAACACGTCGTGGTCGCCACGAACGTGCCCTTCAACGATCGCGTGGTGATGCACACCAAGCAGGCCGCCTACCGCACCTACGTGGTGGCCCTGCGGGTGCCGGCCGGCTCGATCGCGCTCGGGCTCTACTGGGATACGGCCGACCCCTACTACTACGTGCGGCTGCAAGCCACCGCCCGCGGCGGCGAGTTTGAGGGTGACGATCTGCTCATTGTTGGCGGGCTCGACCACAAAACCGGTCAACCTGATGACGACCTGAATCAGAAATTCGACGCGCTCACCGCGTGGGCGCGTCAACACTTCGCCGGCGTTGGAGCCCGCGCCTACGCGTGGAGCGGGCAGGTGCTGGAGCCCAACGATTCGCTCGGCTACGCCGGTCGCAATCCGCTCGACGCCGACAACGTGTGGATTATTACCGGCGATTCGGGCCACGGCATGACCCACGGCACGCTCGGCGCCATGCTCATCACCGACTTGATTGAGGGCCGTCCCAATCCGTGGGCTGATCTTTTTTCGCCGGGCCGCGTCACCCTCAAGCCCGCTGCGCTGAAAGAATTCGCGCGCGAGAACGCCAATGTAGCGGCCGAATACACCGATCTGCTCACCGGTGGCGACGTAGCCTCCGCCGAGCAGATCAAACCCGGCACCGGCGCCGTGCTGCGCCGGGGCATCACCAAAGTGGCCGCCTACCGCGACGAGGCCGGGCAGGTGCACGAGTGCTCCGCGATTTGCCCGCACCTGGGGTGCGTAGTGGGTTGGAACGACCTCGAAAAGAGTTGGGACTGCCCCTGCCACGGCTCGCGCTTCGATGCCAAGGGCGCCCTGCTCGCCGGCCCGGCTAACTCAGGGTTGGCGGCGGTGGAGTAATAATCACTTTTACTTCCGGCTCAAGCATTCCGTCAAGTAGATCCGGTACCTGCGGTCGTCGGTGAGAGGGAAATACATGCTTTTTATTCCGTTGCCGACTACTTCCACGCAAGCTACTTTCGCTTTGGCCTTCTCCGATAAGGAAGAGCCTTTTACGTGGGCATTTTTCATCGTGCCTCTGTATTGGAGCTTTATTTTACTGGTTTTACGCCGGACTATAAAAACGGTGACTAGCTGGCCTTCAAGCTTTTCAATTTCCTCAATTCTTTTCGCTTGATCATATTCTTTCTTCTGTGGAAATAATTCGCACTCTGCGTTCCTGCTGACGTCTAAGATCTGTTGGCCGGAAACTGTGATGGAGGCTACGAATAAAGTTAAAGTCAGTAGGAATTTTATCATCCTGGTTAAAGTCCATTAATTAAGATGGGTGTGCTTGCAAAACTAGCTCGTGGTGCCCAAATCTGGTGGGGCCACAAGAGATAGCTGCAACGGCTTGCTATCCAGAAGAAATACCGCCGTGCGAACGCCCCCCGCCTTTCCTGCCGCATCACGCAGCAGCAGTGGGGCCGCTTCGGGCGTGGCCAGGGCCTGGGCTACATCGCGGACGGCGCCCGCGGGCACGTAGCGCCGCTCCAGCTCGGCGAGCAGCGCGGGGCCATCGGCGGCGCCCACCAGCTCGCGGAGCACGGGGCCTAACTCTACGCGGTGGCGAACGCGAGCGGCATTGGTTTGGAAGCGCGTATCGTCGGCCAGCTCCGGTCGGCCGAGGGCCGTGCACAGCTGCTGAAACTGCCGGTCGGAGCCAACGGCCAACACCAGACGGGTTCCGTCGGCCGCCGTGAGCACCGTGCCGTAGGGCACGATACTGGGGTGTTCAGAGCCGAGCGGTTGCGGATTGCTCCCCGCCACCAGCCAGCTGGTTGCCTGATTCGCGAGCGACGCTAACGCGCTTTGCGCCAGCGAGACTTCGACGAGGGCACCGCGACCCGTGCGGGCGCGGCGATAAAGCGCCGTCAAAATGCCTTCTTTTAGCTGGTGCGCGGCGAGCAGATCGATGAGCGCGACGGGCATTTTCTGCGGCTCACCAATGGTCCCGTCAGTTCCCACGGCGGCGTTGAGGTGCATAAACCCGGTTTCGGCCTGTAGTACGGCATCGTAGCCGGCGCGGTCGGAGTCCGGGCCATAGCCGGTGAGGTGGGCGTAGATCAGGCCCGGATTGTCGACCCGTAGCGTGGCGTAATCGGCCCCGAGCTTCTCGGCATCGCGCGGCTTGTAGGAGGCAATAATGATGTCGGCCTCGCGCGCCAGCTCGCGAAGCATCGCGCGGCCGGCGGTGGTGGTCAGGTCGAGTAGCCGAGTCTGCTTACCCCAGTTGGCCGCCGCGAAATAGGCGGAGGTGGTCGCGCTCGGGTCTTCCGTGGCCGTTTTCCAGCCGCGCGTTACGTCGCCGCCCGTGCCGGGGTGCTCTATCTTAAATACCTCGGCCCCCAACTCTGCCAGGAACTGACCAACCTGGGGGCCTGCCAGCACGCTCGCGAGCTCAAGCACACGCAGCTCGGCGAGGGGAGCATCTTGGCCGGCTACTTCTTCGGATTGCTTCACCAGACAAACCTACCAAACTGATCGGGCCCCACCCAAAAACAACGACCCGTCAGCGAAGGCTAACGGGTCGTGGGAACAAGCTTTTGAAAACTAAGCCGGGGCTTACTTCATCGTACCGCCATTCATCGTGCGGTGCTCGCTATTCATCTTCTTCGACGACTTCATCGACTTGTTGCGGCGTGTCGCGCGCACGGGCCGACTGTTGGTTTCCACGCTGCTCGAAGTCGTCTTGGTCGTTTTGGTGTCACCCATCATGTAGGCACTTTCGCCGGCACGGGTCGTTTTGGTGGTTCCAGTAGAAGAGCCGGCGCCGTTGTTCATCGAACCGGTGCTACCGCTCTTCGTGCTGCCCCCGACAGTGGGCGTGGGCGCACCCATCGTGCCTTCTTGCATCGTGTGATTGCCCGTCTGCATCGAGCCATCCCGAGTTGGCTTCACGCCGGTTTGCGTGCCGTTACTGATGGTAGGGGTAGGGGCGCCCATTGTGCCTTGCATCGACCCGCTGGTACCGGTTGCGCCGGTCCCGTTGCCCGACTGCATCGTGCCGTCGCCGCCCGTACGGGTCTGGTTCTGGGGCTGGTTAGTAGGAGTCTCACCGCCGCTGTAAGTGCCGGTTGAGGAGCCCGTGCCGTTGCCGGTCGGGGGAGTCATAGGCGTCGTTTGAGCGATCGCTGACAGACTGGTAAACGCGAAGGCCAAAGCGCAGGCCGATTGCAGGAAACGTTTCATGGAAGCAGGAAATTGATGATGAGAAAAATCAGGTTCTGCTTGATAGTCAGGCAGAAGATAGGCCTCAGCGGGCCTGTATGACAGAGAAGAGTACGGTTCGGGTGAGGGGCAAGTTTGGATTTTGCGTAAAAACATCCACGCATCAGCCGTTCTTGCGCCCCCCGTATCCGACGTTGGCGTCCGGGCTTCCCCTTTCATAGATGGCTGCGAAGGGGGGCGGTATCGGCGCGCTTCCCCGTTTCAATCCTCCGCCGTCACGACCACTCGCGGGCACTCCCGTCCGGACGGGACGTAAGCAAGGTTTTGGAAGTCGTGCGCTGATTACGTGCTGGTCGCCAAGATCTAGCCTGCTCGCGTCTCCCTGTCACACTCCGGGCGGGGTTATCTTTACGGCCGAACACGCGCCCGGCGAGCTCCGGCTTCGGGCGCCTGTTCCGGCTTTACCTGGGCGCTCGCCACGCTCTACTTCGCGGCCCCGGCGCCGCGCCTCCATGGAAGATTTCTACTCCTTCGACCTTCACGACGACCTCGTGGAGGGCATTGAATCGATGGGTTACCGCTCGGCGACTCCGATTCAGAAACAAGCCATCCCCGTCATTCTGGAAGGCCGCGACCTGATCGCGTCGGCCCAGACCGGCACCGGCAAGACGGCCGCTTACCTGATTCCGATCATCGACCGGATCAGCCATTCCAATCATCCCTCCGACCGTACCACTACGCTCGTGCTCGTGCCCACCCGCGAGCTTGCCAAGCAGATCGATGAGCAGGTCGAGGGCTTCGGCTACTTCGCTTCTATTACGAGCCTGTCGATCTACGGCGGCGGTAAAAGCGAAAACTGGGAGCAGCAGAAGCGCGCGCTCACCCACGGGGCCGACATCATCATCGCCACGCCCGGGCGGCTGATGGCGCACCTACAGCTCGGCTACGTGAAGCTCGACCAGCTCGAATGCCTGATTCTGGATGAAGCCGACAAGATGCTCGATATGGGCTTCTCGGATGATATTATGCAGATCATCAGCCATCTGCCGAAAAAACGCCAGAACCTGCTGTTCTCGGCTACGATGCCGGAGAAGATCCGCCAGTTCGCGCAGCAGATTCTGCACGAGCCGGCCGAGATCAGATTGGCCGTTTCGAAGCCCGCCGCGGGCATCGATCAGCAGTTTTACCTCGTCTACGATACGTTCAAGCTGCCGCTGCTCCAGCATCTGATTCAGACGCTCGACGTGCAGAGCATGATCCTGTTTACGTCGCGCAAGTCGAACGTCACGCCGATTGAGCGGGCGCTGCGCAAGATGGGCTACGCGGTGGCGGGCATCACTTCTGACCGGACGCAGGAGGAGCGCGAGGTCGTACTACGCGACTTCAAAAACAAGCAGTTTCAGATTCTGGTCGCCACCGACGTGATGAGCCGCGGAATCGACATCGACTCGCTCTCGCACGTCGTCAATTTCGACTTGCCGCGCGAAGCCGAAGACTACGTTCACCGCATTGGGCGCACGGCGCGGGCGGCCGGCAAAGGCACGGCCATCACCTTCGTGAGCGACCACGACCAGGATGCGGTGGTGAAAATTGAGAAGCTGCTGGAACGCCAGGTCGAGAAGAAGCCGACGCCCCCCGAGATCGGGGTTTCGCCTGAGTTTGACCCCCAGAAATACCGCGGCCGCAAACCGGGCTCCGGGGCAATGGGCTCGGGTATCGGCGGTGGTCGAAACGAGCGGGGCCCGCGCCGCGAGGGCGACCGCGACCGCAGCCCGCGTCCTGAAGGCGATCGTGCTCCGCGCCCCGAAGGCGACCGCAGCCCGCGCCGCGAGGGCGACCGAGGCCGTACTCCGCGTGCTGAAGGTGACCGTGCCCCGCGCTCCGAAGGCGACCGCGCGCCGCGCCGCGACGAGCGTCCGCGCGTTACGCCCGTGGCCGAAGCGCCCGACCAGAACGACCGGCCGATCCGCGTCCTGACCGACGCTGAGCGGCAGCGCGTAACTACGTCGCGCCCGGAGGGTGAACTGGCCGGCGAAGGAAGTCGGGGCCGGGAGGGCCGTACCCGCCGGCCAGCGGGCGAGCCGTCGGAGTCACAGCCGGCGGCGGAATAACAAGCTTTCGCCGCTCGGCAGCCGCGCCTGGCCAAGGTATCTCGTACCCAGGTAGCGGCTAAGCATCGGAAAATGCGAAATGGGGTAGTCGGCCGGTATTCGTACCGGCCGACTACCCCATTTTTTGACCTAAGGTGCCTGGGCCTATTCGCTGCT
>JBKJUQ010000193.1:0-6161 GCA_046590685.1 Hymenobacteraceae bacterium
AAAGTGGTGCGAATCGCAGCCGAGAACTGCTCGCCATTGGCGGGGAGTTTTCAGGCTCTCAGTGGTAAGTTGCATTCCCAAAGATCGCCAACGAGTGCCGTCGCAACAAGTCTATTATTCACTGCCCTTGTCATCTTCGGGTTCGATTTGCTCACGCAGAAACTTGCCGGCCGCGTTGAAGATCAGGTCTTTTCCGCTGATTTCGGTTTCCCACGTCACCGTCCCGCTTGCGTCTTCGATGCGGGCTACTTCCTTGATTTTCTGGCCCGCGTAGTGCTGCTGGAGGTAGGGCAGCACCGGGGCGGGGAGGGCGGTCGGCAGGGCCGCGCGCTCGACTTCCTTGAACTCGCCGCGGGCCGTGAATACGGCAGAGGTCGCTACTTTGCCGGCGCGGAACTCGGCTTCGTAGTTGGCGTCTTCCTTTTCCCACGCGACGGCCGTGGCCGCCGGGAAGCGCTTGGCAAATGCGGCTTTCACCGCAGCTGGGGGTAGTAACGCTCCCGCTTTCGGCTTGGCGGTGGGGGCGGGGCGGGCCGCCTGGGCGGTAGCCGTGCCCGGACGAATGGCGAGGAGCGCAGCCGCGATCAACAGAGAGCGAATCATGGGGAATGAAATAAGTGGGGAGTGGCTCCATACGGACTTTCCGCTTGGCCGGGGCGAAGGTTACGCTCGATTCTGGGGGAAACCTGTAGCCTTATCCATTGCCGCTCCTGCTTTCGATGCTGCCAGAACTACAGGTTTTCCCCAGAATCGGAAGGGTAGTTTGTGCCGGTGCCCGGCCGGTCCCACAGCGACGGAATAGTCCGCTCGCGCCCCGGGGGATGGGAAGCGGGTAGCGGATCCGCGGCGCGTGCCGTATACCGGTGCCCGAATCGATTTCCTTACTCGCTACTCTTGCGGCTTATGTGGTGGATGTACGCCCTGCTTTCGGCCTTGTTTGCCGCCCTCACCGCCGTGCTGGCCAAGATTGGTATTAAGGGCGTTGACTCGAACCTGGCGACCGCGATCCGCACGGTTGTGACTCTGGTGCTCGCCTGGGGGATTGTCTACTTTCGGGGCGGGCTTGGCCAGCTCCACCTGCTCACCCGCACCAACCTCGTTTTTCTGGGCCTCTCGGGCGTCGCCACGGGCTTGTCGTGGATTTTCTATTTCCGCGCCCTGCAACTCGGCAACGTCTCGCAGGTCGCCCCGGTCGACAAGCTCAGCGTAGCGATCGCCATTGGGTTGTCGGTCGTGTTTCTCGGCGAGCAGCTGACGTGGCAGACGGGGCTGGGCGCGGCGATGATCGTGGGCGGTACGCTGATTCTGATTTTCTGATTTCTTTTCCTTCCACGTCGGCACCCTGCGGCCTTCCTCCGGTCAATGCGTTCTTTTTCCTTCAAAGCTGCCAGCCTCGGCTGGCTATTGCTCACTTCGGCGGTCGTCAGTGTGGCGCAGACGTCGCCGGTCACTGTCCCCGCCGATACCGCCCACAAGTACGAAGCGTCGATCCCGGGCCGCCCCTGGTACCGCGGTAAGCTGGTGCGCGCCACCATCGTCCCGGCCCTGCTGATCGGTTACGGCGCGAGCACGATCGACGGGCGCGGCTTCTATTCGTCGTACGACGCCCGGCGCGACATCCACCGCCTCGTGGGGCCCGGGCGGCACACCCGCGTCGACGACTTCCTGCAGCTCGCGCCCTACGCCGAGCTGGGGGCGGTGCTCCTCGCCGGCGTCGAGAGTCGCGACGATCGCGTCAACCTCGCCCTCATCATCCTCAAGAGCGAGCTGCTGATGGGCGCGTCGGTGGTCGCCGTCAAAACCCTCACCCACGTCACCCGGCCCGACGGCTCGACAGCCAACTCGTTTCCGTCGGGGCACACCGCGCAGGCGTTTCTGGCCGCCAGCATCGTGCACACCGAGCTGCGCGATAAAAGCCAATGGTACGGCATCGGGGCCTATACCCTCGCCACCAGCGTGGGGGTGCTGCGGATGGTCAACGACCGTCACTGGGAGTCTGACGTGGTGGCCGGGGCGGGTTTGGGGATTCTGTCGGCGCACCTGGCCTACCTCTCGCACCGCCACCGCTGGGGCCGCAAGCCCCCCGAAACGGGCGGCACGTTCCGGGTCGCGCCGCGCTACTACGCCGGCACCACCGGCGTCAGCCTGCAATGGCAGCTGCGCTGAGGGCGGCGGCCGGCGACTGAGACTTCACTGCGGCTGGCCAATCAGGCGCCAGCTCGTAGGGTACCCCGGCGCTGTTGAGTAGCCGGCCGGGTACCGGCTCAGGCATAGTGGCCGACCGCTTCGGGCTGCTCTACATCGGCGGCGGCCGGCGGGGCGAGGGCCGGAACCCGGCAATGCACTTTCAGAAGCAGGGCTTCGAGCGTTAGGCCCGGCCCGAAGGCGAAGCTCAAGACCGGGTCGCCGGCCTGGGCGGGGGTGAGGGTTCGCAGCAGATCGCGGAGGACGAACAACACCGTCGCCGACGACATATTGCCGTAGTCGCGCAGGACACTGTAGGCGAAGCGATTGTCGTGCGCCGACAGACCCAGGGCCTGCTCAATGGATTCGAGGATCTTGCGGCCGCCGGGGTGAATGGCAAAGTGCGGAATGGCGGTCAGTTGCACGGGCATCTTCTCCAGCAGCTCATCGGTGAGCCGTTGAATACCTTGCTCAATGAGCTTCGGCACGTAGGCCGATAAGGTCATCTCGAAGCCGAAGTCGTTGATGTGCCAAGCCATATCCTGCTGGCCGTCGGGCTCCAGGCCGCAGTGGAACGCCTCCAGGGCCAGGCTGGGGCCGGTAGCCGCCGGGTGGGCCTGCACGAGCGCGGCCGCCGAGCCATCGCCAAACAAGGCATTGGACACGAGATCGTCCTTTTCAGGGCTTTTCTGGAAGTGCAGCGTGCAGAGCTCCGTACACACGATCAGCACCCGCGCCGTGGCATCGGCCCGGCAAAAGGCATCGGCGAGCTTGAGGGCATTCATCGCCGCGTAGCAGCCCATGAACGTGATACTCGTGCGCTGCACGCTGCGGTTGAGGCCCAAGGCCTGCACCAGCTCGATATCGAGCCCCGGCGCGTACATCCCCGTGCAGCTGACCGTGATCAGGTGCGTGATGCTGGCCGGGTCGGTGCCGGGAAGCTGGCGCAGGCAGTCGAGCGCGGCCGCGACCGAAAGCGGGAGCGCCTGCTGCCGAAACACCGCCATGCGGTGCCCGACCGTGGGAAAAGGCTCCAGGTCGGGGGTGTTGGGGAAGAACTCGTACGTGCCGTTTTCGCGGCCGTAATCGGGCAGTACGGTGTAGCGGTGAGCAATTCCCGAAACCCGGTACAGCGCGCGCAGCTTGCGACTGCCGGCCTCGTCGAGCTGGAGGGCGCCCGCCATAAAGTCGGCGATTCGGGCTTGGGGAATGCGGTGCGGAGGATTGGCCGTGCCAATGGAACAGAGGTAGCTCGTCATGCAGTCGGTTGTACGCGGCGAGCACCAAAAACGCTGCCGTAGAAGGAAAGTGCAACTAGCGCACGGAGTCGATGTTCATTGAACCTTCATCTAAAAATTCGCCGCGTAAGGTATTATGCCCGCTTGGTTGCCGTTTTTTAAACGGCAACCAAGCGGGTTCGCGACTCGCGCATCGCGTTCCTGCCGTTCTGCTAGACTGCATCAGAAGGCGCCTCCCGGCGCTGCAAGCCGCAGCAGGGACCGCCGGCCGCGGGCAGGGGGAATGGCGGTGAGCAGGCCGTTGCGGTTGCGGCAGGGGGCGGTACTACTCCGGCAAGCTTGGCGGGTCTTGCGTTCCCGCTCCCGAAAGTAGGGCCGGCGCGGCGGGTACCGCTTCGCCGCGCCCGTAGGCAAGCTGCAGCAGACTCGGCAGCACGACCAGCAGCAGCGGCAAGGCCACGATCAGGCCGCCGATAACGGCGATGGCGAGTGGTTGGTGGAGCTGCGCGCCCGCCCCGATGCCCAGCGCCAGCGGCAGCAGCGCGGCGATGGCCGCCAGGGCCGTCATGAGCTTGGGCCGCAGGCGCGCGACGATGGCGTGCCCGATGGCGTGCTCGGTCAGGTTGCCTTCCGCGCGGTGCTCGAAGAATTGCTGAAGCGTGAAGATGGCGTTTTCGCCAATGATCCCCACCACCATAATGAGGCCCGTGTAGGAGCCGACGTTGAGCGGAGTGTTGGTCAGGTAAAGCGCCGCCGCGCCGCCCGCCGGCCCGAGTACCGCGACGAGCAGAATCAGTCCCGCCGCTTTCAGATCCTTGAACAGAAACAGCCCGACGGCAAACACGAGCAGGCACGCGGCGCCCAGGATAGTCAGCAGCTCCTGAAACGACTGCTGCTGCTCGGCAAAGGCGCCGCCGTACTGCAGGAAATAGCCGGGCGGTAGGGGCACCTGCTGGGCAAGCTGCTGCCGGATTTCCTGCATCGTGGTGCCGAGGTCGCGCTCGTTGAGGCGGGCCGTGACGGCGGTCATCGCTTGCAGATTCTCGCGCTCCAGCTCCGCATCGCCCGCGCTAACTCGGACGGTGGCAAGCTCGTCGAGGCGGCGTCGCTGGCCGTTGGGCAGGAATACTGGCTTGGCGCGCAGCTGCTCCAGCGTCGTCTGCCCGGCTTGGGGGTAGCGCAGGCGGATGTTTAGGAGCTGCTCGCCTTCGAGTACCGTGCCGCCCACTACCCCTTCCAGCTGGGTTTGCAGCTGGGCCTGGAAGTCGGTGCCGGTGAGGCCCGCCTGCGCGAGGCGCCGCGCGTCGGGCCGCACGTCGACCGCTGGCCCCATCAGGTTGATGCCATTGAACACGTCGGCCGTGCCGGGGGTGTGCTCCACCACCGCCGCCACCTGATCGGCGAGTCGGTAGCGCGTCGGCGCGTCGGGGCCGAAAACCTTGATCTCAATCGGCTGCACGGTGCTCATCAGATCGCCGAGCATATCGCCGATCACCTGACCAAAATCAATCGTGAGCGCCGGCTGGGTAGCCTCGATGCGTTGCCGCAGCTCGTCAATCACTTCATCCGTCGTGCGGTGCCGGTCGGTTTTAAGCCGGATAAGGTAGTCGCCGCGGTTGGGCTCGGTAATAAAAAAGCCCATCTGCGTGCCCGTGCGGCGCGAGTAGGACGCTACCTCGGGTACTTTGACGATCAGCTGCTCGGCCTGCCGCAGCATCCGGTCGGTTTCCTCAATGCTGGTGCCGGGCGGCGAGTTGTAGTCGAGGACGATAGCGCCCTCGTCCATCTCCGGCAGAAAGCCCGTCGCCAGACGCGGGATGATAAACCAGAGCGTGGCGAGCAGCCCCACGATGCCGAGCACGCTGTACGCCGGCCGCCGGATGACGGCGCGCACCCAGGGAGCGTCGTGGGCGAGCTTAGAGGTTATAGGGGCGAGGTCAGAAGTGCTAGGTGAGAAGTCAGAAGTATGAGGTGCGAGGTGTGCTGCGATTGGTGGAGCCGTCGCGTCGGTTTCGTCTTTCACCTCTAACTTCTCACCTCTGACCTCTGACCTTTTCCCTGACAGCAGCAGATACAGCACCGGCAACCCCAGCCACGCCACCACGAACGAGCACAGCAGCGCCACGACCATCGTAGTGGCCAAGACCTTGAAGTAGGCGCCGGCTACGCCTCCCAGCAGCGCGAAGGGCAGGAAGATGACGATCGTGCTCAGCGACGAGCCCACCAGCGCCGGCAGCAGGTGCTTGACCGACCGCGCCACCACTTCCGCCGGACTGGCCTCGGGGTGGTCTTCGCCGACGCGGTGCAACTGTTCGACCATCACCACGGCGTCGTCGATCATCAGGCCAATCGCGGCGGCCACGGCCCCCAGGGTCATGATGTTGAGCGAGTAGCCGAGGCCGAAGTAGAGCACGGCGACCGTCATCGCGAGCGCGATCGGGATGGTGAGCAGAATGGTGAGCGTGGCCCGCCAAGAGCGCAGAAACAGCGCCGTGACCAGCAGGGCGAGGGCGAGCCCGATCCAGAGCGAGTCCTGCACCGAGCGCACCACTTCGGTCACGAAGTCGGCCTGGTCGTAGTAGGGTTGCAGCGTGATGCCGCGCGGCAGGCCACGCTGGAGCGCCCGTACCTGGGCGCGTACGCCGGTCGAGACATCAACCACGTTGGCGTCGGGCTGCCGCAGCACCGCGATGAGCACCGCGTCGTGGCCGTTGGCGTTGATGCGGGTATACTCGGGCT
>JBKJUQ010000302.1:0-1387 GCA_046590685.1 Hymenobacteraceae bacterium
CACGGCGATGGCCGGCGCTGAGTTGACGACGCTGTTGCCGCTCACCGGCCTGGCACCCGGCGTGTACGTGGTGCGCAGCGGCCCGCAAGCCCGCCGCCTGGTGGTGGAGTAGCCCCGCCGTAATCCTGCTGGCGGAGCTTCTCACTCCCCGGTTCGCGGGCCCCTGGCGGGCGCACGAACCGGGGAGTGACGCGTTTTACGGCCAGAAAGAGCGCGTTCGCTACGGTCTTTGATTAAATCAGGACTTACGCACTGGTCGAAATGGGTAGTCCCTCCGGGACCACATATTGGCTGGGAACGCGGTTTTCTACCGGAAGGTAGTCCCTCCGGGACCGCCAAAACCGCGTTTCCAAGCCGGTTTTCGCGCCGTGCGTAAGTCCTGTAAATATTGCTGAGCCACATCATCGTGCGATCGGCGCTCGGGGTAGGCGGGGTGTGCTTTGCACCACCGGAAGCGCATTGGCAGGGCTTGCGGCGGTTTCCCTTCACCCCAATCCGTTATTACTGATGTATACCCCTACTATGGGCCGCCGCGCGTGGCCGTTTTTTGTCGGCTGGCTAGCCCTGGGGCTGCCGCTGGCGGCGCTGGCCCAGCCTGCCATCACGGTGCGTAGCCCCGCCCACAACGGGCTGCGTACGCCGCGCCCCACCAGCGGGGAGCTCCCGTTTTCACCGCCGATGAATGCCGCCGGGGCAGCGACGGGCGGGCGTGGCGTCTTCGGGCCGGTATCAGCGGCCGTGGAGGCCGGGCTGCCGGGCAGTGCAGGACCATACGCAACCGCCGGCGACCTCGGCCCGGCGACGCCCGATGGTATTGGTAGTGCCCAACGAATTCAAGCCGATTTTACGCTGGTCGGCCGCTTTCCCGAGCGCAACACCTTGCAGTACACTGACAAGGCAATCTACCTCACCTTTAGTGACACTATCGGCGGCGGATTCAATTCGTTCAACACGTGGCGCGTATTCGGCAACCAAACCCGAGGCCGCCGCAATACCAGCTATATCGGGGGCGGCAAGCAGATCCAGGGATCCGACAACGCCGTTAACTTTTCATCGAAAGCGGGCGAGGAAGTCAGCGTCACGGTGCCGGCTACGGTGCTCAGCGATGACGGCATTCCGGTTCAGCCCCAGGTCTGGCAGTTTCGGGTTCGCACGAAGGGCGGCACCGCCACATTTGTACCGGCTCCGGATGTAACCACTACCACGCCCGGCGCCGTCGTGCTGGGCGACCTCGACACCGACGGCAATCTGGATATGATCGTTGCGGCGACCGGCTCGGGCGTAGTCAACGTGCACCTGGGCAATGGGGCGGGCGGCTTCGGCGCCGCGACGCCGGTGAACGTCGGGGTGAACACGGCCCGGCTGGTGCTGGCCGACGTCGATGCCG
>JBKJUQ010000391.1:0-7833 GCA_046590685.1 Hymenobacteraceae bacterium
GGAAGGCGTGGGGCTGTGCTCGTACCTGCTCATCGGCTTCTGGAATAAAAATCAGGCGTACAACGACGCCGCCAAGAAGGCGTTTATCGTCAACCGCATCGGCGATTTGGGCTTTCTGCTCGGCATCTTCCTGATTTTTCAGCAGTTCGGCTCCATCTCGTTTCTCGATGTGATGCCGCGCGCCGCGATGCTGGCGCCCAACTCGGGCGTGCTGGTGGCCATCACGCTGCTGCTGTTCGTGGGCGCGATGGGCAAATCGGCGCAGCTGCCGCTCTTCACGTGGCTCCCCGACGCGATGGCCGGCCCGACGCCCGTGTCGGCGCTCATCCACGCCGCCACGATGGTGACGGCGGGCATCTACATGGTCATTCGCTCCGGCGCGCTCTACGCGCTGGCTCCCGCTACCCTCGAAGTCGTGGCGTGGGTTGGGCTGCTGACGGCGCTCCTCGGGGCCGCCATCGGCCTGGCGCAGACCGACATCAAGAAGGTGCTCGCGTACTCGACCGTCTCGCAGCTCGGGCTGATGTTTCTCGGGCTTGGGGTGCTGGGTTTCTCCTCGGCGCTCTTCCACGCCCTCACCCACGCGTTTTTCAAGGCGCTGTTGTTCCTGGGCGCTGGCTCCGTGATTCACGCCTACCACCACGAGCAGGACATCCGCCGGATGGGCGGCCTGCGCAAGTACCTGCCCATCACGTTCGCGACGTTTCTGATCGGTACGATCGCCATCTCGGGTATTCCGCCTTTCTCAGGCTTTTTCTCGAAGGATGAGCTGCTGGCCCACGTCTACGAGCACTCGAAGCTGATGTGGGGCCTGGGGCTGCTGGTATCGCTGATGACCTCGTTCTACATGTTCCGCCTGCTGTTCCTCGTCTTCTTCGGCGAGTTTCGCGGCACCGACGAGCAGCGCTCGCACCTGCACGAGTCGCCGCTGACCATCACCGGCCCGCTGATGGTGCTGGCGGTGCTGGCGGCCGTGGGTGGCCTGCTGGGCGTGCCGCACATCCTCGGCGGCCACCCGGTGCTGGCCGACTGGCTCGCGCCGGTCCTCGCCTTGCCGATGAAGCTGGCGTCGTCGTGGGCGCCGCACCATGAGCTCTCGGGCAGTCTGGAATTGACCCTGATGGGCGTTTCAGCCGCTATCGGGCTTATCGGCCTCATCGCTGCCTACGTGCGCTACGTGTCGGGGGCGCGGGTGCCGGCCGAAGACGGCGCACCAGTCAACAGCCTTACCCAGCTCTCGCGCGGCAAGTTCTACGTCGATGAGCTCTACAATGCCCTCATCGTGAAACCCGTGATGGCGCTCTCGCGCGGCCTCTACACCTTCATCGAGCAGAAAATAGTCGATCCCTTCGTCAACGGGGTGGGGAGCGGCGTGCTGGGCTTTGGCCGCAACCTGCGGCTGGTGCAGGGCGGCTCGGTCGGCGCCTACGTGCTGCTGATGGTGGTAGGCGTGGTGCTGATTCTGGCGCTCAATTTTTATTCGTTTGCCCGATGAGTTAGATGAGTAGATGACCAGATGAGCAGGTAATCTGACCAATCATCCCTCATCTACTCACCTACTCAGCTGCTCACCTACTCATCTGACCAGATGCTGCTTCTCTTCGTTCTTATTTTTCCCGCCATCGCCGCGGCACTGACGTTCGCTTCGGGCGGCGCGGCGCGGCGCGTGGCGTTCGGCGCGGCCCTCATTGAGCTGGGCGCGGCCATCGCGCTCGCGGTGGGTTTCAACCCGGCGGCCGGCGTGCAGCACGTGACGGATATCGCGTGGATTGCCGACGCGGGCGTCCGCTTCCACATCGGCGTCGATGGCATCTCGCTGCTGCTGGTGCTGCTCACCGCCTTCCTCGTCCCGATCATCGTGCTGGCGGCGTGGAGTCACGACTTCCGCAACGAAAAGGCGTTCTACGCGCTGATGCTGCTGATGCAGACGGGCCTGATGGGCGTGTTTGTGTCGTTCGACGCCTTCCTGTTTTACTTCTTCTGGGAGCTGGCGCTGATTCCGATCTACTTCCTGGCGGGTATCTGGAGCACGGCCGACGACCGCGCCGCCGTCACGTTCAAGTTTTTCCTATACACCATCGTCGGGTCGCTGTTTATGCTCGCCGGCTTCGTGGTGGTCTACATCGCTACCCCCGGCGCCCACTCGTCCGATATTCAGGCGATGTATGCGGCCGGCCGCGCGCTACCGCCCGCCGCGCAGTCGCTCGTCTTCTGGGGCATTTTCCTGGCCTTTGCCGTAAAGATGCCCGTGGTGCCGTTCCACACCTGGCAGCCCGCCACCTACACCGCGGCGCCCACGCCCGCCACGATGCTCCTCTCGGGTATCATGCTCAAGATGGGCCTCTACGGCGTGCTGCGCTGGTTGCTGCCGCTCGTGCCGACCGGCGTAGCGCAATGGGGGCCGTGGGCGATTGGCTTGAGCGTACTGGGGATCGTCTACGGCGCCATCATCGCCATCCGGCAGGCCGACGTCAAAACCCTCTTCGCGTACTCTTCGCTCTCGCACGTCGGACTGATCGCGGCGGGGCTCTTCGTCGGTGTGTTCACCCAAAGCACCATCGGCCCGGTGGGCGCCATGGTGCAGATGCTCAGCCACGGCGTGTGCGTGGTGGGTCTCTTCTTTGCCGCCGACTGGATGATGCGTCGCACTGGCACCCGCACCATCGCCGAGCTGGGCGGGCTGGCGCGTACCGCGCCCGTGTTCGCCACGCTGTTTCTGGTGCTCGTGATGGGCTCAGTCGCCCTGCCCCTCACGAGCGGCTTCGTCGGCGAGTTCCTGCTGCTGCAAAGCGTTTTCGCTTATCATCCCATTTACGGCGCGGTAGCGGGGCTGACGATCATCTTCGGCGCCGTGTACCTGCTGCGGATGTACCAGCTCACGATGCTCGGCGAAACCGTGGATGCCACCAACGGCGTGCGCGACGTCACGGGGCTCGATCTGGCGGTCCTCGTGCCGCTCGTGGTCATGGTCTTCTGGCTCGGCCTCTATCCCAAAACCTTTATCGACCTGGCGGAGCCCGCCGTGAGCGCGCTACTCGCGCAAACCAAAGCCGGCGTCGAGCTGCTCGGCAAAATGTAGCGCGGGGCGCTGGCCCGCGAGCGCGGCAGCGCTTTCGCCTTGTGTCTGGCGCGCCGTGCTACCGTGTTACTCGCTTCGCTCATCGCGGGCCAGCGCCCCGCGCTACATTTTTGCGCTAGTTTCATCCCTCCCCGTGAACGCCATCCTTCTGCTCTCTTTCTTCGGCATCGCGAACCTGTTCACGGCGTTTGCCGACAACAAGCGGTTCATTCTGCCGCTCGTGATGGTCGTACTCGCCGTCGTGTTCGGCCTCAACGCCCTCGATTGGAACGGACCAATGGTGGCGTGGATGCCCAACGTCGAGCAGTACCTCGGCGGAATGCTGCGGATGGACCGCTTCGCCGTCGGCTTCACGGGCATTGTCGTGCTCACCACGATGCTGCTGCTGCCGTTCTCGGCGTCCTACGTGCGCCGCGCCGACGCCAACCTCTCCGAGTACTACTCGCTGCTGCTCTTCGCGCTGGTGGGCGCGGTGATGCTCGTCGGCTACGAAAATCTGCTGATGCTTTTCCTGGGCGTCGAGATTCTGAGCATCCCGATGTACGTGCTCGCGGGCGTCGAAAAGCGCAACCCGCGCTCCAACGAGGCCGCCCTCAAGTACTTTCTGATGGGCGCGTTTGCCACCGGCATTCTGCTCTTCGGGATGGCGCTCATCTACGGCGCTACCGGCTCGTTTACCCTCACGACCATCGCCGCGCACGCCACCAATAGCTCATCGCCCGGCGCGATGCTGCTACTCGGCTTGCTGTTGGTGCTGGTCGGGCTGGCGTTTAAAGTCGGCGCCGCGCCGTTTCACTTCTGGACGCCCGACGTCTACGAGGGCTCGCCCACGTTCTTTACCGCCTTCATGAGCACGGTGGTGAAGACGGCCGGTTTCGCCGCGTTCTACAAGCTTCTCTACGCGACCTTTTCGGCCTCCTACGGCGCGTGGCTGCCCACGGTGCTCGGCCTCACGGTCCTCACCCTGCTGGTCGGCAACCTCGGCGCCGTCGCGCAAACCTCTACCAAGCGGATGCTCGCGTATTCGAGCATCTCGCACGCGGGGTATCTGCTGATCGCGCTCGTCGCGTTCGACAATGCCCGCTCACCGCAGGCGCTCTTTTTCTATTCCCTTTCGTACTCCATCGCCACGATCGCGGCCTTCGGCGTCGTCAAGCTCGTGGCGGATGCCCGCGACGGCCGCGAAGACTACGGCGCCCTGCGCGGCCTGGCCCGCACCAACCCGCTGCTCGCCGTCGCGCTCGCCGTCTCGATGCTTTCCCTGGCGGGCATTCCGCTCACGGGCGGCTTCTTCGGCAAGTTCTTCCTCTTCGCCGCCGCCGCTGAGCGCGGCTTCACTGGCCTGATCGTGCTCGCGGTGCTGATGGCCGCCGTCGGCATCTATTACTACTTCCGGCCCGTCATCGCTGCCTTCATCACCGGCGACCCTGAAGACGACCACGAACTGGCCCCCATCCCCGTCACGACGGGCGAGACCGTGATGCTCTGGGTGCTCACCGGCCTTACCCTCGCCCTCGGCATCCTGCCAGGGCTGGTGAGCGGGTTGCGGGTAGGGTAGAAGGGTCTTCTTATCGCGCCAATCCGGGCGTACAAACAGCCTGTCTGGTAACGGTCAGGCTGTTTTTGTTTATCTTCGGTACCCGCACTCCACCACCCGCTGCCCGATGCCCGTCCCCGATTACCATCGCCTCTACACGGTCGAAGAATACTTTGCGCTGGAAGAAGTCAGCGACGTTCGGCACGAGTACTACAAAGGCGAGATCTTCCCGCTTGATGGCCCCCACGCGATGGCTGGCGCCACGTTTACGCACAATACCATCAAGCAAAACTGCGTAATCGGGTTGCGTGCGGCGCTGCGAGGCAGCGGCTGCCGCGTGTTCGATGAGAATGTCCGAACGGAAATGGAGCCCGGCGTCAACTACACGTACCCCGACGTAGTCGTAACCTGCGAGCCGATTCTACACGCGGACAGCCGGGTAGTCCGCCAACCGGTGCTGGTGATCGAAGTGCTCTCGGACTCGACGGCCGCCCGCGACCGTGGCGAGAAGCTCGACCACTACATGCGGCTGCCGTCGATGCGGCAGATCGTGCTGATTCACCAGCGACTGCCGCTCATTCACTCCTACTCGCGCCCCGATGAAGCTGCGCCGTGGACGGTCGTGGGGTTGCGCGATTTAGGCGATGAGCTGCTGCTGCCAAGCTTACAGTTGGTGTTGTCCGTTGCGCAGATCTACGACGAAGTAGCCCTGGGCCCGTTGCGCGTGTGGCGCAATGAGGGTAGTGATTAGCGACGTAGACGAATCACTTTGCTCACTACGCCATCCTCTGTTTCAGCTTCACTATCAAAGTATCGAATCTGGATAGTACCTTTTTGAATCGGCGTGATAAAACCAGGAAAATTCTGCCGGGCTTTCCCAGCGTCAAGTATGGTATCAGTTGGTACTTCGCTCAGCTGTCTCAAATACCATTTCTCCGTGCCTGGTATTTGATCTTCATGAATATCAAAAGCCAGCAGTGTCTGCCAGCCGCTTGATCGCCAAGTCATCAGGTGGCAACTGTTGAAGTTCGACCAGTCCGCGTAATCAGGGACGTAGGAGACCTCATCCGTTCCGTCGCCATTAAGATCTCCTTCGTTTTTCAGCCAACACAAGCCAAAAATTTGCCCTTCGCCTATTTTCAGGGTGTCTAACTCTTTGTCACTACTGGTCAACACAACCAAGGGGTGGCGGGTTACCGTCCACGCTACCCATTTGTCGTAATCATCTCTGACTGGTGAATCATAAGCGTTGAACGGATTATAGCCAGGGCGTTGGAGCGTTTGGGCTCGTAATACTTCCATTCGACCATCACCGTCGAAATCACCTCGAATATTAAGCGTATCGAGCGGTTTTGGCACCTCAGATGACACCGCCGCCGGTGTTTCAGCGCGCGTTGCTACATTCTTCTGCTTGACACTAGGGATGGCTGCCGATTTAGGTAGCAATCGACGCTGCTCGCAGCCAATTGATCCCAGAAGACTGACACAGGAAAGGTAAAGCAGTAGGTGGTGCATAATTGCTGGGTGCTACTGTGAAGTTAAGTCACGGCCAGAATCCGCCTTCACCGGCCCCTCCGTCCCTTTCTGCGGCGCCTGCACCAGCGTCTGGACCCAGTCTTCGCCCGCCCGCGTCAGCGCGTACCGGATAATGCGGCCGTCGGCGGCGTCGGGCGTACGCGCCATCAAGCCCGCAGCGCACACGGTTCGCAGGCAGCGGCGCGTACTCGTTTCCCCCCACCCCAGGCGCGCGCTCAGGTCGACCGCCCGCCATTCGCCCACCGCCAGAAACTCGTACAGCAGCTCCGCCAGCCGCGCCCGCCCGTCCACCATCGGCGACAGCTTGCGCGCGGCAACCCCGGCTTCCAGGCGCCGCAACACGCTGGTGCGGTCGAAGCGCACCGGCTCCACCACCGGATGATCGCGCTCCCACAACCGCTGCGCGAAAGCCATCACCGGGGCATCTTCGGAATCAGGGAGTGAAGCGCTCATAAAATCACCGAGGAGAAGGCGACGAAAGTACGGCTTGGCCTCTAATCCATCCCATTGTCCTCGTTACTTGCCATCGCGTCGTCTGTCATCCTTGGCCTATCGTTAGGCACTATCGGCGCGTCGTTAATCTTTCACATCCTGTCGTTAGTCTTCTACGACGTGTCGTTAAATTTCCACAGCGTGTCGTTAATGATTTACTGCGTGTCGTTAATTATCCGCAGCGTGTCGTTAATGATTTACAACTTGTCGTTAATCATTTGCAACCTGTCGTTAAGCAATCACGGTTCGTCGCTATAAATTTTCAGCTTGTCGTTCAACAATTTCAGCGCGTCCTTCACCCCCCGCGCTAAGTCGCACCCGCTCATCAGCGCATCACCGGCCGTTTGGGCTATTGAGAACCGAAGGCTTACTTCTTCTCCTTCTCCGGCTTGTGCCGGTCGAGCACTTCGTCGATCAGGCCGTATTCCTTGGCTTCGTCGGCGCGCATCCAGTAGTCGCGGTCGGAGTTGAGGTGCACCTCGTCGTACGTCTTGCCCGAGTGCTGCGCGATGATGTCGTAAAGCTCTTTACGGAGCTTGAGAATCTCGCGCGCCGTGATCTCGATGTCCGACGACTGCCCCTGCACCCCGCCGCTCGGCTGGTGAATCATCACCCGCGAGTGCGGCAGGCCGCTGCGCTTGCCCGCCGCGCCGCCGCACAGCAGCACCGCGCCCATCGAAGCCGCCAGGCCCGTGCAAATCGTGGCTACGTCAGGGTTCACGTACTGCATCGTGTCGTAGATGCCCAAGCCCGCGTACACGCTCCCGCCCGGCGAGTTGATGTACATCAGGATGTCTTTCTTGGCGTCAACCGACTCCAGAAACAGCATTTGCGCCGTAATGACGTTGGCGATGAAATCATCGACCCCCGTGCCGAGGAAGATGATCCGGTCGGCCATCAGGCGCGAGAACACGTCGATCTCGCGGAAGTTGGTCGGACGCTCTTCAATGATCGAGCGCGTCATCCCGGACGGACTGGCCGAGCCGGCCGCGATGGCCGCCATCGGTTGGTTACTCACGAAGCGCAGATATTCATCCACGCCCAAACCGCTCAGGCCCTGGCCCTTGACGGCAAACTTGCGAAACTCTTCCTGATTCAGCATCTGAAAAATTGAAAGGAGAAAGGATGGGAGGCGGGCCGAAAGTAGCCCCCAGCGCCGGTTAGCGCGGCAGACAACGCCAACGGCCCC
>JBKJUQ010000097.1:0-4112 GCA_046590685.1 Hymenobacteraceae bacterium
CGGCATCGTCCGTCGTGTCGTTGTAGGCCGCGTAGGCGCCCGCCCCCGCCCCGATGGCGGCGTAGCGGGCACCCACCCCCCACAGCCCCGCGCAGATCTGGTTGTAGAGGAAGAGCCGCTCCGAGAATTCCTGATAGCGGATCAGATCGTTGATGGCGGTAGCGGCCGCATTAGTGGCCCCGGCGGCCTTGCACTCCAGCACCACCAGCGGCAGGCCGTTGACGAACAGCACCAGATCGGGCACCGAGTGCTGGGCTTTGCCGTGGACCCGCAGCTGGCTCACCACCAGCCAGTCGTTGTGGGCGGGCTGATCGTAGTCGAGAAACCGCACGGGCACGAAGGCCGGCTGGCCGGCCGTCTCCTGCGGCAGGGTGAGGCCGTCGGTGCCGCCGCGCAGCAGCTTCCAGATCTGCTCGTTGATGTCGAGCAGGGAGGTGCCGACTACGCTGGTGATCCGTAGGAAGGCCCGCTCCTGATTCGCCGCGTCGAGGGTGGGGTTGAGGCGGGCGATGGCCGCCCGCAGCCGCCCGGCCAGCACCACCTGCGTGGTATCGGCCCGCTCGGCCGCCAGCGCCTTGCCTTCCCGGTGGGCGTAGCCGAGGGTTTCGAGCAGGCGAATGGCCGGTAGCTCCGAGGTATGGTATTCCGAATCAGCAGACATCAGGCAGGCGCGCGGTTGTTGTAGCTACGTACGGGCAAGGTAGGCCAGCGCCGGTACCGGAACGGGCAATTTAGCCGCGCCTCCTTCGGGCTTTCTTTTTTTCCGGTCTAGCCCGGAAAAAGAAGGAATGCCCAGCAACGGCTGAAAACGGGCTTTCTTTCCCGCTTCTTTTTCCTGACCAGGACTTACGCACTGGTCGAAATGGGTAATCCCTCCGGGACCGCCAAAACCGCGTTTCCAAGCCGGTTTTCGCGGCGTGCGTAAGTCCTGCTGGCTTTCTTTTTCTGCCCGTGAATACCGGCGGTTCGTTTTCGCTCCCGCCGCGAGCAGGGTACCCTCTTTGACCAGGTGCTTTGGCCAGCACCCGTCATTCGCAAAGGTCAATTAACAAGTGGCTGAGCTTTGGCGGCGGGGTGCCGCCGCCCGCCGGCTAGCATTTGCTCGGGGGTGAGCGGCAAGGCGAGCAGGCGCAGCTTTTCGTCGAGCTCTTCGGCGGCGCGGGCGCACACCGTTGCGATCCGGGAGAACATGATGCGCAGGAACGTCATCACTTGGTCGCTGACGGCGGCGGCGGGCTGGCGCTCGAGCTGATCGTCGACGAGGGCCTGAATGGCTTTCGCCATATCTTCAAACTCGGGGTTGATCCCGACCATCACGAACGTGGGAATGAGCGAATGGGCCGCACTCCGGAGGGCCACCCAGTTCTGATGCTCCAGCGCCGTTTTCATCTCCTCCACGAGCTGGGTCACTTCCTGCCGGTAGAGCGTGATCATCTGGGCCATGCGGGCATCGGTCTTCGTGATGCGTTGCAGGTAATCGAAGTTGACGTAGGTCAGCTGCTGGGACTGCCGGCTATCGGGGCTTTCCGAACTGGTGGCCAGCAGGGGTTCCGCCAGGTTTTGCGTATCGTCGGGGGCCTTGAGGTACTTGATGATTTTGCGGTACAGGAGCTTGTCGTCGATCGGCTTGGAGATGTAATCGTTCATCCCCACGGCCCGGCACTTCTCGACGTCCACGGTCGTCACGTCGGCCGTGAGGGCAATGATGGGGGTGCGCAGCTGGAGGGTGGTACGGATGTACTCGGTGGCCTCGAACCCGTTCATGATGGGCATCTGCAAGTCCATCAGAATCAGGTCGTAGGTGGTTGTGCGCAGCTTCTCGATGGCGATCTGGCCGTTGTCGGCCACCTCCATCTGGAAGCCAAAGTCTTCCAGCAGCGTCCGCATCAGGAGCTGATTGATCGCGATGTCGTCCACGACCAGAATCCGCACATCCCGGAGGTCTACCTCCAGGGGCACTGACGCATCGGTTTCGGGGTCGGCTTTTTCGAGCGTCTTCTTGAAGCCCAGCGTAAAGCTGAAGGTGGAGCCTTCGCCGAAGGTACTCCGCACGTTGATGGAGCCGCCCTGCGGTTCGATCAGGTTTTTGACGATCGCCAGGCCGAGCCCGGTTCCGCCGTACAGGCGGGTGGTGTCGGTGGTGCCGGTGGTCGCCTGCTGAGCATCTTCGAACAAGCGGCCCAGCTTCGAGGCTTCAATGCCGATGCCGGTATCGGTGACGGCGAACTCGATGATGGCCTGATCGGCGTCCTGCAACAGCAGCCGGACGCTGACGCTGATCCGGCCGCGGGTGGTGAACTTGACGGCATTGCTGAGCAGGTTCATGAGGACCTGATGGAGCCGATCTGGGTCGCCGAGCAGCACCTCCGGGATGCGGGCATCGTATTCCTGCACCAGCTCCAGGTTCTTCTCGCGGATTTTCCGCTCGAACAGGTGCATCATCGCCGAGATCGAGGATGCCAGCTTGAAGGGAAGCTTCTTGAAGGTCATCTTGCCGGCGTCGACTTTGGCCAGGTCCAGGATGTCGTTGATGAACATGATCAGCGCGTCGCCGCTGATTTTGATCGCGCTTACGTATTCGCGCTGATTGGCCGTCAGGTCAGTTTTGAGCACCACTTTCGTAAACCCGATGATCGCGGTCATCGGCGTGCGAATCTCGTGGCTTATGTTCGAGAGAAACTGCTGCTTCGCTTTCACGGCCTCCTCGGCGGCCTCCTTGGCGATGCGCAGCTCGGTGGCGATGCGCTTCTGCTCCGTCACGTCGCGGGCCACGATCACCACGCCCACCACCGCGCCCGCGTCGTTGGTGTATACCGACCCGTTGAAGAGCACATCGGTGAGCTTGCCGCCTTTGTGGCGCAGGGTGAGGGGCGCGTCGGCCACGTAGCCGTTGGCAAACGCGTCTTCGTAGACGCCGCGCGCCAGCTGCTGGTCGGTGAAATACTGGCAGAAGTTGGAGCCCAGCAGCCGGTCGCGGTCGCGGCCCGTGATCTGCACCATCGCCCGGTTCATGTCGGTGATCTTGCCCTCCGGGCTGATGGTGATGAGCGGGTCGCGGCTCGCCTCGATCAGGCCGCGGGCGTAGCTGGCGATGTGCAGATCGGCGGCGCGCTTTTCCTGTTCCGCATGCTGCAAGGCGAGCTCCTTGCTGGCGATGCGCTGCTGCTCGGCCATTTTTAGCTCCGCCTCCGCCCTGTCGCGGGCAATGAGCACGGCCCCGAGCACCTGCCCGGCCGCATTGTGGTAGGTGGAGCCGTGGAGGTAGACCTCCGTGACGGTGCCGTGGCGGTGCTGCAAGGTGAGCGGGATATCGACCACGGGGGCATTCCCGAACAGCTGCTGCACGAAATCGCGAACTTTCTCGGGCTCGGTGAAGAACGAGGAATAGGCGGAGCCGATCAGCGTTTTGGCAGCGAGACCACTCGCGGTAGCCATCGCGACATTGGCGTCCGTGATCTGGCCGGTGAGGTCGAGCAGCACCAACGGATCGAGGCTGCTTTCGACGAGGATGCGGTAGCGGTCCTTATTTTCGGTCATCGGAGTTTTTGGCCAACTGTTGCTGCATCCCGGCGTCGGTGCCCACCAGCGGGCGACGTCGGCAGAACGCTTGTAAGTTACGGAAAAATAGGGCGGATGAATGCTTTTTTTGATTCGGTCAGTGCGGTTGCCGCGCGGCAACCGCACCGACCGGTCACGTCACCCCGACTACCGCACGGCCGGTTTGGGTAGGCCCCTTCGGCTACGCGGACGACAGAGGAGGGGCCGGCTCGCCGGGACTGCTTCTTGGGCCGCCTGGGCGTTTTGTGCCTTATGCACTCGTGCCTAACGAAACAAGGTACTTGTGATTGCGAGCGGAGCGGAGCAATCCTCGTTTGCTCCGTGACGCTCCACCGCCGCGCCAAGCAAACGAGGATTGCTTGGCCGCGCTCCGCTCGCAACCGCAGCGCCTCCTCGCACTGACACCCTTATCGGTTATTTCTGCTGGAGTACTTAATGCGGATTTAGGGTTAGTGTACGGCCGTACCGCGAAGCTCCAGCTTCGCTTCACGCCGCGCGCCGGGCGAAGCTGGAGCTTCGCGGTACGAGCCATCTCGTACATTGACTCCGAATCC
>JBKJUQ010000571.1:0-21047 GCA_046590685.1 Hymenobacteraceae bacterium
GCCGTTAAAGAAATTACTCGAATTTTTTGAGGACGTAGTACTCCATAAACGCACGACGGTGTATATCATCGCCGTAGTAGCGGTAGCTCTTTCGGCTCTTGGTATCCAAAAGATACGGGCCGTGAGTTATATGGTGGACGATTTGCCGAAGGATTCGAGCGTCAATTCCGACCTGAAATTTTTTGAGCAGCACTTCAATGGGGTGATGCCGTTGGAGGTCGTGATCGACACCGGCAAAAAGCGCGGAATTCTCAAGCTCAAAAACCTGGAACGGATCGATCGTTTCGAGAACTTCCTCCGTCAGGAGCCTACCGTTACGGCCCCCGTCAGCATCGTCTCGTTCCTGAAGGCCGCGACGCAGGCGTTCTATAACGGCGACCCCGCCAACTACCGGCTCCCCGAGAAGAACGAGCAATACTTCATCCTGAGCTACCTCCAGAAGTCGCAGCAAACCAAGTCCGGCAACAACAAGCTTCTCCGGTCTTTCGTCGACTCCACGGGGCAGCGGGCCCGCATCTCGCTTAAGATCGCCGATATCGGCTCGCGCAACCTCGATACGCTGTTGCGCCTCAAGATTGAGCCCCGGATCAAGGAGATTTTCAACGGCACTGGCATGGACGTGCACCTGACGGGCACGACCGTTATCTTCACGAAGGGCAACGAGTACCTCATCAGTACGCTCAAGGAAAGCTTAGTCTGGGCGTTCGCGCTGGTAGCCCTCGTGGTCTTGATTCTGTTCCGCTCGATCAAGGCTGTTGGCTTCACACTGCTCCCCAATCTGATTACGTTAGTGCTGACGGGGGGGCTGATGGGCTTTTTCGGCATCCCACTCAAACCCGCGACGGCGCTGATCTACGTGATCGCGCTGGGGATTGATGGGGATAACTCGATTCACCTGCTCGCCAAGTTCCGCCAGGAAATGGCCGTGAACGGCGGGCGGGTACGCGAAGCCATCTCCGCGACGCTCTCCGAGGCGGGTACTTCTATGCTGTACACGTCAGTGGTGCTGCTGATCGGGTTCTCCATCTTTGCCTTCTCCGAGTTTGGCGGCACCAAGGCGCTGGGCATCCTGATGAGTGCCTCGCTGCTGATTACCAACTTCTCCAACCTGATCCTGCTCCCGTCGCTGCTCGTCACCTTCGAGCACGGTGCCGACGAAGACCTTGGCTTACTACGCCACTACGACGACACGTACCACGAAGAGGACGACGACCGCGACAACGACCTCGGCCGCCTGCGGCTGCCCAAGTCAGCAGCCTTCGGCGACCACGGAGTCATTAATTAATGTGTGGATGTGCGAATGTGAACAATGTGCGAATAACTAAGCGCGCACAGAAGGCATTCGCACATTCACACATTGTCCACCTTCGCACATTAGAAAATGTATCCCGTAGCTTCCTCACCCCTCGATTACGCCGCGATGGCCCGCGAGATGCGCGCCTTCTGGGCCGAGCACGACGTGTTCCGCCGCTCCGTGGACGAGCGCCCCGCCGACCAATCGTTCGTTTTCTTCGAAGGCCCCCCCTCGGCCAACGGCACCCCCGGCATCCACCACGTAATGGCCCGGACGGTGAAGGACATCTTCTGCCGCTACCAAACCCTGCTGGGCCGCCGCGTGGAGCGCAAAGGCGGCTGGGATACCCACGGCCTCCCCGTTGAGCTGCAAGTCGAGAAGGAGCTGGGGATCACGAAGGAAGATATCGGGAAGTCGATCTCGGTGGAGGAGTACAACCGCCGCTGCCGCGAAACCGTGATGCGCTTCAAGGGCGAATGGGACGAGCTGACCGAGCAGATGGGCTACTGGGTCGATCTGGAGAACCCGTACATCACCTTTGAGGCCGAGTACATCGAGAGCTGCTGGGCCCTGCTCAAGCGCCTCTACGATAAGGGGTTGCTGTACAAAGGCTACACGATTCAGCCGTACTCGCCGGCCGCCGGCACGGGCTTGTCGTCGCACGAGCTCAACCAGCCCGGGACGTATCGCGACGTGAAGGACACGACCGTAGTGGCGATGTTTCGCGTAACCGATACTCCGGAGAGTAACAGGCTCCGTTTGCTGGCCACCGAAGCGGGAGCAACGGAGCTGTTCATCCTGGCGTGGACGACGACCCCCTGGACACTGCCTGCTAACACCGCACTCGCCGTCGGCGCGGGCGTCCGCTACGTGGTAGTGCGTACGTTCAACCCTTACACCCACCAACCCGCAACGGTCGTGCTCGCGGCAGACCTCGTAAGCCGGTACTTCCCGGAGAAAGGGGAGGGGGCACTTGCCGCCTACCCCGAGAGTGATAAGAAGCTGTTGGCTTGGGAAAAACTCTCCGAAGTGACCGGCCGCGACCTCGTCGGCCTACGCTACGAGCAGCTTTTCCCCATCGTGCAGCCCGCCGATGTGGAAAACGCCTTCCGCGTCATCGCCGCTGATTTCGTGACGACGGAGGACGGTACCGGCGTAGTGCACATCTCGCCCACGTTTGGCGCCGATGACTTCCGGGCCGCGCAGCAGGCCGGCGTGCCGGCGTTGATGGTAACGGACGCTGACGGTCGCGAAACCCCTATCGTTGACCGCACCGGAAAGTACGTGCCGCAAATGGGCGAATGGGCCGGGCGCTACGTGAAAAACTACACGGGCGCAGACGAGAAAGCGTTTCCGAACCTCGACGTGGACCTGGCCGTGGACCTCAAGCAACGGGGACGCGCCTTTAAAGTCGAGAAGTACGAGCACCCGTATCCGCACTGCTGGCGCACGGATAAGCCCGTGCTGTACTACCCGCTCGACTCGTGGTTTATCCGCACTACGGCCGTCAAGGATCGCCTGATTGAGCTCAACAAGACCATTAACTGGAAGCCCGAGAGCACCGGCACCGGCCGTTTCGGCAACTGGCTCGAAAACCTGGTCGACTGGAACCTCAGTCGCTCGCGCTACTGGGGGACCCCGCTCCCCATCTGGCGCACGGAGGATGGCACCGAGGAAATCTGCATCGGCTCAGTAGCGGAGCTGCGGACCGAGATCAGGAAAGCCGTGCAGGCGGGCTTGATGGACCACGATACGCTCGACGAGCACCACCTCGCGACCCGCGAGGGTGGCCACCAGGGCCTCGACCTGCACCGACCGTACGTCGACGAGATCGTGTTGGTGAGTGCGTCGGGCCAGCCCATGCGCCGCGAGCTGGATTTGATTGACGTTTGGTTCGACTCGGGCGCGATGCCGTACGCGCAGTGGCACTACCCGCTCGAAAACGGCGAGAAATTCCGCCAGAACTTCCCCGCTGACTTCATCGCCGAAGGCGTGGACCAGACGCGGGGCTGGTTTTTCACGCTCCACGCGCTGGCCGTGATGCTGGAGGATTCGGTGGCGTTCAAGAACGTGATCGCCAACGGCCTGGTGCTCGACAAAGAGGGTAATAAGATGAGCAAGCGGCTCGGCAACGCCGTGGACCCGTTTGCCACCATTGCGCAGTACGGCCCGGACGCCACGCGCTGGTATATGATCGCCAACGCGCCGCCGTGGGAGAACCTGAAATTTGACCCCGCCGGCATCGTGGAAGTGCAGCGCCGCTTTTTCGGCACGCTGCTCAACACATATGCCTTCTTCGCGCTTTACGCCAACCTCGACGGCTTTCAGGTACGAGAGTCCGATCTGGTGCCGATCAGCGAGCGGACGGAGCTTGACCGCTGGATTCTGAGTAAGCTGCACTCGCTGGTAGGCGAAGTGCGCGGCCACTACGACGGCTACGACCCGACGAAAGCCGCTCGTGCCATTCAGGACTTTACCACCGACCAGCTGTCCAATTGGTACGTGCGCCTCTCGCGCGGCCGTTTCCGCAAAGGCGACCTCACGCCCGACAAGCAAGCCGCGTTCGAAACGCTGCACGAGTGCCTGCTGGTCGTAGGTCAGTTGATGGCTCCTATCGCGCCGTTTTTCGCCGAGTGGCTGTATCAGAATCTGACCCAGCATCTGCGGCCCGAGGCTGTGGAACGCAACACCCCGCTGGCGCCCGACTCGGTGCACCTTTCATTGTTAGCGCCAATCGCGACTGAGTTCATCGATACCGCCCTGGAATCCCGGATGGCACTTGCGCAGCAGGTGTGTTCGCTGGGGCACGCGTTACGGAAAAAGGCAGCCATCAAGGTGCGGCAGCCGCTGCCGCGCCTGTTAGTGCCGGTGCTGACCGATGCCGCCGCCACCGATTTGCGCGCCGTGGCCGACCTCATCGCCGCCGAACTCAACGTGAAGGCAGTAGAACCAGTCGGCCGTGAGGCCAATCTGCTCATCAAAAATGCGAAACCGAATTTCAAAACGGTCGGCAAGCGTTTCGGTCCTCGCCTGAAAGCCGCCACGGCCGCCATTCAGGCGTTGACCCGCGCCGAGATTGATGTCCTGGAAACGACGGGCTCTTTCCAGGTAGAAGTAGACGGCGCGCCGGAAACGCTTACACCCGAGGACGTAGACATCCGCACCGAAGACGTGCCCGGTTACGCTTCCGCCACTGAAAACGGCGTCACGGTTGCCCTTGACCTGACGCTTACCGACGAGTTACGACTCGAAGGGGTGGCGCGAGAGCTCGTTAACCGCCTTCAGAACTTGCGCAAAGACTCGGGCCTCGACGTGCAGGACCGCATCCGGGTTCGTCTCGCTGATTCTCAGCCCGAAATCAATCGGGCAGTAGCGGCTTACGGCGATATTGTCCGCAGCGAAGTGCAGGCCGTCATCCTCGAAACCTTGCCCAACGTGGCCGCCACCTCCACTCTGCTTTTTGACGAGTATGAGGTTGGCGTTCAGCTCGAAGTTGTCAGTTAATAGTTAGTACATCCGTTCGCTATTTCTGCCCTTACAACCTGGGAGAACAGGCGAAAATTTACTGAATTTGTGGGATCTACCACCAGGCCATCCAGCCATTCACCGGCCCGCTACTATCTGCTCGCGGCCGGTATTATTCTTCTTGACCAACTGGTTAAGTACTTGACCCACACGCGAATGCTGATGGGGCCAGCCGGAGAAATCCCGCTGCTAGGCGATTGGTTTAAGCTCCATTATACCCTTAACCCGGGAATGGCTTTCGGCGTGGAGCTGGGTTCCGTCTACGGAAAGCTCATCCTGTCGACGTTTCGACTCTTCGCGATGGTCGGTATCGGGTACTATCTCTGGCTGCTGTGGCGTCGTCGGGCGCCCGCGGGTTTGCTTTGGTGTGGTGGGCTGATTCTCGGTGGGGCTATCGGAAATTTGATAGATTCATTGTTTTATGGTTTTATATACCAAAACTCTCCATTTGGTGCCCCGATGCGGGCGTTTTATGGGCAGGTGATCGATATGTTCTACCTCGATCTATGGCAGGGCACACTGCCTCACGCGTGGCCAGTAGTAGGTGGGACGTCGATCGCTCTGTGGCCGATTTTCAACGTGGCTGATGCGGCTATATTCTGCGGAGTAATATTTATTCTGTTTAATCAGCAGCGCTTTTTTCCACACGGCCACGTAGCTGTGGAAGGGGAGGAGCAGCGTACGGCCGCAATCACGCCGTGAGTACGCCGACCTTACTCCGCGTTCGCGACCTCCGCATCCGCTTCGGTGGCACGGAAGCCGTGAAGGGCATCTCCTTTGATTTGCACCGGGGCGAGACGGTAGCATTGGTTGGGGAGTCGGGCTCGGGTAAGTCCGTAACATCCCTCGCCCTGATGGGCTTGTTGGGCGGTAGCGCGCGGCTAATAGGTCAAGCAGCATTCGAGTCAACGCAGTTTGGCCAAGTGGACTTATTAACAACTCCTGAAAAGCAGTTTCAGCAACTGCGCGGCCGTGAGGTGGCTATGATATTTCAGGAGCCGATGTCGTCACTCAATCCGGTTCACCGGTGCGGTGAGCAGATCGCGGAGGTACTCCGTCACCATCTGCAGCTTTCGCCCGCTGGTGCTCGGCAGCGCGCGCTGGAGCTACTCGTGGATGCGGGCTTGCCAGACCCGCCCCGCGCCGCCCAAGCGTATCCCCACGAACTTTCCGGCGGGCAGAAACAGCGCGTGATGATTGCGATGGCGCTGGCCTGCAACCCGTCGCTGCTCATTGCCGACGAGCCGACGACGGCCCTCGATGTCACGGTGCAGGCACGCATCCTGCAACTGCTTGCCGACTTGCGCGCCCGCCACGATGCGGCGCTGCTCTTCATCACACACGACTTAGGAGTGGTGGCCGAGATCGCGGACCGAGTGCTGGTGCTTTACCAGGGCGAACTGGTCGAAAGCGGCTCGGTAAGCGACGTGTTTCGTAATCCGCAACACCCCTATACCCGCGGCTTGCTCGCGTGTCGGCCCCAGCGCACCGCCCAGCGTTTGGCCGTCCTCCCGACGGTAGCCGATTTTCTGCTGGTCCCGTCAGACGGTGTGCCTACTCCACTTCCTGGTTACTCTCGCCCCAACCAACCTGCTGAGAGCCTTCCCTTGATTGCCGCCCACGATCTTGTGGTCCGTTATCCGGTGAAGGCCGGAGTTTTTTCGCGCGCTACCGAATTCGTAACGGCCCTCGATGGGATAAGTCTGACTCTAGCGGCGGGCGAGACGCTGGCTCTGGTTGGTGAATCGGGCTGTGGTAAAAGCACCCTCGGCCGGGTACTGCTCGGTTTGACTAAGCCCACAGCTGGCTCCATCCTTTTTGGTGAGGAAAATTTACTGGGTTTTACTGCTACCCGCTGGCGCCGTTACCGCCGGCAGGTGCAGCTAATCTTTCAGGATCCGCTTGCCGCTCTCGATCCGATGCAGACTGCGGGCTCGGCGCTTATTGAACCTATGCAGGTTCACGACTTACACGGCACCGAGGTAGCCCGCCGAGCGCGGGCGTTCGACCTGTTGGAGCGCGTTGGTTTGCGTTCGGAACACTTTGGACGATACCCACACGAGTTCTCGGGTGGCCAGCGTCAGCGTTTATGCATTGCGCGAGCGTTAGCACTCGAACCAAGAGTCCTCGTTTGCGACGAGTCTGTATCGGCGCTGGATGTTTCTGTGCAAGCGCAGGTCCTTAATCTGTTGAATCAGCTTAAGCGTGACTTAGGGCTCAGCATGCTCTTTATCACGCACGACCTTAACGTCGCCTGGTTCATTGCCGATCGTGTTGCCGTGATGCAGCGGGGTAAAATCGTTGAAACAGGGCCCGTTGACTTAGTTTTTGCTGCACCAGCACATCTTTATACCCGTACCCTGCTCGCTGCTGTCCCTAAAGCTGAGCCAGTCTGAATAGACCTAGCTTGGCCGGTGTATACAAACTGAGTCAGTGCCCGCAGGTAACTGAAACTTGCTTGTTCGCCTGGTGTTATTTCCACGTGAAATAGACCGTCTTCACTACAAGCGCACCTTCTCGTAAGTTTGCCGTTATAGGCTTGTTTTCTTCTTTTTAGTCCTTTCGCTTTACTGGCTGCTATGCGCCCCGACCGGACTACTTTCTTTCTCGATGCAAAAAAAATCAACTCCATCTGACCGCCCCGCCCAGCGCAGTGGCCGGTCGTCAGCTCCGGGCGGCGAACGCCAATCGCGTCGCCAATCCGGCGAAATTTCCGCCGATGCAGCTCCTAATGGTCCCCCGCTGCTTACTGGACGTGCGGTACTAAGGGCTTTCGCCGAGGAAGAGCCTGGCCAAGCTGTCACGTTTAAATCATTGGCCCGTCGGCTCACCCTCAACGATAAGTATGGCCGGCAGCTACTCACTGACCAGTTGGCGGAGCTAACTCAGTCGGGACAGGTGGTGCAGCTTGAAAACAACGAATTCGCGTTGCGCCGTACGCCCAAATCAGCCGTGGCGATTCCTGATGTCGAACATCGGCATCGTACCCCCAGCGCAGACGCTGATATAATCACAGGTCGGGTCGATCTGGCAAATCAGAAATTTGCCTTCGTCATCAGCGATGATTCGGTGACGGATGTGCGGGTCTTCACCGACCGTCTCCGGTTCGCCATGCAGGGCGACATTGTGCGCGTTCGTCTGCGTCCCCAGCGTAAAGCTGACCCCCGCGCTGGTCGGGGTAGAGGCCGGGGTAGTGACGATGATAACCGTCCGACCGGCGAGGTAGTCGAGATTGTCGAGCGTAAGCGGGAAACACTCGTTGGGCGCATCGTCCGGGGGCAATATGAGACGTTCATCGTACCCGATTTTCGCAAGATGTACTTCGACGTCGTGGTTGATCCAGCTAACCTCAACGGCGCGAATGACGGCGATAAAGTACTGGTTCGGGTGATTCAGTGGCCTGATGATCCTGCGTTTGCCCCCGTTGGAGTAGTGCAGGAAGTGTTCGGGCCCGCTGGCCAGCACAACGCTGAGATGCACGCAATCCTGGCGGAGTTTGATCTGCCGAGTGATTTCACGGAAGAAGTTGAAGCTGAGGCAGACGCCATTCCCGCCGAAATTTCCGCTGCCGAGATCGCTAGCCGTCGCGACTTCCGTGATGTGCTAACCTTCACGATCGACCCGGCGGATGCGAAGGATTTCGACGATGCGCTTTCGCTGCGGTACTTGCCGAATGGGCACGTAGAAGTTGGCGTCCACATTGCTGACGTTACGCACTATGTTCGTCCTGGATCGCAGCTTGAAGCGGAGGCCGACCGTCGTGCTACGTCTGTGTATTTAGTAGACCGGGTGGTGCCGATGCTCCCCGAGCGCCTGTCTAATGGCCTGTGCTCGCTGCGGCCCAACGAGACTAAGTGTACCTTCTCGGCCGTATTTGAGCTCGATTTGCAGGGCAAGCTGCACAGTGAGTGGTTTGGCCGGACGGTCATTCATTCCGCTCGTCGCTTTAGCTACGAAGAAGCGCAGGAACGGATCGAAACGGGTACTGGCGACTTAGCCGAGGAAATCAACCTGCTGAATGGCCTTGCCAAACAGCTTCAGGCCGAACGGTTCCGGCGGGGAGCCATCTCGTTCGAGACGACGGAAGTCAAGTTTCGGCTCGATGAGGAAGGCCGGCCGGTATCCGTTTACGTCAAAGAGCGTAAGGATGCTCACAAGCTCATTGAGGAATTTATGCTGCTGGCCAATAAGCGGGTTGCTGAGTTCGTCTTTAACAAACGCTCTAAAGGCCAGGCTGAACCGCTACCGATGGTCTACCGTGTGCACGACGCTCCGGATGAAGATCGGATGTCGACGTTCGCGCAGTTTGTCAATAAATTTGGCTATAAGCTCGATCCTGAGGGGGATATTTCTGCCGAGCTCAACCGGCTGACGGAGAAGTCGGCGGGTAAGCCCGAAGCCAATATGCTCCAGACCTTAGCGGTGCGCACGATGGCGAAAGCTATCTATACCACTCGCCCGGATGGGCATTTCGGACTGGCTTTCGCGCACTATTCCCACTTTACGTCACCCATTCGGCGTTACCCGGATATGCTTGCTCATCGCCTGCTTGCCCATTACCTCAGTGGTGGCAGTTCGGTCGAGAAAGAAGCTCTCGAGTTGCAATGCCGCCATTCGTCGGAGATGGAGAAGCGGGCGGCTGATGCTGAACGGGCCTCTATCAAGTACAAACAAGTTGAGTACATGCAGGCCGCCATCGGGCAGGAGTTTACCGGCGTCGTATCCGGTGTCACCGAGTGGGGAATGTTTGTGGAGATTGAAGAGAACAAGTGCGAGGGGATGATTCGCTTATCGGACATTCCCGGTGATTACTTCGAGCTTGATAAAGAGAACTACCGGCTGGTTAGTCGGAAGTCTGGCAGAGTCATTCGTTTCGGCGATAAAGTGCGGGTCAAGGTGATGGCAGCTAACCTAACGGATCGAACCATTGATTTGGCTTTAGTGCGCTCTTAGCGGTCCTTCTTCCTTCGTTTTTTTGTGCCGGCCCGGCTTCCGAATCCTCGGGGGCCGGGCCGATTACCTTTGCAATACCTCCGGTAGAGCCTTTTGTCTTTCTTATCGTGTCCATTGCCGCTTACACTTCCCTCCTCAATACGGCTTTGCCGGCGCTTGATTATGGTACCGAGCCGCCGGAGTTATATGATCCGGTTCGGTACATCATGGCTCTTGGGGGCAAGCGGGTTCGACCTCTGTTCACCCTGCTCGGCGCCGGCCTTTTCGTAGATGATGTGGCCGCGTTTGTGAAGCCCGCGCTGGCTGTCGAAGTCTTTCACAACTTCACGCTGATGCACGATGACTTGATGGATGCCGCGCCCTTGCGACGCGGTAAAGCCACCGTCCACCAGCAATGGAACGCCAACACGGCCATCTTGAGTGGCGACGTTATGCTCGTGCGAGCCTATGAGACCTTTATCGATTGCCTGCCCGAGCCTCTCTTACGTCCGTTGCTGAAACGTTTCTCGACGGTCGCCGCCGAAGTTTGCGAAGGGCAGCAGCTGGATATGGTTTTCGAGGGTCGGCTAGACGTGCAGGTGCAAGAGTACCTCCGCATGATAGAGCTGAAAACGGCCGTCTTACTGGGATTTGCCCTTGAGTTAGGCGCTCGTTTAGCGGGCGCCAGTGAAGAAGCGGCTGCGCATGTGCGCTACTTTGGCACTGCGGTCGGCATTGCATTCCAGCTTCGGGATGATTTGCTGGATGTTTATGGCGACGCCGCCACGTTCGGTAAGCAGGTTGGCGGCGACATTCTTGCTGCCAAAAAGACGTTTTTGCTGCTTACTGCCCAGTCGCTGCTACCGAGTCTGGAGCGCGAGCAGTTAAACGATCTTTTAGCCAACGCCCTTATACCACCACCCGATAAGGTGAAGTCTGTTACCGCTCTGTTTGATTCTATCGGGATCCGGGATCTGACCGAGACGTTGATTGAGCAGATCTATACTGACGCACTCAGTCATCTGGCGGCCATACCCGTTGTCGAAACGAGTAAAGCCGACTTACGATTGCTTACTGACGAGCTGCTGAACCGAGCGGTTTAACTAAGCCGATCAAGCACTCCTCCTGCTTCCTTCCTGCGTTCCACTGTGTTCCACGTGCCACTACTGCTCTTCGTCCTGCCGACGGTTTTCAAGTCAGCTTCCCTGCTGTTGCTTCTCGTCACCATCGCCGTTTCATTTTGGGCTTGGGGCGATTCAGCCTTACTGGACGCTTGCCTACTCAAGCCTACGCGAGTGTGGCAGCGCCGGGAATGGTGGCGAGTTCTTACCTCAGGATTCATCCATAAGGACTACGCCCACCTTGGCTTCAACCTTTTCACGTTTACGTTCTTCGGCTTCGAAATCGAGCGGGTTTGCCGCCTCTATTTTGGCCGGACCCTCGGAGCATTCGCAGTCGTGGTGATTTTTGTCGGGGGTATCATAATCGCTAACCTACCTACAGTTTGGCTTGAGCGGCGCAATCTGCACTACGCTTCGTTAGGCGCTAGTGGGGGAGTGGCCTCTGTCCTTTTTGCCAGTATCGTGCTGAGTCCGCTCCGCGAAATGTCCTTACTCTTCATTCCGATTGAAATGCCAGGCTTCATTTTCGGCGCTCTTTACGCCGCTTTTTCCTTCGTGCAAGCCCGTCGCCAGGCCCCCGATGGGATTAATCACGAGGCTCATCTGACAGGTTCTCTCTACGGCCTAGCCGTCATTTTGCTGTTGTTGCCGCACACCGGGCCTGCGTGCGTAACGCAGATTGCCGGCTGGTTTCAGGCGTTCGGAAACGGAAAATAGCCAAGGCTTTCTGGTGGCTTGTGTGACAAAATTGTTTCACGTGAAACAATTTTGTCCGCTCCCGTTTCAGCGATTTCCGTAGTACTTCATTAGTAAACCATTGTATTCTTCCAGCAGCTTTATGTGTTTCTGCTGCAAGGAAATCAACGCTTTAGCGTACTCTTCGATGGTATTAAGAGCCGTTGATACAGGCGACGTAACGAGCGTGCCAATCAGGTTGTCCTTGGTGTAAAGCGGTTGTGTGGTGTCAGGTGTAACACTGCGGCCAATAATGTCCTGAACACGCTTTACAAATGTGTCCTCAAGGACGGACTCTCTAAATTTTCGGTAGATAGTTGGTCGCGTAATTCCCAGCTCTTGGACGAGCTTTGAAACGGAGAAACCGCTCTGTTTGATGGTTTCTTGCAGAGCTTCCCCTTGGTGCAGCATGAAAAAACGCGTTACAGATAGCGTGAAGAGCAGTGTAATAACAGGCTGTAAAGCTACGCATAAATCGCGAGCAACTGTAACGCCGGGTTAGTACACACTGTAACAAAACAAGCGCGTTACACTGTAACAAACGTGTAACAAATGGCGCTAGTAAGCCAAGGGCCACTACTAGCACAGTCTCAACTAAAAGAGGCCGTAGTGTTACATCCGAAGATGGCAAAGCTGGACGAAGCGTTCCCATTCGGTAGGCTCGCTAGTCACTCGTCAGAGGCGAACACTCCTTGCCAATAGCACAGAAATGCAGCACGCTTGAGCCTTGGTAACACAGAACATCGAGCTAGGCTGAGCTAGTTGATCTCAGCCAGTGCACTCTGCCAGGAGTAACACGAGTTGGGTGAGACGCGCCAGGTCGGCCCACCCTGCGGAATGCGCTCCAGCATCGTTGAAGAGAAGCGAATAGAAACTTGCTCGCAGAGCTCCGCCTACACGCAAGATCAGAGGACGGTCAATCAATAGCCAACGCGTCCGGGAAAGGAAGTCAGCGGCCAGCCTGATTTTGAGAATCGGTGATAGTCTCCGCTCGATCTGAAGTGGTGAAGATGCTGGTGCGTTGAAGCGACTCGCCCTCCTGCGCCACCACATATACTCGCCAGGGGTCGCGAATCAGGAATTCAAAAACCGGGACCTCCCCTGTGACCTCTCATGGATTGTGGGCAAGGAGTGCCAACTCGCCGATTCAGAAGTAGAAACAACTGACGGCAGGTTGGATGAGGGTAAGGGAGTGAGTAAGGCCACTGCGCTACCACTGCTTAACTCCAGCAGCAACCAGATCAAACTCTGGAAGCGCGACCCGCTACAAAAGCGAGTGCAGCTTAAAGAAAGACAATCTCATCAATGATCGTATCCCCGGCAGCTTCATTTACCCGGCGGAGGATTTCTGAGCGGCCCATAAATAGCTGGTGGCGGAGCGGAGCCGAGGAGATCCGAACAAACAGCTTGCGATTTTGAAAGTACAGTTCAGTTGTCTTAAGGGCAACCGGGCGGCCCATCAGCTCTGGCCAAGCCTCCAGGACGCGGGTTTGCGTTAGCTTGCCCTGCAAGCGAAATACCCGAATGAGGTCCTGAAGCGATTCGCCAACCGACTGAACATCGGCTTTGCGCTGGCTGGAGTTGATGATTTTCATAGAGAAGAGTATTTAAACGAACAGACAAGATACGCTTCCCTGCGCCCCTAGCCACCTCTTACCCAAATTTAGAGCCTTGGAAGCAGAGCCCACTCCGCAAGGCAACGGACAACGCGCCGAAGAAATACCCGGCGTAAGACTACCACTAAACGTCCAAGTGCACCTGCCCGTTTTCTACCCGGAACTCCTTAAGGTCAGACGTAAGTGGCCGAAGCAATGCAGCAGCCCGATGCGGGTGAGAATCGGTAAGAAAGATCTGGCCGAAAGTGCCATCGGCTACCAGCGCCAGCAGGCGGCTAATGCGGCGCTCATCAAGCCGGTCGAAAATATCGTCGAGTAGCAACAGCGGCTTGCGCCGGTGGCGCGCTGCGAGCAACTCGAACTGCGCCAGCTTCAAGGCGATGACAAAGGATTTCTGCTGTCCCTGCGACCCTAACTGTCGAACGGGGCGGGGCGACTGATCGAAGCCCGCAGCAGTAGGCAGCAACAGGAAGTCGAAGTCATCGCGGTGAGGGCCGACCGTAGAGCGCGCTGCTGCTAGATCGGCTCGCTGCGCTTCGGCTAGTAACGTCGCGAAGTCGACATCCCCACCGAAATCATCCGGCACCAGCTGCGAGCGGTAGGTCAGCGCCACCGTTTCCGCTCCATCGGTTAAGTGGGCATAATGCCGCTGGAAAAGGGGCTCAAACTCAACGAGGAATTTGGCTCTGGCCTCACTCAAGGTACGGCCGAGCGGAATGAGCTGCTCATCCAGGACCAGCAACAACTCGTAATCCGTCCGCCGCCGCTCGGCAAACAGCTTAAGCGTCGCGTTGCGCTGCCGTAGTAGCGCATTGTAGCGCAGCAGCGTGTCGAGATAAGCCGGATCGCGCTGTGAAAGGATGCCATCGAAAAATCGTCGCCGTTCTTCGGCGTCCTTCCGCACCAAGTCTGTGTCGTACGGTGAGAGTAAAACCAACGGGTAGCGGCCGATATGCTCACTAAGCCGCTCGTAGGGGACGCGATTGAGCAGGACCGTCTTTTTTTGCGCGGCGTGCAGATTTACCTGTACCGTATCGGTAACCAGCGGTGCGAGTGCGGCAGCCCCCAAGCTGGTGGCAACTTCAGCTGCTGGATCCGGAGCGGCGGCATCGTCCATAAACCGGCCGCGCATCATCGCATATGTGGCGCCGTGCCGGATGCTCAGCGCATCCGTGTTGGAAAAAGCACTTTTCGTGAGCGCCAGGAAGTGAATAGCGTCGAGCAAGTTTGTCTTGCCGCTGCCGTTGGGCCCGGTCAGGCAGTTGACGTGCCGCGCAAAGCTCAAATGAGCCTCGTCGTAGTTCTTAAAAAGCAGCAGGTCGAGGCTAGCGAGGGTCATTCAGAGAAGGAGCAGAACAGACCTGCAATCGACCACTTTAGGCAAGTTGGTAAAGTCAGGGGCACTGAGTGCGGCCATACGGCCGAAATTGCGTAATTTCGCGGGCTAATTCACCAGGCGCCAAACCGGTAAGCCGCACGGCCTGCAAAGGTCGCCGCGCGTTAGCGCCTGATTCCACTCTTCCCATTGCTTTCTCGCCAGCTCAATGGCCGAAACCTCCGTCAAATCAGCCGCGCGGCGCGGTGCTAAAACCACTTCCCCCGCGGGTAGCGCCAACGGCGGTACCAATGGCAAAGCTTTGTCAAACGACCCGGCCAGCCAAGCTAACGTATCCGCTTCTCCGGTAGTGGAAGCATTCGATAAGGCCACGTACATGCGGTGGTTTGAGTCGATGCTGCTCATGCGACGCTTTGAGGAGAAAGCCGGGCAGCTCTACGGGCAACAGAAAATAAAGGGTTTCTGCCACCTCTACATCGGTCAGGAGGCGTGCGTCGCTGGTGCGGTGAGTGCGTGCCAACCCGGAGACAAATGGATCACGGCGTATCGTGATCACGCGCACCCCCTCGCCCTCGGCACCTCACCCGATGCTATTATGGCAGAGCTGATGGCCAAAGCGACTGGCTGCTCTAAGGGCAAGGGAGGGTCGATGCATATGTTCGACAAAAAAGTCGGCTTTTTAGGCGGCCACGGCATCGTAGGCGGGCAGGTGCCCCTGGGGGCCGGCATCGCTTTCGCCGAGCAGTACAATGGTACCAACAACCTTTGCGTGTGCTATATGGGCGACGGTGCGGTGCGCCAAGGGGCCCTGCACGAAGCGTTTAATATGGCCATGCTCTGGAAGCTGCCCGTCATTTTCGTGATTGAAAATAACGGCTACGCGATGGGCACCTCGGTAAAGCGCACCTCAAATGTGACGGAGCTCTACACCCTGGGGGAAAGCTACGACATGCCTTCCGAGCCGGTGAATGCCATGCGTTGCGAAGACGTGCACGCCGCCGTAGCCCGCGCGGCCGAGCGCGCCCGCACCGGCGGTGGGCCGACCCTGCTCGAATTCAAGACCTACCGCTTCAAGGGACACTCGATGAGCGACCCCGCCAAGTACCGCACGAAAGACGAGCTCGAAGATTATCGCAACCAGGACCCCATCGAGAGCGTGCGCGCCACGATCCTGGCGCGGGCCTTCGCCACCGAAGACGAGTTGGCGGTGATTGACGAGCAGATCAAAGCGCGCGTTCTGCAATCGGTAGATTTCGCCGAAGCTTCGCCTTATCCCACGCCCGATGAGTTGTTCAAGGACGTGTACGTGCAGACCGACTACCCTTACATTCAGGACTAACTCACCGGACTGTTTCCGGGCCGCGAGCCGCGAAGGCTCTCGTGTTTTTTTGTATTTCTTTTTTGCTTCGGGAACAACCCGTCTGCCCGGCACCTTAGCTTAACCCGCCGCCGCTGCGCGTTTATATCCCCGCTGAACTCAATGGCCAAGCCCCAGAATTACGTCCCACAACGCCCGACTGGCCCAACGCCCAAGTCGACGCGCAACCAGACGCCCGAAGACCGCATCCGCCTCGAACAGCAGCGCGAGCGCGAGCTACAGGAGCGCGACCCTAATTTCGGCGACCCCGAAGCGCAGGAAGCCGCCCGCGCCGCTGCCGAGTACGCCGCCGCTAACCCCAACGATCCCACGGTTGCTGGTGGCCCGTCGGTACTGGAAGACGCCGATGCGCTGGCCACGCGTATCGAAGCGTCGGAGGAGTTTGTCCGTTCGAACCGCAACCTGCTGTTCGGCGTGCTTGCCGCGCTCATCATAGCAGTCGTTGGCGGTTTCCTGTTCTGGCAGTACCGTAGCGGGCAGAACGCAGAGGCCAACAGCGCCATGTTCACCGCCGTAAATTATTTCGAATCCGACTCGCTCAATCAATCGCTGAGCGGTGATGGACAGAACCCCGGCTTGCTCAAAATTGCCGATGAGTATGGCTCAACCAAAGCGGGTAATCTGGCACATTTCTACGCAGGTACGGTGCTCCTGAAGCAAGGCAAATTCGCGGAGGCGGCTGAGCATCTGGCAAAGTTCAAGTCTGATGATCTGCTGCTGCAAGCCCGGGCGTATTGCCTGCAAGGCGACGCCGCGATGGAGCTTGGCCAGAAGGACCGAGCCGCTGAGCTTTACCTCCAGGCAGCGACGTACAAAGCGAATCCCTACTTTTCGCCGGCCTACCTGATGAAGGCTGCGGGCGCTTACGAAGCGGCCAACCAATACGGGGAGGCTACGAAGACTTACGACCGCGTTCTGAATGACTACCCAAGCGCGGCTGAGGCGAACGATGCCAAGCGCTATCGCGCCCGCGCTGCGGCCATGACGGCAGGGAAGTAAACCTTGGTGCCGAACGAGCAACGGCCCGGTCCGCGCAGCGTGGAACGGGCCCTTGGTCGTTCGGTCCGAAACGGGGTTTCAAACCTTCGTTTTGTCATAAGATTGTAACAACGCCAGCTGGCACTGCATCCCATGGCCTCTGCCCTGCATAATTTGTCTGCTTACGACTCTGAGTCGCTACCTGACGTTCACGATCGGCGCTTCGGCCTCGTCGTGGCCGATTGGAACGCGGAGCTGACCACTGCCCTCGCGCAAGGCGCCGCCGACACCCTGCATCAACACGGTGTGCGCCCCGAATGCCTGACGGTGCTGCGCGTACCGGGTTCGTTTGAGTTAACCTTGGGCGCGCAACGACTGGCGCAACGCCCGGAGATCGACGCCGTCATCTGTCTCGGCGTTGTCATTCGCGGCGATACGAAGCACGATGACTATATCAACCACGCCGTGGCGCAGGGTCTGACAACCGTGAGCCTCAAGTTTGACAAACCCGTCGTTTTTGGTCTGGTAACCACCAACGACCTGCAACAGGCCCAAGACCGCTGCGGCGGCCGACACGGCAACAAAGGAGTAGAGGCCGCTGTAACTGCTATCCGGCTGCTTGCTTTATAACCTACGGGCTCACTTGCTCCAAAGAAGCTGTCGCTTGGAGCCTATATCTTTCAGCCTAACGTACGCGTAAGTACTCCTACCAACTGACCACTAGTAACGTACCCACGGTTTTTCGGCTCGCAGGCGGTACTTTTGCGCGCCCTTACAACATGGTAGTAACGGAGGTCAATTCCAGTTTCTAATTTTCTGCCGCTTCAGGACTATGGTAAACGAACAATCCTTCCGCTACTCCCGCGAAGACCTCGCCGAGTTTGAATCTATCCTGCAAGAGAAGCTCACTGCTGCCCGTAAGGAAGTAGAGTACATCAAGGAAACGTTGGCGCGCCGCAATGAGGCTGGAACCGATCAAACCTCGTCTTCAGCCAAGGTTTTGGAGGATGGAGCTGACACCGCTGAGAAGGAAAGCCTTAACCAGCTTGCTTCCCGGCAGTTGAAGTTCATCCAGCAGCTCGACAACGCCATGTCGAGAATTAAAAACGGTACCTACGGCGTGTGCATCGGCACTGGTAAGCTCATTCCCAAAGAGCGTTTACGGGCCGTGCCGCACACCCAGCACAGCATCGAAGCCAAAATGGCGCGGCGGGATTAGGACATTTTTATCCGTTGAATTCCCGCGATCTGCGTCCTTGGGTTCAGGCACTTATTTTTTGTGCCACCGAGCCGATCACGGTGGAGCAGATTGGCGCTTGCCTCCGCGAAGTGCTTACCGTGCCCGACCTGACGGCAGAGCAGATTCTCGACACTCTAAACGGCATCGATGAGGAGCTAGCCACTACCGGGATGGCCTTTCGGGTAAGGGCCGTGGCCGGGGGCTACCAACTATTGACGGAGCTGGAGTACCAGCCCGTGATAGAAGCATTGGTCAAACAAAGCGTACGGCGACGTTTATCGACTTCTATGCTCGAAACCCTCGCCATCATCGCCTATAAACAGCCAGTTACGAAAGCGGCCGTCGAACAGATTCGTGGCGTGGGCTGCGACTACGCGGTACAAAAGCTGCTTGAAAAGGAGCTGATTGAGATGCGGGGTAAGGCTGAAACGGTGGGCCGCCCGGTATTGTATGGAACTACCCCGCGCTTCCTGCAAGGGTTTGGCTTGAATGCGCTGCGCGACTTGCCGCAGCTACGTGATGTGGCCGCCGACGAGGACACACCTCCCGTGATAAGTACACCTAGCCAAGGCGAACCCGGCCTGACGGAATGAGTTTCCTGTAGTTGATGTACTAGACTAGTAGCCAATCACCGGCCGATCGGGCCGCGTAAGGCATCAGAATGTTTTCTCCAGTAGTGATACTGTAACCTGTAGTTGATTATGGCTTTCCAACGGCCTGATTCGCGACGGCCCCGCCCCACGGGCGGCTCCTCGCGCCCGAATTCCTCCAAGTCAGACCGCCCCGCCGGTCCGCGTACGCCCGGCCGCCCAGCGGGTGGCAGCAGCTCGTTCCGCCCTGATCGCCCGGAGCGTGGAGGCGAAGGCGGCCCCAAACGTGAGTTTCGGCCTGGTGGCGGAAGTGGGAGCTTCCGACCAAATACCGGTGGGAGTGATCGCGACTTCCGGGCCGGTTCGGGCGGCTTCCGCCCCGATCGTAATGGCTCCTCACGCCCCAATGATCGGCCGAATCGGGATGATCGGCCAGCGCGCGACGACCGACCACGCCGCTTCGACGCGGAGCGCGGACCCGATAACCAAGCTGATTTCCGCCCAGCCCGTCCGGCCAGGGATGCGCGGCCGAGCGGCAAGCCAATGCGCAACGTCGATGGCTTGACCGTACCACACGGCCAGTCGGGTGAGCGAAACCGGAAGTTTGTCAAACCGGCGGTCGAAGCCCGCCCGGTGCAGTCAGCCCAGTTTCGCGATACGCGCCCCGCGCGCGAAGAGCGCCCCAGCGCGGGGCGGTTTGATGCCGACCGACCGCGTGCCTACCAGCCCCGGGATGAGCGCCCGGGTAAGCACGACGCGAAAGCCAACGGCAACCGCGGCTTTGGTTCTGATCGTCGCGATTCGCGCGAGCGCATTGATGCGAACCGCGCCCGCGACGAGCGCCGCCAGCAAGGTTGGGAGCCGGATCGCACCTACCGGCCGGCTTCGGGCGGTACCGATTTCCGGCCGACTGATTTCCGGCCAGGCCCAGGCGTCGACCGTTCCGGCCCGGACCGGAACGACCGCCCCAGTTTTGACCGGAGTCGCTCAGCCGGAGGCGAGCGCGGGCCGGAGCGGCGCTTTGGGCAAGGAGCAGACCGCGAGCGAGGGCCCCGCCGCGAAGCGCCAACGTACAATCTGCAACGCTTCGAGAAAGGAACTTCGGCGCGCTCCCGGCGCGTAGGCAGTAGCAATGGCGATATGGGAGAGCCCAAGGAAGGCATCCGGCTTAATCGCTACATCGCCAATGCGGGCGTTTGCTCGCGTCGGGAGGCTGACGATCTGATCACCGCAGGCGAAATCCGGGTGAATGGCGAGATCGTGAATGAGATGGGCTACATCGTGAAGCCTGAAGACACGGTGCAGTACGGCAAGCGCTCGCTCAAGCGCGAGAAAAACGTGTACGTGCTACTCAATAAGCCGAAAGACTACATCACCACTACGGATGACCCGGAAGCGCGCCGTACCGTAATGGAGCTGGTGGGTAACGCCTCGAAAGAGCGCATCTTTCCGGTGGGCCGCCTCGACCGCAACACGACGGGGCTGCTACTCTTCACCAACGATGGCGAGCTAGCGCAGAAGCTTACCCACCCGTCGCACCGGATGCAGAAGATCTACCAGGTCGAGCTTGACAAGGCGCTGACGCCGGAGCACTTCGCCCAGATTCAAGCTGGCTTGACGCTGGAGGACGGCCCCGTACAGGTAGATGATGTCGCTGTCGTGAATGGCAATGAGCGCTTCGTGGGCATTGAGCTACATTCCGGCCGCAACCGGGTCGTGCGGCGCATATTTGAACATCTGGGCTACGATGTGGTGACGCTCGACCGCGTACAGTACGCTGGCTTGACTAAAAAAGACTTGCCGCGCGGCAACTGGCGTTTCCTGACTCAACAGGAAGTGGTCCGGCTGAAGTTTATGATGTAGCCGCGATGGGCCCCGTAGGCAACCGGCCCGGCAGTGGCGGCCTCCCTCCAGCGATGCCCCCGGATTCGTGGGCGCCTCACTCATTCAAGCTCTGATGCGCTCGCTCGTTCTTGACGCCGGCAACACGACGGTAAAGGCAGGCTTCTTCGATGAAGCTGGTCGGCTCACCGTCGTGCGTCGCGCGGCAACGCCTCGCGAGTTGGCCGCTGAGATTGCCGCATTCGCGCCCACGCGGGCGCTGGTAGCATCAGTAGGCGTACCTGCCGCCGAGGTAGCCGCCGCCGCCGGCTTGACGTCGGCGACTACGGTGCTGTTTTCGCCGACGGCTACGCCGCTGCCCATCCGGCTGGATTACGCGACGCCGCATACGCTCGGCGCCGACCGCGTAGCTGCTGCGGTGGGCGCGGCTTATCGCTTCCCTGGTGAGGCCGTGCTCATC
>JBKJUQ010000009.1:0-13036 GCA_046590685.1 Hymenobacteraceae bacterium
TGTTTTAGAAGGTCTTCTGTGTCCGCTGTTTTCAGTATTGACAGCATTGGTGACGCAATCCGCCTAAAGCAAATCGCCCGGCGCTCTGTACAGAGCGCCGGGCGATTTGCTTTAGGCTTACTACTGATGCGCCGCGTTAAGCGGCACTGCCGCGAATCACTCTGAGCAATACCGCGATCACAGCGATGACGAGCAGGATATGAATCAGCGGCGAGTTGACGTGCATGCCGAACTGGCCGACGGCCCACAGGATGACAAGCACTACGGCGATGATATAAAGGAGATTGCCCATTACGATGAGGGAATTTTGAAAGGGGGGGTGAGAGAAAGGTCCAATTCGAGTCAATCGGCGAACCGGGCGACTTGGCGGCTCATACGGGGCAGTTTTATAAAAGGATGCACGGACGGCCGTAATTTCGCCGCCGACCCGGTTTTTCCTCCGCTTGACGGGCATTGCTAGCCCTTCCCTTCCAGCAGGCAAAACCACCTCTACGCTACCACCAATCAGCATGAATATTACCGTAATCGGCTCCGGCACGATGGGCAACGGAATTGCCCACGTGTGCGCCCAGCAAGGCTTTGCCGTCACGCTCGTCGATCTTAGCCAGGCGGCGCTCGACAAAGCCCTCGCTACCATCGCTAAAAACCTCGATCGCCAGGTCACGAAAGGAGCACTCTCCGCCGACGATAAAGCCGCTACGCTCGGGCGGATTCGTCCGGCGCTTACCATCGCCGAGGGCGCCGCGGATGCCGATCTCGTGATCGAGGTGGTAAGCGAGAATCCGGAGCTAAAAGCCAAGATCTTCCGCGAGCTCGATCAGCTTTGCAAGCCTGAGACGATTCTGGCGTCGAACACTTCTTCGATTTCGATTACGCGCATCGCGGCGGGCACCCAACGCCCCGATAAGGTCATCGGTATGCACTTTATGAATCCGGTGCCGGTGATGCAGCTCGTGGAGGTAATTCGCGGCTACGCGACGTCGGATGAGACGACCCGACGCGTGATGGAGCTTTCGCGCCAGCTCGGCAAAACCCCGACCGAAGTCAACGACTACCCCGGTTTCGTGGCGAACCGCGTGTTGATGCCGATGATCAACGAGGCGATCGAAACGCTGTTTGAGGGCGTAGCCGGCGTCGAGGAAATCGATACGGTGATGAAACTGGGGATGGCGCATCCGATGGGTCCTCTCCAGCTGGCCGATTTTATCGGACTCGACATCTGCCTCGCTATCCTGCGGGTGCTGCACGACGGGTTTGGGCGGCCTAAATACGCCCCGTGCCCCCTACTCGTGAATATGGTGCAAGCCGGTAAGCTCGGAGTCAAATCCGGCGAGGGGTTCTACTCCTGGGGCCACGGCACCAAGGAGCTGCGCGTAGCACCACGTTTTGCCAAGCTGACGACGGCAGAAGTAGGTTAGTCGGCGACAGTTTTTTTCCGCCGCACGTGGCCTTTGCTTTAGGTACGGGTAACATGTCGCGATACAACTCGGTTAAGTAGGTCGCGTTTCCCGTAACGGGCACAGCGGTACGCGGCGCGCGGGGTACCATCGCGCCGTCATCACGTCCCTATTTTTCCTCTTATCCCCATACAATGGCACAAGCCACGTTCGGCGCCGGATGCTTCTGGTGCGTTGAAGCCGTCTTTCAGGATCTGAAAGGCGTTTCCAAAGTTATCAGCGGGTATACTGGTGGCCAGAATGCTCACCCGACGTACAAAGAAGTCTGCTCGGGCCTGACAGGCCACGCGGAGGTAGCCCAGATCACCTACGACCCCAGTATCATCTCCTACGATGAGCTGCTGGAAATTTTCTGGGGTACGCACGACCCGACGACGCTTAACCGCCAGGGCGGCGATCACGGTACGCAGTATCGGTCCGCGATCTTCACCCACGACGAGGAGCAGCGCCGCTTAGCGGAAAGCTACAAGCAGAAACTCAACGAGGAGCACGCATTCGCGCAGCCGATCGTGACGGAGATTGTCCCGCTCCCGACGTTCTACCCGGCCGAGGACTATCACCAAAACTATTTCAATCAAAACGAGAACGCCAACCCGTACTGCGCGATGGTGATCCGGCCGAAAGTTGATAAGATGAAGAAGGTGTTTGGCGAAAAGCTAAAGGAGAAGGGCGCGGCGGCGGTCCAGTAGCCGTTCAGCTTTAGCCTTCGACCCAGATAACGGCCGACGTCACCACGCGTCGGCCGTTTGGCGTTTCCAGCGGCACCCGCAGCAAGTGTGGATTAGCCAGAAACTCCCGCACGGCCGCGCGTAACCGCAATAGCTCCGCTTTCAGCTTCCAGTGGGCGCCATCGGCGGCGTGGAGGACGACGAACAGACGATTTTCGAGGTGAAAGCGGCCTTCGCGACTCTGGTTGGCGTACAGCCACTGGATGAGGGGTACGGGATCAGCTTGTGCGGCGGCGAAGGTACCGGAGTAAGCCCGCGGCCAGACGGACGTTTTATGGTCGAACGCGATGCCATCGAAGCTGAAATCGCGGAGGCGATCGCGCGAGTTAGCGGCAGGCTGCACGCGGGGCGACTCGCTAAAAAAGTGCTCTACCGCCCGGGCTGACCAGAAGTTGTACCACCGATTAGCGGCGTAGTCTTGCAAAAGCTCGTACTTCTCCTCCGCTTCAAAGCGCCTTAAGTACGCCAGTAAGTTTGACCACGTCTTCACGTCATACACGAACTGCGTTCGCCCGTCGAAGGCGTCATTCTGCGCCTGTCCCCACCGGTACTGCAGGGCGTGGCGGGCACGCAGCTCGTTTTGCAGCTCGGCAACAGTCATAACCCGAAGATAGGCGCCCGGCGAGGGGCGGCTTACAATTTAGCGGCTTGCTCCCCCTACTGCCTTCCCGTTAATGGCCCGCGCCGAATTTGGCCTGATTGAACGCGTCGGATTGGCGCTTCGGAATCGAGAGCGACGCGAATCCACCCTCCCCGAGTAGCTCTTTCGCCAGCAGTACCAGCTGGCCGACGTGATACGGGTAATGCGCGAGCTGGCGCAGGATGGCGTCCTGCACCGTGTGCGGCTCGCCACGGATGAAGATCGTGCGCGTCAGGTCGGCGTCGGTGAGCGGGTCGAGCGCGGCCCAAACGTGGCCCCAACCGCTTTCCCAAAGCCGCTGGGCTTCGGCGGCGGTTAGCCGCAGGTCGTCGGCAAACTCCTCGTCACGCGCGCGGTCGGGCTTCTCGCCATCGGTGGTCAGAAAATCGGTCCAGCGCGAGCGCATATTGCCCTGCATATGCCGCACGATATGCACGACCGAATTGGCGTCTCCGTGCGGCCGCCAGTTGACTTGCTCATCGGACAGGCGGGCGAGGGTCTTGGTCCCGAGCTCCTGGTATTGTCGGAGGATACGGCGAGCGGAGGTAAGCATAAGGAGTTTAAAGGGCTGTTATAATGCTTTACCAAATGATCAATTAACAAAGCTCTTGTGGACCGCGCATTCCGCTCGCGGGTAGCTATACGGCCACGCCGTGATCGCGCAGGGCGTCGTTGAGCGATGTCTTCAGATCCGTTGATTCCTTGCGCTGGCCGATGATGAGCGCGCACGGCACGCCGTACTCTCCGGCCGGAAAGCGCTTGGGCAGGGTTCCCGGAATCACGACGGCGCGCGGCGGCACGTAGCCACGATACTCGCGGGGTTCCGCGCCACTTACGTCGATGATGCGAGTGGAGCCCGTGATGGTGACACCCGCGCCGATCACCGCCTCTCGTCCGATACGGCAGCCTTCGACCAGAATGGCGCGGGAGCCGATAAAGGCACCATCCTCGACGATAACCGGCGCGGCCTGAATGGGCTCCAGCACGCCGCCCAACCCTACCCCACCGCTCAAGTGGACGCCCGCGCCGACCTGCGCGCACGAGCCCACGGTCGCCCACGTATCGACCATCGTGCCGGCGCCTACCCAGGCGCCGATGTTGACGTAGCTCGGCATCAGGATCACGCCCGGGGCCAGGTAAGCGCCGTAGCGCGCGGTGGCGGGTGGTACCACGCGCACCCCAAGGGCCTCGTAGCCAGACTTGAGGGCCATCTTGTCGTGATACTCAAACGGTCCCACTTCCTGCGTTCGCATCTGCCGAACAGGAAAATACAGGATGACGGCTTTCTTGACCCACTCATTAACGGTCCACTCGTTGGTACGGTCAGTAGGAGGCTCGGCCACGCGCAGCTCGCCGCGATCGAGGCGGGCGATGACGTCGTTGATAGTGTCGACAATTGAAGGCTCGCGCAGAAGCGCGCGATCAGCGAAGGCGGCTTCAATACGTTCTTGGGGCGTATTCATAGGGACGAAGGTAGGTTTGCCGCCGACGTAGGGCGCGGGCGGCTGTTTACCAGCTTGCTTCCGGGCTTGCTACCAAACGGCCAACTTCCATTTCGAAAGCCCGTTTCAGGCCGCAGCCGATGCCTGCCGGTCACCTTTCGCCCCTGCATGACTATTTCTACCAAGTTGATGGCGGGCTTCGGGCTGTCAGCCCTACTGTTCTTGGCCGTCACGATCGCGAGTAACCAGCTCGCTGATCGGGTGCTCACCATCTCACAGCGGGTATCGCAGTCGCAATACGTCTCTAGCCGCGCCAACCTGCTCTACCGGCAGATGGTGGATATGGAGACCGGCTATCGGGGCTACCTGTTGACGGGTAAAGAGGAAACTCTCCAACCGTATTACGCCGGGCAGCGGCGGGTTGGCGACCTGCTCGACGAGGTAGAATCTATCGTGGGCGAGCATTCGCCCCAGCGACTGCGGGTCCGCCAGGTACGCGAACAGTTTCGTTACTGGCAGAACTTCAGCGAGCTGCTGATTGGCGAAAAGCGCGTCTACCTGCGCGGGCACCCGGGCCACTCGGGCATCGACGGCCTGCCGCACGGCGGAAATGTTCGCCAGCTTACCGGCAAGCGAATGATGGATCGCATTCGCACCAAGCTGAACGGGTTCTACGCGCACGAAACTGCCCGGCGTCAGTCGCAAAGCGAAAAACTATCGGAAGCCATTACGATCGGCCGCACCACTACTATCCTGCTGACAATTGTAGGCCTCGGGTTAGGTTTGCTGGGCGCCGTCTACGTGACGCGGCTGCTAAGCCGGCGGATCAGACGCCAGGTGCTGTGGGCCGAGCGTCTGGCTTCCGGCGACTACGCCGCCCGTATGCAGGATACGGTGGGCGATGAGCTGACGGGCCTCAGCAAGTCGCTCGACCGGATGGCCGACCAAATGACTACTTCCATCGCGCAGCTCGAAGCCCGGAACCGCGAGCTCGATCAGTTTGCCTACATTGTCTCCCACGACCTAAAAGCCCCTTTACGGGGCATCGAAAGCGTCAGTCGCTGGATCGAAGAGGATATGGGGGCCGATATTCCACTTCACATTCAGGAGTTTTTGGCGCTGATGCGGCGGCGGGTGGGCCGCATGGAGCACCTAATCAGTGGCATTCTGGCCCTTTCGCGGGTGGGCCGCGCGGCCGAAACGCAGGAACGCGTTGATGTGGCCGAGCTACTCGCTGATGTGGTAGAAGACGTCGCGCCGCCCGCGGGCTTTCGGGTGCATCTGCCACCGCGCTTGCCCGTGCTGTTCACGAACCGTACGGCCCTCGGACAGGTGTTTAGCAACTTGCTTTCCAACGCCGTCAAGTACCACCATCATCCCGCCACGGGCACCGCCACGCTCACGTGGCGGGCCACGCCCCAGCATCACAGCTTTACCCTTACCGACGACGGCCCCGGCATCGCGCCGGAATACCACGAACGCATCTTTCAAATCTTTCAGACTCTGCAAGAGCGTGATAGCGTGGAAAGTACCGGCGTGGGTCTCGCGATTGTCAAAAAAATCATTGAGCGTACAGGTGGCACGGTGAGCATCGCGTCGGACGAGGGCCGCGGGGCCGCCTTCACCTTTACGTGGCCCGTGAGCTAATTTTTTGCCTCTACTAGCCTGATAATGCCGAGGCTACCCCACTTTTGTGACCGTAAACCGCGCAGCGGGTGCCCTTCACCCCTCTCCCTACGGGTTACTCTATTCGCCTGATATTCTTTGTATAGCACCCTCAATGGTTGAATCAAATTCTAGTATCCTACTCGTTGAAGATGATCAGCTCGACGCTATGAATGTCGAGCGTGAGCTGCGCAAGCTCCAGATTACCGTGCCCTTAGTGAAGTGCCGCAACGGGCGCGAGGCGCTCGACCGGCTACGCGGCACAACTACGCAACCGCCGCTCGCCCCCTTGCCCAGCGTGGTGCTGCTCGACATCAATATGCCCCGGATGAACGGGTTTGAGTTTCTGGCGGAGATCCGTCGCGATCCGCGTCTACGCGATCTTCAGGTGTTCGTGATGACGACGTCGGACGAAGAAACCGATCGCGCCCAGGCGCACGAGTTGGGGGCGGCGGGGTACATCATCAAGCCGCTCACGTTCGAAAGATTCGGAGAAGGCGGTACGGGCGTTGATGGATTTTCGCTCTTCATTGAGTTGTTGAAGCTGAAATAACGCGCGCACTTGGTCTTAACGGCCTGCTGGCCCGCGCTTTTATCGGACCGTTGGTTGTCTTACCCGAAACCTGGGGTTTGCTCTCGTCAGGTATTGTATGTGAGCCGAAACGTACGCCGATGGTGCTCGCTCGGACCGTGCACGCGCAAGGCCGCGCGATGAGCAGCCGTCGGGTACCCCACGTTGTGGGCCCAGTCGTACGCGGGGTACGCCTCCGCTAGAGCCTGCATTAGCTGATCCCGGTAGGTCTTGGCCAAGATGGAGGCGGCGGCAATCGCCAAAAAAATCCCATCACCGCGCACGATGCACGTATGGGGTACGAGCGGATAGGCTCGAAACCGATTGCCATCGACCAGTAGATGTTCTGGCGTAACTACCAAAGCTTCGACGGCACGATGCATGGCCAAGTGACTGGCTTTCTCAATGTTATATCGTTCGATCTCCGTTACTGATGCCTCGGCAATAGCCCAGGCCAACGCATCGCGCTCGATGTCGAGGCGGAGGGCTTCGCGCCCTTTTGCGGTCAACTGCTTAGAATCCGTCAGGTGCAGGTGACGGTAGTCGGGCGGCAACATAACGGCCGCAGCTACCACGGGGCCCGCCAGGCAGCCACGGCCGGCTTCGTCAAGCCCGGCTTCAAGTAAACCAGCAGTATGATGCGAAAGGAGCACAGTTCAGGAGGAGAAAAGTCTGTAAAAAGAAGCTAGGTAGTCGACCCAAAAGTGCGTTGCCGCCTTCGATTCGGGTTATCGACCGTAGTTTCGGGGCTACGGGCCGGGTTGCATTGACGGTTCGTAGCTCCACAAATTTCCCCCGAAACGCTCACTGTGATTGAATTTGCTGCTCTTCAGGTCCGTGAGGAAGCCGATGGTACGTTTACGCGCCACCTCGTACGGCGTACCACCGACGAGTTACCGGCGGGTGACGTTTTGATTCGCGTCGCGTTTTCGGCGCTCAATTACAAGGATGCGCTCTCCGCCAGCGGCCACAAAGGCATTACCCGGCAATTTCCGCACACACCCGGCATCGACGCGGCCGGGTTAGTGGTTGAATCGACGGTAGCGGAGTTCCACCCCGGTCAGCGCGTGCTCGTCACAAGTTTCGACTTGGGCATGAACACGGCTGGGGGGTTCGCCGAATACATCCGAGTCCCCGCGGGCTGGGTGGTGCCCCTCCCCGATGGGCTCAGTCTGGCCGAGAGCATGATCCTGGGCACGGGGGGCCTCACGGCGGCGCTGGCGCTCTGGAAGCTTGAGCGCAACGGCCTCCACCCCACCCACGGTCCCGTACTCGTCACGGGCGCGTCAGGTGGGGTTGGCTCGGTGGCCGTCGCGTTACTGCACCGCGCCGGTTACCGCGTAATCGCGGCCTCTGGTAAGCCCGAGGCCCACGCCTTGCTCCGCGAGCTGGGGGCCGACGAAATCGTGGACCGAGCCGCCGTAGATGACCAATCTGGCAAGGCGTTGCTGCCGGTACGCTGGGCCGCGGTTATCGATACCGTAGGCGGTAATATGCTCAGCACGGCCATTAAAGCGTGCCGGCCCGAAGGGTCCGTAGCAGTTATCGGCCTGGTAGCCGACAACAAGTTCACTACCACCGTCTATCCCTTCCTGATTCGCGGGGTCAACGTGTTAGGCATTGAAACCGGGACGACCGACATTACCCTGCGCCGCGAGCTGTGGCACCGGCTGGCCACTACTTGGCGCCTGCCGGATCTGAACGCTTTGGCATCCTACATCAACTTAGCAGCTCTTCCCGAAGCGCTTGATCGGCTGCTGCGCGGCGAATCTGTAGGCCGCGTAGTGCTACGGCTGGCGACGCCGGAGTAAAACGGGCCGCCTTGATTGCTCGCTTGTATCCTTTTTTTTCGCGAGTAGTGATCAACAACGGCTAAAAGCCCTGTTGCTATTCATTATGTAAATTAAAATCGATTTCGATGGAGATGAACCCTTGGACGCGCCTCTCGTCGCGCCCGATTTATGACAACCGCTGGATAGCAGTTCGAGAAGACCAGGTCCTCAACCCCGCTGGCGGAGCGGGCATCTACGGAGTCGTGTCGTTTAAAAACAAGGCCATTGGCATCGTTCCGGTGGATGAAAATGGCAATACGTGGCTCGTAGGGCAATACCGCTACACGCTTGAGGAGTACTCGTGGGAGATTCCGATGGGCGGTGGCCCCAATGCCGACGACCCGCTCGACTCCGCTCAGCGGGAGCTGCTAGAAGAGACCGGCTTCACCGCCGCCCGCTGGACGCGCCTCTCGCGCCTACACACCTCCAACTCGGTCACGGACGAGGAAGCGTTTGTGTTTCTGGCCGAAGACCTGACTCCCGGCCCGGCTCAGCCCGAAGAAACCGAGCAATTGCGTATCTGGAAGCTGCCGCTGGCGGAAGCGGTGCAAATGTGCCTCGACGACCGCATTACGGATTGCATCTCCGTGGGCGCTTTACTGAAGGTGGCGATCATCAGAGGAATCAAGCCGGGCAGCGCTCCAATTGCCGACGGGATTCACTAATCGGGCCCGCGGTCAAGGAGGGACGAGGGCCTCCGCTACGGAGGCTGTCCGGGGAGCTACTACTTTTGCGGCGTTATGAATGGGTTGTTACGAACGTTTGGAAATCGGCTGTACACCACGTGGTGCGTCACGTGGTTTCTACTACCGTTTCTGCTCACGTGGCCATTGCAGCTTATTCTGAGCACATTCCCGGCGGGGCGGCCGTGGCTGCACCAGATCAACCGCTGGTGGTCGAAGCTGCAGTTCGTGGGCTATTTCACCCCGCTTGACGTGCGCGGCGAGCCGCATCCGGCGGCCGTGCGCGGCGAGCCGGTGATTTTCTGCGCCAACCACTCGTCGTACATCGATATTCCGCTCCTGTTCGCGACCATCCCCGGCTTTGTCAACATCGTCGGCAAAGCCGCTTTGGCGAAGGTGCCGCTTTGGGGGCGCATCTTCCGCTCCACGTACCTGACCGTTGACCGAAAGAACGTGGTCAGCCGGGGCCGATCCTTCGTGGAGTGCGGGCGCTCCCTGCGGAGCGGGCGCGACTTGATTATTTTCCCCGAAGGATCAATCGGCCCGCAACCGGGGCGCGAGCTCCTACCCTTCAAGGACGGGGCGATGCGTTTGGCCATTGAGCAGCAGGTCCCAATCGTGCCCGTGACGATGCCCTACAACCACCGGTTTTTCCCTGATCTCGGCGTCCGGCTCCGCTTGCGGCCGCACCGGTTACGGGTCGTGTTTCATCCGCCCATTCAGACGACCGGTTTGACCCTCGCGGATGTACCGATACTGCGCGAACAAGTGCGGCGGGCAATCGCGAGCAGCTTCGACGCAGCGTCGGAGCCGGCTGACTCGCCATTCGCCGTGGCCGCGAGGTAGTACTGCGGAGATGCTGGCCAGTAGTCAGCACGCTTCTAGCTCACATCAGGCGGCGGCCCGAGCCGGGGTTGCCCCACCCAGCCGCTCGCGGAGCAGACGCACGACCCCTACGGCCGACGTCTGGTTCAGCGGAAACTCAAGCAGTACGTGCAGGTAACTCAGGAAGTACAGCCACTGCAAGCCGAGCGAATAGCTCCAGACGTACAGGCCGATACTCACCGCCCACAGCGCCAGCACCCCCGCGAAACGGGCTCGTGGTACGTTGTGCCACTGAATGATCCGCGTCTTGGAAAACCAATTGAGGTAGTGGTAGGTGTAGGCAAAGGCGATGAAACGCATCAGAAGCACGCCAGCCCGGGAGTGGAATACCTGATCGAGCCAAGAGGTCAGGGCCATCGGGTCGCCGCCGGCCGTCGGCCGGACCCCGAAGACGGTGGCCAATACGCTCACGTTCGTCCACACGAACCCAACCTGCCGCTTGCCGCCGATGTAGGCTTCCTGTCCGTACGCAGTCACTACGCGCGAAGGATCGGCGTCTGGAAACAGTACCATCAGTAGCACCGGGCACAACGCGAGCACCCCCACGGCCAGCAAACCCGTCCGACTCCGGCTTTTAAGGGCACCGTAAAGCATAAACAGCCCCGTAAACACGTAGACGTGGATAAGCGTCGGCAGAAAAACGGTCAGCAACAACGGAAAGTAAAACCCTGACCGAATCGCTAGCAGCAGAATCAGCCCGCTGACGGCCAGGATCAGTCGCTGCCGGGCAGTACGCCCAACTACTACCACCAGGGTTCCGAAAAACGCGAGGTACGCCACATAGGCGCCCAGATTGGTTGGCAGCTTCAGCCCCAGCTGGTAGCTGAAATTGAAGAAGACGAGCGTCAGCAGCGCCGTAAACAGCAGCAAACCCGATGCGTAGCGGCGGTCGGGCAGGTAGTATTTCTGATCGTGCAGCCAGGAGATTTCCGTCAGGTAATGGAGTGGCCCGAGGATGGCGTAGGAAAACAGAAACAGCTCAAACGGCACCACAAACGCCACCGCGCACGCGATCGCCATCAGGCCGATATTGAGCAGATCGAGACGTTCGGTCGCGGACAGAGGTCGAGCTAACACGCAGGAATTTGGCAGGTAGAGACAGAGTACGAGCAGTTGGAGCCACAACCCGCAGGAGCAGACAATGGTCAACCCTTCCGTAAAAATACAACCCCCAGTGATGCCTTACCCGATTTTGCCGCTTGGCCAACCTACCCCCACCCCGGCCGTTTAAGGCCGAGCCGCACCAGCGGCGCTGTTTCTCGCTGATGCCTCGCTCAACTACTCGCTCCGCTGCCAACCCGCGTACTGCTAAGACCGGTACGCTCAAGTCCGTCGAAAATCCTTCCGCGGCTCCGCAGACTCCGGTTAACACAACCATTGAAACGGCGGCCCCGGTGGCCGCCGAAAACTCACCTGGCACGGCGGAGCCTCGTTCGCTACCCGCCACGCAGCTCGGAATGGGCGCGTTGCCCGCGCCGCTGGGGGCCACGTTTCGGGTATGGGCTCCGGCGGCCGTCGAAGCGGCGGTAATCGGCACATTCTCAGACTGGCACCCGGTGCCGTTGACGCACGAAAGCGGCGGATATTGGGCGGCCGACATCCCCGGGGCGCAAATCGGGCACGAGTACAAGTACCAGCTCCGAACCGCGGCGGGCGAAGTGCTCGACCGTAATGATCCCTACGCCCGCGAAGTGACGGCCTCCGATGGGAATTCTGTCATTCCAGACCCGCATTTCGACTGGGGGAACGATGCGTTCCAGATGCCGCCCTGGAATGAGCTGGTGATTTACGAGCTGCACGTCGGCACCTTCAACCCGCACAACGATACGGAGCCCGGCACCTTCTACGGCGTCATGGGGAAGCTTTCGTACCTGCAATCGCTCGGGGTGAACGCCATCGAGATTATGCCGCCCACTGAGTTTCCCGGCGGTCGTTCGTGGGGATACAATACAGCCCACCCGTACGCCCTGGAAACGAGCTACGGCGGCACGCGCGCGTTCAAGGAGCTTATCAAGGCCGCGCACGAGCACGGCATCGCCGTCATTCTCGATGTCGTCTACAATCATTTCGGCCCCGACCACCTCCCCCACTGGCGCTTCGATGGCTGGTACGAGGGTGAGGGCGGCGGCATCTATTTCTACAACGACTGGCGCGCGGAAACGCCCTGGGGCCATACCCGCCCCGACTACGGCCGCCCCGAAGTGCGCCAGTATATCCGCGACAATGCCCTGATGTGGCTCGAAGACTACCGCGTGGACGGCTTACGGACCGATGCGCTCGCGTACATCCGCAACGTGCACGGCACCGAGGACCCCGACACTGAGCTGCCCGACGGCTGGAGCCTGATGCAGTGGCTGCACGAGGAGATCAAGACCCGCGCACCGTGGAAAATCACCATCGCGGAAGACCTAAAGGGCAACGGGTTCATCACGCGCCCGCCCGAAATCGGGGGACAGGGCTTCAGCACGCAGTGGGACATTGGGTTTGCCCACACGCTGCGGCGCGTGGTGACCGCCCCACTCGATGAGAATCGCTCGATGGCCGATCTGGCGCAGTGCATTGAGCACCGCTACAACGGCGACGCCTTCCAGCGGGTGATTTATACCGAATCGCACGATGAAGTTGCCAACGGTGCCGCGCGCATCCCCGAACAGATTATGCCCGGTCAGGCCGCGCACTGGTTTCCGAAAAAACGTGCGACGCTCGGCGCCGCCATCGCCCTCACCGCGCCGGGCATCCCGATGCTGTTCCAGGGGCAGGAGTTGTTGGAAGACGGCGAGTTTGCCGATACCCGCCCGTTGCACTGGGATCGCCTGCTCGCGTTTTTTGGCCTCGTTACGCTCTACCGCGACCTGATCGCGCTGCGCCGCAACCAGCGCGGCACCACCCGCGGCCTGACCGGCCAGGGCTGCCGCGTACACCACGTCAACGACGAGGCGAAGCTGATCGCGTTTTTGCGCTGGTCGGACGGTCCCGAGCCAACCGGCGCCGGCGACGCGACGCTCGTCGTCGCGAACTGCTCGGGCACCGCCTTCGCCGATTACCGCCTGGGGCTACCCGTGGGCGGTACGTGGTACGTGCGGTTCAACTCCGACTGGGGCGGCTACGACGCCGAGTTCGGGGATTTCGAGAG
>JBKJUQ010000219.1:0-1545 GCA_046590685.1 Hymenobacteraceae bacterium
GTCCAGCCCGAACCGGGAATCTGCCGGACCTTCCTTGTGAATGTCGAAGTAGCGCTCGGTCAGCTGAAACTGCGGGATGACGGGCGTACTGGCCATCGGAGCTGCAGTTTAGACCGCCAGATACTTCGCCGTCAGATTCGCCTCTCCCAGCTTGGCCAGCTCCTGCGGGGTGCCCTCGAATAGCAAGTGGCCGCCGTTTAGGCCGCCTTCGGGGCCGAGGTCGATCACCCAGTCGGCAGCCTTGATGATGTCGGTGTTGTGCTCGATGATAAGGACGGAGTTGCCGTTGTCCACCAGCGCGTTGAGGGCCGTGAGGAGCTTGTTGATATCGTGGAAGTGCAGGCCGGTGCTCGGCTCGTCGAAGACAAACAACACATCTTCGGTGAAGGGCGCCGCGCCGCGCGTCAGGAAGCTGGCGAGCTTGACGCGCTGGGCTTCGCCACCCGAGAGCGTGGCGCTGCTTTGGCCGAGCCGGATGTAGCCCAAGCCGACGTCCTGCAACGGCTGGAGCTTTTCGAGCAGCTTCGTCTGATCACCGAAGAAGAGAATCGCGTCGTCGACGGTCAGCTCCAGCACCTGCGCGATGTCCAGCTCTTTGTATTTGATGTCGAGGATGTCCTGCTTGAAGCGGCGGCCGTGGCAGCTTTCGCACTGCAGCCACAGGTCGGCCATAAACTGCATCTCCACCTTCACCTGGCCTTCGCCCTGGCAAGTTTCGCAGCGCCCGCCCTCTACGTTGAACGAGAAGTGCGCGGGCTTGAACGAGCGGGCCTTGGCCAGGGGCTGGTCGGCGTAAAGCTGCCGGATGGCGTCGTACGCTTTCACGTACGTCACGGGGTTGGAGCGGGAAGACTTGCCGATCGGGTTCTGGTCGACGAACTCGACGTGGCGCACCTTGCCCAGATCGCCCTGAATCTTGTCGTGCTTGCCCATCGTCTCGCCGCCGCCCGCGCCTAAGTGGCGCGCCAGCGCCGGGGCGAGCACCCGCTTGACAAGCGTACTCTTGCCCGAGCCCGACACCCCGGTGATGACCGTGAGGATCCCAAGCGGAAACTTCACCGTCAGGTTCTTGAGGTTGTTTTCGCGGGCGCCGACTACTTCGATCGAATTGCGCCAGGGACGCGGCGGGCGGGCGGCGGCGACTTGCAGCTCACCGGAGAGGTAGCGGCCCGTCCAGGTCGGGGCTTTCGCGAGGTCATCGTAGGAACCCTGGAAGAGCAGCTTACCGCCGCGCGTACCGGCGTCAGGGCCGATGTCGAGAATCTGGTCGGCGGCGCGCATCAGCTTGTCTTCGTGCTCTACCACGATCACGGTATTGCCGAGTGCCTGCAACGACCGCAGCACGCCGATGAGCTGGTCGGTATCGTGCGGGTGCAAGCCAATGCTCGGCTCATCCAGAATGTACATCGAGCCCACCAGCGCCGAGCCGAGCGACGTGGCCAGCGCGATGCGCTGACTTTCGCCGCCCGAGAGCGTGTTGCTGAGGCGGTTGAGCGTGAGGTAGCCGAGCCCGACGCGGGTCAGGTAGCCGAGGCGGTTGCGCAC
>JBKJUQ010000033.1:0-3891 GCA_046590685.1 Hymenobacteraceae bacterium
GCAAAGTGGCCGGTGCCGAGTCGGGCGACCCCTCGGCCAAGCAAAACGGCGGCTCGCTCGGCTACTTCTCGGCGATGCAGATGGTGTACCCGTTCGAGAACGCCGCGTACCGCACCAAGCCCGGCGAAGTGTCGCCGGTGCTGCGCACCAAGTTCGGCTACCACATTCTGAAAGTCAACACCCGCCGGCCGGCGCAGGGCGAGATCAAGGTTGCGCACCTGATGGTGCGCGCCACGCCCGGCATGCCGAAAGACGATTCGCTGGCGGCCAAGAAGAAGGCCGACGAGATTTACGCCCGCGTGGTGAAGGGCGAGGACTGGGGCAAGCTGGTATCGCAGTTTTCGGAAGACCAGGGCTCTTCGCAGCAGGGCGGCGAGCTGCCGGCCTTCGGCACGGGTCGGATGATCCCGTCGTTCGAGGAAGCGGCGTTCAAGCTCTCGAAGGCCGGCGAGATCGCGCCGCCCGTGCAGACGCCGTACGGCTGGCACATCATCAAGTTCATCGAGCGCAAGCCGTTGCCACCCTACACCGAGATGGAAGCCAGCCTGCGCACCCGCGTGGCAAAGGATTCGCGCTCGGAGCTCAACAAAGCAGCTTTCCTCAAGCGCGTGAAGGGGGAAAACCAGTACCAGGAAGTAGGCACGACGCGCAAGCTGGTGATGGAGAAGGCCGACACCACGCTCGTGGGTGGCCGGTTTAGCTACGTCGACGACGTGAAGAAGGACAAGCTCCTCGCCGCGCCGCTCTTCACGCTCAAGAGCCAGCCGACGACGGTGCGCGACTTCTACGCGTGGCTGAAAACCAACCAGCGGGCGCGCACCAAGGGTGCCTCGCCGCAGTACGTGATGGGGCAGTACCTCGACCAGTTCGAGGAGCAGCACCTGACCGATTACGAAAAGGCCAACCTCGAAACCAAGTACCCCGAGTACCGCTCGCTGGTGCGCGAGTACCGCGACGGCATCCTGCTCTTCCAATTGATGGACGAGAAAGTGTGGTCGAAAGCGATTGAGGACACCACCGGCCTGAAGAAGTACTTCGCCGACCACAAGGAAGAGTACAAGTGGGGCGCGCGGGTGGAAGCGACGGTGATTTCGGCGGCCGACCGCAAAACCCTCGACAAGGCCCTCGGCCTGATGAAGCAGGGCCGCTACCCCACCAAGCGCGCGTTGCCCGAGCCGATTGGGTTCAAGGAAAACGCCGACACGTTCGCGAAAGTAGACTCGTCGCTCCTCGACCAGCTCGCCATTCGGATGCAGCAGGACACGGCCCTGACCGTGAAGCTCATCGGCTCGGCTGATTCACGGGAGGCCGCCAACAAAAAGGGCGGCGCCACCCTGGCCCAGCGCCGCGCCAAGCGAGCCGCCGATTATCTCATCAAAAAGGGTAGCCTGGCCGCCAAGCGCGTGAGTACCGGCACGGCCGCGAAAGCGACGAAGGAAAAGGATGACGCCGGGCGCAAAGCCAATCGGACGGTTGCGTTCCAGCTCAAGACCTCCGACCTGACGGGCCTGGAAGAGACGATGAACGAGACTAGCCCGCTGGCGCTGCAAATCTCGTCGCGTAAGTTCTCGGCCGGCGACTCGAAGGTGGTCGATGCCGCGCCGCAAAAGGTGGGTACCCACGTGGTGGAGAAAGATGGCCGCGTGAACCAGGTGCGCATCAAGGAGCTGGTGCCGCCCGGCTACAAAACCGTCGGCGAAGCCCGCGGCCAGGCGACGAGCGACTACCAGAACTACCTCGAAAAGGCGTGGATCGCGGAGCTGCGCGCGAAATACCCCGTGAAAGTCAACCAAGCGGAGCTCGACAAGGTCCTGGCGTCGGAGAAGAAGTAAGATGAACTGAGAACTTATAACTGAGAAGTAAGAACTGTAAACTTCTCAGTTATAAGTTCTCAGTTCACTCCAAAGCAACCCCGCGCCCGGCCGTCGGCTCCCTGCCCGGCCGGGCGCCGTGGTTTTCCTGACCGAATTTTGCCGGCTCATCCGGCGTTAGTTTTCCTGAATGAAGTTTTCCGTTTCGCTGCTGGTTGCTGCCGGCCTGATCTCCTCCCTGCTCCCTACCCCGGCGGCCCGTGCCCAGCGGGTAGCGCCGGTGCTCGATGGCATCATCGTGAAGGTCGACAACCGGATTATCCTGAAGTCGGACCTCGAAGGAAACCTCGCGCAGGCCGTTGCCAACGGGCAGCCGGCTACCGAGCAGCTGCGGTGCCGGCTGCTGCAAAACATCGTCGTGCAGAAGCTCCTGCTGGCGCGCGCCGACGCCGACTCGGTGGTCGTGGAAGACAAGCAGGTGCAGAACGAGCTCGACCGGCGGATGGCGTACTTCGCCGGCCAGATCGGCTCGGAGCAGAAGCTCGAAGAGTACTACAACAAGACCATCAAGCAGCTCAAAGACGAGCTGCGGACCCAGGTACGCGACCAGCTCGTGGCCCAGAAGATGCAGGACCAGATCACGGGCAAGGTCGAAGTGACGCCGCGCGACGTGCGCAAGTACTTCAACCAGATTCCGAAAGATTCGCTGCCGTACTACTCCACGGAAGTAGAAGTGGGGCAGATCGTCAAGTTTGCCGCGCCCGGCGCGGCGCAAAAGCAGAACGCCATCACGAAGCTGCGCGACCTGAAGAAGCGCATCGAGGCCGGCGAAGATTTTGGCACCCTCGCCAAGCAGTTTTCGGAAGACCCCGGCTCGGCGAGCGCCAACGGGGAGCTGGGCTTCTTCAAGAAGAAAGAGCTGACCCCCGAGTACGAAGCCGCTGCCCTGCGCCTGGAGCCCGGACAGATGAGCGACGTGATCGAGTCGCCGTTCGGGTTTCACCTGATTCAGCTCATCGAGCGGCGCGGCGATACCTACAACACGCGCCACATCCTGCTGAAGGCGTCGTCGTCGGAAGGCGATCTGGCCGAAACCGCCAAGCAGCTCACCAACCTGCGCCGCCGGATTATGCAGGATTCGCTCACCTTCGCCCGCGCCGCCAAGGACAACTCCGACGACCGCGAAACCAAGACCAGCGGCGGCCTGCTGATGGACCCGCGCACCGCTTCGTCGTTCATCGCCCTCGATAAGATCGACCCGGCCGTCTTCTTCACCATCGATACGATGGCGATCGGGCACATCACCCCGCCCCTGCCCTACCGCACCGACGATGGCAAGGACGCCCTGCGGATTCTGTACCTGAAAGCCAAGCGCCCGCCCCACCAGGCCAACCTCAAAGACGACTACCAGAAGCTCGCCGCCGCCGCCATGAGCGAGCGTCGGGCCCTGGCGCTCGACGAGTGGTTTGAGAAAAACAAGGGGTCGGTGTTCATCGAAATCGATCCCGAGTACAGCACCTGCAAGCTGCTGGACTTGGAGCAGTAAGTTTCGAGTTTCGAGTTTCGGGTTTCGAGTTTATCGGGACAGTTTTGACTCGAAACGCGAAACGCGAAACTCAAAACTTCCCCCGAATGACCTTCTCCTCCGATAAAGAAGCCGCCGACGCGCTGGCGAGTGCTTACCACCGGCTCCGCAAGGAAATCGCGACCGTGATCGTCGGGCAGGACGAAGTCGTGCGGCTCGTCCTGACGGCCATCTTCTCGCAGGGCCACTGCCTGCTGGTGGGCGTGCCGGGGCTCGCGAAAACGCTCCTCATCCAGACCCTCGCCGACTCGCTCGACCTCTCGTTCAACCGCGTCCAGTTCACGCCCGACCTGATGCCGTCGGACATCGTGGGGTCCGAGACGCTCACCCAGAGCCGCGAGTTTCAGTTCGTGAAGGGGCCCGTGTTCGCCAACATCGTACTGGCCGACGAGATCAACCGGACGCCGCCGAAAACCCAGGCCGCCCTGCTCGAAGCGATGCAGGAAGCCTCGGTGACGGTAGCCGGCCACCGCTACGAGCTGCCGAAGCCGTTCT
>JBKJUQ010000087.1:0-8571 GCA_046590685.1 Hymenobacteraceae bacterium
GATGGCTTTTGCGGAGCATTCCTTTGATGCGTAACGAACCGGGAGCGCGCCGCAGTCTTCGGCTAAGTCTGTTCGCGGTATTGTGGGGTGCCACGCTGGTGAGCTACGGTCAGGCCCACCTCAGCACCGTCGAGCGCCTGCGGCAGCAGCTCCGCGGAGCGCCGCATGATACCGCGCGGGCCGCGCTGCTCATCGCCATCACCGACGACGCGAGTGTCAACGATCCTGACACAATTACGGCGCTCTGCGAAAAGGTGCTCGTGCTGGCCGATCAGCATTTGCGCGCCAGGCCGTCGCCCGGGCCGCTCGAATGGCGCGCCTGGCGCCACCTGCAGGCGTCCGCTTACAACAACCTCGGCGTCGCGGCCTATCACCGCGGGCAAGCCGCTCAGTCGATCAGCCGCTACGAGCAGGCGCTGCGCATCCGCCGCCAACTCGGCGACCACCGTGGCGAGCTGGAAAGCTACCATAACCTGGGCTTGATGTACGCCGAGACCAGCAACCTGCTGCGGGCCCTGCACTACTTCGATACCGGCCTGCACCAGGCCGAAACTCTGCGCGATTCCGCGTGGATCGGAAACTATACCCGGACCCTGGGCGACATCTACGGCGATATGGGCGAAGCCGATCTACAGCTCCAGTACCTGCGCCGCAGCTTTCGGATGCTGAGCCGCTCGCGCGACCTGTCGAGCTTCGCGGAGGTGAGCGTCGTGCTCGGCAATGCGTACCTGCTCCAAGGGCAGCCCGACAGTGCGGCGCGGCTGCTGCGGCGTGGGCTGGCCCTGGCGCGGCGTACCGGCGACGACGTGCAGGTGGCCGTCGCGCAGCGATTGCTCGGCCAGCTGGCCCTGCGGGCCGGCTCCCCCGATTCGGCCGAAGCGTACATCCAAACCGCGTTGCGCCTGCAACAGCAGCAGAACTACGCCATCGGGATTGGCGCTACGTTGTCGGCGCTCGGCCGCGTTGCCGCCGCCCGGCAGCAATGGGCGCGCGCCATCCAGCTCACCGAGCAAGGTCTGGCCCACGCGCGCCGGGCGGGCACGACAAGCCAGCAAGTCGACATTGAGCTTCAGTTGAGCGACTACTACGCGGCAACCAGTGCGGCGGCCCCGGCGCTGGTGCATTTTCGGCGGTACGTGGCCTTGCGCGATACCATTCGCGCCGAGCAGTCGCAGCGCACGGTGCTGCGGCAACAAATGGAATCGGAAGCCGCCCGCCGCGAAACCACCCAGCGCGCCGCCCGCGACAAGGAACAGGTCGTGGCCGCCGCCGAGATTCGCCGGCAACGACTGCTCCGCAACGCTCTTGCCGCCGGCGCTCTGGCACTGCTGACCGTGGCTGCCCTGCTGGCCCAGCGCTTCCGCGCCAGCCAGCGGGCGCGCCGGGTCATCGGCCACGCCAAGGAGGTCGCGGAGCGCGAGCGCGACCGGGCCGATGAGCTGCTCCTCAACATCCTGCCCGCCGAGACTGCCGCGGAGCTCAAGACAACCGGCAAGGCGCTGGCCCGCCAGCACGAGCAGGTAACGGTGCTGTTCTCGGATGTGGTGGGCTTCACGCAGCTCGCCGAAACGCTGTCGCCCCAGGAGCTGGTAAGTACGCTGGACGCCTACTTCGGCGCTTTCGACGCGCTTTGCGGCGAGTACAATCTCGAAAAAATAAAAACTATCGGCGATGCCTACCTCCTGACGGGTGGTCTCAACGGCCAGCCAGCGGCGGCGCCGCTGGCCGTCGTGCGTTGCGCGCTGGCGATGCAGGCCGCGGCTACGCGCCTGGCGGTGGAACGCGCCGCGCTGGGCTTGCCGATATTTCAACTCCGGATCGGAATCCATACCGGGCCGGTCGTCGCGGGCATCGTGGGCGTCCGCAAGTTTGCCTACGACATCTGGGGCGATACCGTCAACACCGCCGCGCGCATGGAGCAGGGCGGCGAGGCCGGGCGCGTCAACGTATCGCAAGTTACCTATGCGCTCATCGCGGATGAATTTGTGTGCGTGCCCCGTGGACGCATCGAAGCCAAGCATAAGGGCGCCATCGCGATGTACTTCGTCGAGGCAGCTAATCAGCCCATTCCCATCGCGGTCGCTACGTAATTTGCCGCTTCTCCCTCACGCGTCTACTCCCATGGATTTCAACGCCGCCAAAGCTTACGCGCTCCAACAGCTGCACGATGGACTGCCGACGAAGCTTACCTACCACGGCCGCCACCACACGATAGACGTGTACAAGACCGCTGCCGAATACGCCCGGCAGGAAGGCGTGACGGGCGAGGACTTCGCGCTGCTGCGCACCGCCGCGCTCTACCACGACATCGGGTTTCTTGACACGTATCGGGGCCACGAGGCGCGCGGGTGCGAAGTGGCCCGGGCTGTGCTGCCGGGTTTCGGTTACACCGCCGACCAGATCGCGCGGATCTGCGGAATGATCATGGCGACGGCACTCCCGCAAACGCCCCACAATCACCTCGAAGAAATTATCTGCGACTGCGACCTCGATTATCTCGGGCGCACCGACTTTTACCACATCGGCTCTACGCTTTTCGAAGAATTCAAAACCTACGGCGTGCTCAAAACCGAAGAAGAGTGGAACCGTCTGCAAGTCAGTTTCCTCACGCAGCACCGCTACTTTACGGCCACCGCCAACCGGCTGCGTCAGCCCATGAAAGAGCAGCACTTGATCGAGGTTAAGCGCGTGGTAGCGGGGTATGAGGGGGTTAATACTTGAGCGCCGCTGGTGCAGCTCGTTTTCTTATTTTCGCTCCGCTAACAGCAGATTTTGCGCTCGCAGGCGCCGCGTAAGCATGCGCAGGATGCCTTGGGCTACCTCGCGGCGCTCCGCCATCAGCTCATAAAAGGCTTCCTGGTCGAGTCGGAGCAGCAAGGAATCAGCGGTGGCGGTAGCGGTGGCCGAGCGCGGCTCGGGGTCGAGCAGCGCCAGCTCGCCAAAAATATCCCGGTTGTGGAGCGTGGCGAAGGTGATCTCGCCGGCGTGAATCCGCACTTCACCCTGGTAGATGATGTACATAGCATTGCCGAAATCACCCTTATTGAAAATGATCTGACCGGCCGTCACACGCTCCTCGCGCACGATGGCGGCGACATCGACAAGAATGTGCTCGGGCGTGTCAGCGAAAATGCTGGTGCTCTTGAGCACGACTACTTTTTCGATTTCGAGCAGGCTTCCGGCGTCGGTCGTAGCGGAGTGCGTCATGGAAATGGGTAGAAAACCGGCTTCCGAATGTAGTTCGTCGGCAACTTTAGCTGGTTCGGGTACTGCCAATCGCCGCTCGGCCAGTTGGGCGGCTTGCCGGAGCAAGGCATCGGGCAATTGAAGAAAAGGCTTTAGAAGGAGCGGGATAGGGACTTCGAAAAACCCGCTCGACATTTCGTTGAGCGCGGTGGCCACCGTCCAGCGGTGAAATTTCGCCGGACCAACCTGCACGATGTGTTCTCGTACGCGGGCGGGGGTGAGGGGGCCGATGGAAGCGGATACGTGCGGGGCCAGCAGCCGCAGCTTTTCGGGTAAGGGCAGCTCTTCAAGCAACAGCGCGAGCGGCGCACTCAGTCGCGGGGGCAGCAAGTGGTCGAGCACTTCGAGCGCGTTGGCTCCCTGTTCCCGCGTGCCGGATTCAAGCCCGACGCGCACTTTCAGTATCGTGCGTGGCTCGGCTAACAGCGCCAACAACCGGAATAGCTGCTCGTGCCCGGAAGTCACTTCGGCGAGCAAAGCGACCCGCAGCGCCGTGCCCGCGCGTGCCTGCGCATCCGCTACATCCGTCGTCAGCGCGCTCGCGGCCCGCAGGCACCACGCGCTATGTTGGAGCTGCTCGTCGAGCATTGCGTGCAGCGCGTCGCGCACGGGGCCCCGGCCCGGCGCCTGATAGCCCATCGTCCGCAGCGCGCGCTGGGCTGCCTCGCGCAGGCGGCGGGTCGACGTTGGGGCCGTGCCGAGCGCCAGCGGCGTTAACAGCATCTCGGCCCGGCTGCCGCCGATGCGGCCCATTACGTGCACGCAGGCCACCTGCAGCGCCGTGCGATCGCCGGACACGTCAGTGGCAGCTGAAGCGGCGTGCAAGCACTCGTCCAGCGCGGGTAAAGCGGCCTCGCCGAAGCCCGTGAGGGCGCGGGCGGCTTCTTCGCCGAGCGTGGGGTCGGGCAGATAAGCGAGCACCGCCGGGAGCAGCCGCTCATTGGCAAGACGGCCCGCGGCGTTTACGGCGGCGCGGCGCACCGTGGAGTCCGGGTCGCGCAGAAACGCCGCAATCGGTTGATAAAAGCTGCGGACTCCCAGCTCGCCAATGATGTCGGCGGCGAGCGCGCGGGCGGCGGGCGCGGGCGCTTCTACCAACTGCAGCAACTGCTGCCCGGCAAGTACCACTGCCTCCAGTCCGCCCGAACGCAACAGCCCCGTGATGGCCGCCTGGCGTACCGTGGAGTCTTGGTCTTCTAGGAACGCCAGGGCGCGGATAGGCCCATGGTCAGCGTCCGCATTGGCGACTACCCGACTCAGGGCGCGGACGGCAGCAGCGCGCACGGCTGAGGGTTGGGTGAGGTTGTGGGCGAGCGCCAGTACGGCAGGCTGCACCGCGTGCAGCGTGGCGGCGTCGAGCTGATCGAGCACCTGGCGCCGAACCGCTTCCGCAGGGTGTTGCAGCAAGCCCACGAGAGTCGCGCCCAAGGCGGCCGGGGGTTGACTCTTGACGAGCAGCTCTATTGCGTAGATCACTTCCTCCGGGTGCGGTGAGGCAAGTTTGGCTTCCACGACCGCCACGCCGGCACGGTCGCCGATGACCAGCTGAGAACCCTCCAGAAACCGCCGCTTAATGGCCCCGCTCAACGTCGCCAGATACTGCCGGCTCACGAGTAGCACCAGCGCCCCCCAGCCAATGAGCAGGCCAATGAGCACCCGATTAACGTCCGTGGGCTCGATGGAGCCATCGCGGAGCCAAATCAGGCCGGTCAGCAAGGCGCCGGCGGCCCCGAGGGCGAGCGGGTCCACGACGCCCTTCACCGTGGTGTGGCCGTGCAGGCGTAGATGGCGGCTCAAGGGCTGAAACAACGCCAGGAAAATCGGATCGTGGAGGGTGTACTTGAAAATTTGCGCGATGAGCAGCAGCGCCCCAAATAGCCCAAACAGGAGCCCCGCGCCTGCCCCTGCCGCATGGGCGGCCGCCGTGCCCAGTGCTAAGACCAACAGCAGGGCCGGGGGTAGTATCAGCGCCCGCTTTACCCCGAGGCGCTCGACGATGCGACCGGAAAAAAACAGCTTCGTGACGATGGTCAGGGCCTGGCCGAAACCGAGAAACAACCCCAGAAAGTGGGCTAGCTCGGTCGCGCGGCCCGCGCCACCATAGCGTTGCTGCGCCCCTTCCAGAAAGACAAAGTCGATGCAGGTGAAGCCCACGACGGCCGTGAACGACAGCCCCGCGAGCACCGCGATAAACGGCGAGCCGAACAGGCGTAAAAACGACGAGTCGGTTGCGGGTGTAGCGGCAGGATGCGGATGCTCATAGTTGTGTTCAGCGGCGGCCAGCGCGGGCGACTGCAGCAGCCGTGCCAGCACCGGCAGCGAAGCGGCGAATGAGAGCGCGGCTAGCACCAGCAGGTTCGAAAGTCCCACCGTCGGCCCCAGGGCCGCCACCACGAGGTAGCCCAGGAGCTTGGCCGGCACGTCGCCCGCCGAAATCAACCCGAACAGGCGCTTGCCCTGCCGTACGTCGAGCAGCAGCGCCGAGACCCCCCAGAACTCCAGATTGGTGAGTAGGTAGATGACCCGGTGCAGCACCACCAGCGCTACCGCCATCGTCACCGGCCCGGCCGCGTTGAGGCCCGTCCAGGCCAGGAGTACGAGCACCACCAGCGTCACTACCACGCCCGGCAGCAGCCGCCGCAGCGGCAGCCGATGCTCCAGCCACGCGTAGAGGCGCCCTACTACCAGCAGCACGGCCGCCGCGATCAGCAGCACCCACGGGAGCTTGGCGACGGCGAAATTTGCCAGAAACAGCGCGTTCGCGACGGTGAAGAAGAGCGCCTCACCGAACCCCTGAAAGAAGTGGTGCAGGAACAGCCACCGGACGGCGTGCGCCTCCTCCTGCCGCACGTTGAGCGTGGCGAGCAGCCGGTGCCGAAAGGAAGTAGTAGGAGCCGCGATCGCTGCCGTCCGGGGCGGGGCAGAGTCGGCGGAAGCAGGCAAAACCGACAAGAAGGACCGCGGGAATAGAAGTGGTTGCTCGTCCAAAAGTACGCTTGCGGGTTGCGCACTGGCGTCCGACGGATGCGGTGCTTATCGGCCGTTTATGCCCTGCCGACTCCGCGATAGGCAACGCATGGGAGGCGGGCGAGCTCCGTACCTTCGCTAGCCATCGAACTTCACCGGCTTCCTTAATACTTCTTCGCTATGCGACACTGCGTCCCTTCGCTTTCATTTCTGCCCCTGTTACTCCTGGCGAGTGCGTTCGCTACGCCTTTCCAGGGAGCCGCTCAACCCGCTACGGCTACGTGGCAGGCGGCCTCCTCCGGCGGCTCCACCGGTTTTGATGTCGGCCGCGCCCTTGCCGTCGACGCCGTGGGCAACACCTACGTAACCGGCTCCTGCGAAAGCGGGGCACAATTCGGCACCGCTACTTTGCCCGGCCAAGGCGGTACCGATGTATTCGTGGCGAAGTATGATGCCCGCGGGGTGCTGCTGTGGGTGCGCGGGGGCGGCAGCTTGCTGGACGATGGCGGCACCGGCATCGCCGTCGACGCGGCGGGCAACTGCTACGTGGGCGTTACGATTGGCGGCGACGCCACCTTCGATGGGCAGCCAGTGCCCGGCGGCGGACTGGGGCAGAATGATGCCGTGGTACTCTCCTATGATCCTAACGGTAACGTGCGCTGGGCGTATGCTACCGCGGGCATCGGTACCAAAGAGACGGGCGGCCTTGCCCTCGATGCCTTTGGGAACGTCTACACCGTAGGCATCTTCAACGGAACGGCGAGCTTTGGGTCGATCAGCCTGACTAACAGCAACAGCAATCCTGAAGCAACCGACGCTTTCATTGCGTCCTACGATTCAACCGGCGACGTCCGGTGGGCGCGGCAGATGAGCTGCCCGGATGGGATGGTCGCGACCTCGATCGGCGTGAGCGCCGTGGGCGATTACTTCGTGGCCGGCGGGTTCTCCACCACGCTCACCATCGGTGCCACCACCCTGACGGCGGTTGGCGAAGTGGATGGCTTCGTGGCCAAATTCGAACCATCGGGCGTGGCGCAGTGGGCGAAGTCGTTCGGCGGCACCGCGGGGGTGGTAGTACCCGCTGGCTTAGCGGTGAGCCCCACCGGCGAAGCCTACGTGGTGGGCGATACCGACCTGCCGGTGCTCGACTTTGGGCCGTTTCAGCAGCTCAACCCCAGCGCGCAACAAGGCTTTATGGGCTACGTGGTGCGCTACTCCAAAGGAGGCACGCCGCGCTGGGTGCGCGGGGCCGTAAGCCAGGAAAATGCCGGCACCTACGGGGTCACGGTGCGCGGCGCGGCCCTGGACCTAACCGGGGCCTTCGCCTCCGTTGCGACGTTTCAAAGCCCGACCGGCTCGGTCGAGCAGACGGCCAATACGTTAGCCGACCTTTTTGTGGCCCGCTACGACACCGCCGGCGGCCAGCTTATCTCCGTAGCAACCGCCAGCGGCAGCGCGGGCAGTGAGGAGGTGGCGGTTGGGTACGGCGTCGCCATCGACGCGATCGGGAATGCCCACGTGACGGGGCTCTTCGGCCCCATTAGCGGCTCATCGTCGACGATGCAATTTGGCTCGCTGCCCGTGCTGCCGGCGTATGGCGATCTGGACGTGTTCGTGGCCACGCTCAGCGTCGGCCCGCTCGCGGCCCCCAACGCCCTGACGGAAGCGGCGTTTCGGGTTTTCCCCAACCCGGTCGCCCCGGCGGGGCGCCTGACCGTGACGGGCCTGGCGGCCGACGCCCCGGCGCAGCTCACGCTGCTCGACGCGCTGGGCCGCGTGGTGCTGACCACGACCGTGACGCCCGCGGCCGGCGCTGCCAGCTGGACGCCGGAGGCGCTGCCCGCGGGCCTCTACACGCTGCGCGCCGAGCAGGGTGGTAGCGTGCGTACGCGCCGCGTGGTGGTGCAGTAACCCTTAGCCGTTCTTGCGGGGCTTGTTGCCTTTGGTGGTGTTGCGCTGCGTGCCGCTGCGGCGCACGCGCTTGCGGCCGACGAACTCCTCGTCGTAGAGCTTGCCGGTGCGCTTGTCGACTTGCAGGTGCACCGGCAGCACTTTCTCGTGAAACGCTCCCTTGAAGGTGGGGTCGGCGAGGCGCTTCTGGTGGTCGATCTCGCGGGCCTGCTGCTGGGCTTCCTCCGGGGGCGTCTCGCTCGGGACGATGCCGGCGGGCAGGTCGGCGACGGGCAGCGGCTGCCGTATGAGGGCTTCGATGTTGCGGATGTGCCAGGTTTCGGCCGGCGTGGCGAAGATGATGCTGGCGCCTTCGAGGCCCGCGCGCCCGGTGCGGCCGATGCGGTGAACGTAGTCGTCGTAGGCGGCGGGCACGTCGAAGTTGACGACGTGCGAGACATTCGAAAC
>JBKJUQ010000103.1:0-3024 GCA_046590685.1 Hymenobacteraceae bacterium
GTGGTCTGGAGGTGGACAGAGTGAGGTCGTAACTTTCCTCACTCTGTCCACCTCCAGATCACCTCAAGTCCACCTAGTTGCAGATTTTCACTCATCGGCAACGAAAGGTAAGACTTCTCGCTGTTCGTTTCAGGTAGACCACCTCACACCCTATCCTAACGCCCTATTCCTTGACCTAATCCAGTATCCCGACAGGTTAGATTGCTCAGGTTTACCCCTAATACCGTCCCCAGAAAAAAGCCCCGTCAGCGTAAGGCTAACGGGGCTTAATGTAGAGAGCGAGGGATTCGAACCCCCGGAGGTTTGACCCTCAACGGTTTTCAAGACCGCCGCAATCGACCACTCTGCCAGCTCTCTGGGCCTTGCCGGGCAAAGGTACGGAGCATTCGCGCCACCCGGCAACCAGATACGGCCTAAACTTCCAGTCCTGTGTCAGCACAGCGTGTCGGTGCCCGGTCGGCGGGGCATCCGCTCCCTTGGTGCGTTTAATGAATCGGCTCCCTCCCGGTCAAACCTTTGGCCCCCGAAAAGGTACTTAGCGGCGGCGCTATCCCGTCAGACCCGTTCCTGCAATGACCCTTGCCGACCAGTACCGCACCGTTCGGGCCCATTCCGAAGCCCTGTGCTCCCCGTTGCAGCCGGAGGACTACGTGGTGCAGCCCACGCCCGACGTGAGCCCGCCGAAATGGCATCTGGGTCACACGACGTGGTTTTTCGAAGTCTTTCTGCTCGTGCCGCACCTGCCGGGCTACGTCGTTTTCGACCCTGCCTACGCCTTCGTCTTCAATTCTTACTACGAAACCCTCGGCGCGCGCATCGTCCGCACCGACCGCGGCAACCTGAGCCGCCCGACCGTGGTCGACGTCTACCGCTACCGCCGCCACGTCGACGCGGCCATGCTGCGGTTGCTCGCCCACGCCCCGGCGCTGGTCGCGGAGCTCGTCACGCTCGGCCTCCACCACGAGCAGCAACACCAGGAGCTCCTCCTGACCGATATCAAGTACATCCTCGGGCACAACCCGCTGTTGCCGGTGTACCGGGCCGACGCCGAGCCCGCGCTGCCCGCCGCGCCCGCCGCTGCCGGGGCCGATCTGGCCGTGCCGCTCGCTGCGGGCGTGTACGAGATCGGCTTCGCGGGCGCGGGGTTCTGCTTCGACAATGAGCTGGGGCGTCACAAGGTGTACCTCCACGAAGCTGAGCTGGCGTCGGCGCTCGTCACCAACGGCGAGTACCTGGAATTTATGGCCGCCGGCGGCTACACCGACTTCCGCCCCTGGCACGCCGACGGCTGGGAGTGGGTGAAGACCCAACAGGTGCGCGCCCCGCTGTACTGGCACCTGATTGACGGGGCGTGGCACCGCTACTCCCTCGCGGGCCTGCAACCCGTGCGGCCCGATGAGCCGGTGGCCCACGTCAGCTATTACGAAGCGGCGGCCTACGCCGCCTGGCGCGACGCCCGTCTGCCGACGGAGGCCGAGTGGGAAGTGGCGGCCCCCCGCCTCCAATGGGGCGCGCGGTGGGAGTGGACCGAGAGCGCCTACCTACCGTATCCCGGCTTCGTGAAGGCAGCCGGCGCGTTGGGCGAGTACAACGGCAAGTTTATGGTGAACCAGATGGTGCTGCGCGGCGCCTCCATCGCGACGCCCGTCGGCCACAGCCGGCCAACGTACCGCAACTTCTTCCCGCCGCACCAGCGCTGGCAGTTCACCGGCATCCGGCTGGCGCGAACGCTGGCCTTTTAATCCCCCGCTATGTCGACTTCGCTTTCCGCTAGCCCTTCAGGGGCCACCACCGTTGCGCCGCCACCGAACGCTTTTCTGACCGATGTGCTCGCGGGCCTGGCCGCCCCGCGCAAGCATCTGTCGTCCAAGTATTTCTACGATGCGGCCGGCGATGCCTTGTTTCAGCAGATCATGGGCTGCCCGGAGTACTACCCGACCCGCTGCGAGCGGGAGATCCTGACGGAGCAGTCGCCGGCGATCGCGGCGCTGCTCACGGCCAGTGGCCCGCCGTTCGACGTAGTAGAGCTGGGCGCGGGCGACGCGTCGAAGTCGGTTCATTTGCTCCGGGCGGTCCGGGCGCTTGACCCGACGGTCACGTACTTCCCGATTGATATCTCCGGCAGCGTCATCGCCGACCTCGAAGCCCGTCTGCCGCGCGCGCTGCCCGGCCTGCGCGTCTGCGGTCTGCACGGCGAGTACCTGCCGATGCTGGTCGCGAGCGTCCACCGCTCCGCGCGCCCCAAAGTAGTGCTGTTTATGGGGGCTAACATCGGTAATATGCTTCCCGGCGAGGCCGCCGACTTGTGCCGCGCCCTGCGCGCCCAGTTGGTGCCCGGCGACCAGCTGCTCATCGGTTTCGACCTCGTCAAATCGCCCCATACCATCCTGGCAGCCTACCACGATGCCGGCGGCTTCACCCGCGCCTTCAACCTCAATCTGCTGCACCGCATCAACCGCGAGCTGGATGCTGATTTCGACGTGGCGGCCTTCTCGCATTTCCCCTCTTACGACCCCGCCACCGGCGCCTGCACCAGCCATCTGGTGAGCGAGCGGGCGCAGCGGGTGCGCATCGGCGACCACGCGACGTTCGACTTCGCCGCCGGCGAAACGATCCACACCGAAATCTCCCAGAAATACACGCTCGCCGAGACGGATACGCTGGCGCGGGCCGCCGGCTTCGCGCCGGTTCGGCACTTTCAGGACCGCGCCGGTGCCTTTCTCGTGGCGCTGTGGGCATGAGGCGCGGTCCTGCCATCAAGTCGCGGGTGCCGCGAAACCGGGCGCGTCGTGGTCCAGATGGGTGGTGGGGAGCCTACCGGGCCGGCAAAACCAGCACCGGCAGCGGGCTATGCAACAGCACCTCGGCCGTGACGCTGCGGTGAAACAGGTCGCCAAGGAAGCTGCGCGGGCGCGCAATCAGCACGATGAGGTCGAAGTGGCCGGTCGCGGCCGCCCGCAAGATACCATCGGCCGCTACCGGGTTAATCAGGTTAACGGTGTGCAGCTGGTGCAGATCTGCCTC
>JBKJUQ010000262.1:0-2864 GCA_046590685.1 Hymenobacteraceae bacterium
CCCCCTTCTGACTGATCGGCCGCCAGGACCAAACCGTGCGGGTGGATGAAATTTGGTAGAAATGTATCTGCGAAATACCCCATCCGGGCCTTTTAAACGAACCTCGATGATGGCCCCGCGATGCACTCGCCTATTGATGGAACACGGCTTCACGCCGCACAACCGAGCATATTCTGACTGGCTGACGTACTCAGGATACGCAGGCGCCACCTCGGCGGATGATGCCCGGCTGTTAAGCAGCAAACTCATATACCTGTGCCTCGACTGTGCGTGTAGGCCGCTGGCGCCGCACCGTTTCCCGCAGCCGGTCCACGGTTTCGCCGGTGAAGAATTGCTCACCCGTAATTGGGTCAATCAGCGCGGGGACGTGCTCGACGACAACCCATTGGCCGTCCACTTCCAGCGTATAGGTCACCAGTTCGGTCTTCATTCCGCTCTGCTCAATGTGTTCTTGTAGCGTCATTTTACTCTTCTGGTTACGAGGTCTGCGTGCCAGACATTCAAGCTCGGCTCGTAGACGGTGATGATGCGCAGAGGCACCCGGCTCGGATGGCTGCTCACGAGGTGTAAAGGGCGGCCGGCGGAAGTAGTTCCTAACAGCAGGCAACACGGCCCATGGATATAATCGGGATAATCCTCCACCAAACGCAGCGTTGGACCGGTTGACCAGACTTCCGCAGCGGCAATTTCGCGCAGGGCCATCTTTTTAGCTGCGTGGTCGGAGAAGACAGCCAATCGCTGAGCAATCAGCCCTTGCAATTTTAGCAGTGATTCGCCGGTCAGCATCAGCCAAAAGTATACAAAAAAGCCGCCAGCCCCCACATTTGTGAGAGCCGGCGGCTCGGTAGTAGCCGTGTCTGTCTCAGACGCGGGTCAGTGGGTTCGAACGGCTCGCGCCTGAGACAGACGCGGCTACATATTTCCGGTAGCCGATCCGGCGGCCTTAGTTTTTAGCCTTTTTCGCGGCCTTCCGGTCTTCGCGCATACGCCGCTTATCTTCCTCTTCGCGGCGCTCGGCCACTTTCGCGGCTTTGCGCTGGTCGCGGAGCTGGTCTTTCTGGTCGCTGATGGCTTCCTTCTGGGCGGCCATCGTGCGCTTCTGGTCCCGCATCGCGCGCTTCTGCTCCTTGAGCTGGTTGGCGGAGTTGTCGACCGTGGTGCCCGCCTGCTTGGTGGCGTCGCGCTGGTGGTCGTAGGTCTGCTTCTGGGCGTCGTAGCGCTGCTGCGGATCAACGACCGGCGCCGGGGCGGTAGCCGGCTGGACAACCGCCGGATCGGTCTGGGCGAGCGCGGCCGGCGCGGCTACGGTCAGGCAAGCACCGAGGCTGACGAGAAAAAGGAGGCGGGTAGTCATTGTGAGTGGCGTTGAAAAAAAAGTCGAAGCAGCTGGCGCACGCGCGCTGCTGACCCGGCTGCGACCCTATTACGGCGCGCCCTCATAATCAACCGGATTCTCGGCCGGATGCTTTGCGGCGGCAGGGTGCCACTTTGCGCCAGGGAGCCAATTCCGCATCCGTACCTTACTCAACTACGAGCCGCTGGCTACTGCTGCCGCACCGGAGCCAATACAGGCCGGGGGGCAGCCCACGCAGCGACAGCTCGGTCGCGCCGGCGGCCAACTCAACGGCTCGGCGGATCTGCCCCTGGCCGTCGATCAGCTCGACGCGCGCCCCGGCGGGCACCTCCCGCAGGTACACCTGTTCGTGAGCGGGGTTGGGGCTGACGGCTAGCATCGGCGGCGCGACGGGCCGCATCGTCGTGACGGTGAAGGAGGTCGACGTCGTCTTCTGGCCGTTGGGCGTCACCACCGCCAGCTTACCCGTCGTGGCGCCGGCGGGCACCGTCGCCCGGATCTGGGTGGCCGACACCACCGTGAACGGCACGCTGACCGTCCCGAGCTGGACGGTGGTAGCCTCCGTGAGGTTCGCGCCCGTCAGGGTAATCACCGTGCCGGCGGGCCCGCTCAAAGGGCTAAAGCTGTAGATGCTGGGCGTCGGAATCGTGAACGACGCCAGACTCAGGGCGGAGCCGGCCGCATTCGCGACCGTTAGCCGGCCGCTAATGCCGCCATACGGCACGGTCGCGCGGATCTGGGTCGCGGAAACGACCGTGAAGGTGGCGGCCGTGTTAACGAAGAAGCGCACCCCCGAGGCCCCGGTAAAGCCCGTGCCGGTAATGGTTACCACCGAGCCGACGGGCCCGTTGGCCGGCGAAAAGCTGGTGATGACGGGCGAGCCGGGCGGCGTGACGGTCAGGGTGGCGGTCGATGTAGCAGTGCCCCCGGGGGTTGTGACGGCGATTTTTCCCGATACCGCCCCCGCGGGGACGGTAGCCGTGATCTGCGTGCCCGACCGGACGGTATACGGCATCGAAACGGCACCGACTTTCACGCCCGTTGCGCCGGTGAATTTGTAGCCCGTGATGGTGATGACGGTGCCGGGCGGGGCCGAGTAGGGGGCAAAAGGAATGGTGGAGCTAAGCCCCGGCTTCGGCCAGAAGGTGAAGATGCTCGCCGTTGCCGCCATCCCCTGCGGCGTCAGAACCCCAATCGGCCCGGTCAGGCTGCCGGTGGCCGGCACGGTCGCGGTCAACTGCGTACCAGCGGCGTTGACGGTGAACCGGGTCGTCAGAACCTCGGCAAACGCCACGGCCGTCGCCCCCGTCAGGTTCGTACCCGTGAGCGTTACGGTCATGCCAGGCCCGCCGTTCGCTGGCGAGAAGCTGCTGATCGCGGCGGCACCGGTGCGCGGCGAGAGCCGCGCCACCACGGTGTTCGCATAGTCGTAGCTGCCGGTCTGGTAGAGGTTGCCGCTGGCATCGGCCGCCAGCCCGACGTTGCCGCCGCGGCAGGGCTGCCCGCTACC
>JBKJUQ010000307.1:0-14499 GCA_046590685.1 Hymenobacteraceae bacterium
ACCTCCCCACCGCTCGATCGAAGCCATTACGCCGGCATCGTAGTGGCCGGCCGCGTCGCCGGCACCACCCACCATACCACGCTCAGCAGCCTCCGCTAGCAGGAACTCTACTTCCGAGTACGAAAGCAGCTCCGCAGCCAGCGTAGGATCAATGATTGCGTCGCCCACGTGCGAGTACGAACTGTAGTTGTTGTTCGTCCCATACTCACCGCCCAGGTAGATCGTCGTATCGGGCACCGTCGTGAAGTAGGCGCTGATGCGCGGGTCATTGTATTTCATGAGGCTGTCCACGAACGTGTCGGCACCCACGAAGTCTTTACGCCCGCTGATCACCAGGTCCTCGTGCACCGGATTGGTGCTCGGGGCAGCCCCGTAGAAAACCACTTGCGCTTCTTCGGAGTTGCTGGCGATCAGGCCACCCGCCACCGCTTCAGTAGCCAGCGCGTTGGCTGTCTTGTTATCGGCGCTGCTGAAGCCCGACACGTCGGCCACTGATACCGCCATCCGCAGCTTGAGCGAGTTAGCGAACTTCTTCCAGGACGCTACGTCGCCGTGGTACACGATGTCAGCATCGCCGAACGAATCAGCGCTGTCATCGAACTGGCTGATCGCGCCGTTGAGGCGACGGAACAGGTCGGCATAAATCGCTTGGTCGTCATCGTACTTCGGCTGGGGCGTATTGAAGTCGAGCGCCTGTGAGTACGGTACATCGCCAAACGTATTGACCAGCAGCGTCCAGGTATACACTTCCATCACCTCAATCTCGGCGACTTGGTTAGCTTTTACCTTCGGATCGATTACGGCATCGGCCTGCACCACGGTTTTGGCCTCCTGCAAATCCCGCAGTACGTCGCGGTACAGCTTATTCCACCACGTGCGGTTGATGGCGCGGGTTTGGATGTCGTAGATGCTCTCGTCGAAGTACGTCGTTTGGGCCCAGTACTGCGCATAGAGGCGGAACGGGTTGACGTTGACGCTGGCGCTGGCGACTGAACGGGCTAGCTCGCGCTGGGCGTTCGTCACCAGCGTAGCTGCCGGTACCACGATAGGGCTTTTCGGATTGACGTTGTAGTCGTCGAGCGAGTCAACGCACGAGGTCGAGACGGCGCCAATGGCCAGCGCAGTCAGGGCCGTTAACAGAATTTTTTTCATCAGTGAGACAGTCGTTAGAAGCTGAGACGGAGGTTAGCACCAAGGGTCCGAACCGCGGGGTACGAGCCACCCTGATACCCTTGACCGAGGTTGCCCGAGCTGTTGGTGTCTTCTGGATCAGCATCGGGTAGGTTCTTGTGGATGATCCACAGGTTACGTCCCACGATCGAGAAGTCCACGGCCTTGAAGCCTCCGATTTTTGCGACAACCGCCTGCGGGATTGAATAGGTCAGCGCAACTTCACGAAGTTTCACGTAGGAGCCGTCGTAGATGAAGGCCTTGTTCGGGTTGCGGCGGTAGCCGTAGAGACCGAAGTTGGTGTTGCTCACCCGCTTGGCGTTCTGCGTACCATCGGCGAGCACCCCGTCGAGGATAATGCCGCCGCCTTCAGCGATCGGTAGACGCGATTCGTTGCCGAGGTCGTTCTTACCCGCCGTTTCGGGTTGCATGCCAGTTGCCAGGCCGTAATAACGGTCGAGCGAGAAGATGTCACCCCCGTTGCGGATATCAACCAGGAAGTACAGCGAGATGCCTTTCCAAACCACGGTGTTTGACACGCCGGCTTTCCAATCTGGGTTCGGGTTGCCGATGGTTTCGTTGGAGGTGAGCGACTGAGCGTAGTAGCCAGTGGCAGCTACCACTTTTTTGCCGTCTTTGTAGATGAAGTCCGAGCCGCGCAGCGAGCCGTAAGGCTGACCTACGGTCGCGTTTGACGTCACGCCGCCCTGGTAGTTGGCGAGCAGGAAGTTGTCGAGGCCAGCGGCCAGCGCTACGACTTCGTTGCGGTTGCGGTACCAGTTGGCGTTGATCGTCCAGGAGAAGTTATCGGTGCGCACCGGCGAGCCGAATACGCCCAACTCGATGCCTTTATTCTGCAGCTCTCCAGCATTCACGTAGCGTTGCGTATAACCCGTAGCGCCCGAGATGGCCACCGGCAAAATCTGGTCGAACGAGCGCTGGTTGTACACCGTCACCTCACCACCCACGCGGTTCTGCAGGAACGCGAAGTCGATACCGGCTTCGAGGCTCTTGGTGCGCTCGGGCTTGAGGTCCGGGTTGTTTTTAACGTTACGTACCGAGAAGGTCGGCTGGCCGCCGAAATTCGTCACGTTCGTCTGGTCCACGTCGCTCAACACGTAGTTGTACGTATCGCGGATACTGAAGGCTGGCGCGTCGTTACCCACTTCGGCGTAGTTGGCGCGCAACTTACCGTACGTGAGCCACGGGGAATCCTTAAACATCTCCGAGAAGACGTAGCCGAGCGAGGCAGCGGGGTAGAAGTACGCATTTTTGCCCTCTGGCAGCGTCGTCGACTTATCGCGGCGGCCCGTCAGCTCCAGGAACACCATCTGCTTGAAACCGAGCGTGGCACTGGCAAATACGCCGTCGGTGCCGACCCGCTCCTCGTATTCCTCCGTCGCCACGCCGGTCGACGCGTTCGAGAGCGAGTACAGGCGTGGTACCACCAGGCCCCCCACCGTTTGCGCGCGTACGTCGTTGCGGTAGTTGCGGCGCAGGTTCATCCCCACCAGGCCCGTCACGCTGAAGTCTTCCGAGAGGTTCTTGTTGACGTTGGCGAACACGTCGAAGTTCGTCTCGCGGAAGCGGTTGTTGTAGCGCGCGTAGAAAGGCGGCGCATCGCCCGTGACACCGCCTACGGCCTGGCGCTCTTCCTGCAGCTCGTCGTACGAGTCATTCGTCACGCGGCCCAGGATGCTCACCCAGTCGGCAAGCTTGTAGTTCAGCGCGATGTTACCGAAGATGCGGTTACGCGTGTCGTTCTGAGCGTTCTCGTACCGGTTGAAGTACACGTTGTTCCAGTAGATCGGCGTCAGATCGCTCGGGTCAGACGGGTTCCAGGTCACGTTCTGGTTGTTACGGAAGTAGGCATCTTTCTGCTCCTTGATGTCCACGTTCGTCTGCCACCACTGGCGGAAGTTGGTCATCGGGTTCAGGTTGTTGTAGCCCGAGCCGTAGCGGCCCAGGCCGTCTACTTTCGAGTAGTTGGCGGCCACGCTGGCCGTCAGCTTTGCGGTCAGGTTCAGCGAGCCGGCGAAGTTGACGATGTTCTTCGTCACTTTCGAGTTCGGCAGGATGCCGCGGTCATAGATGTTGGCGTACCCGAGCTTGAAGGTGCCTTGCTCGTTGCCGCCGTCAATCGTTACACTGTTGTTGGTGTTGACCGAGTTCTGGAAGAACGTTTCGGGGCCATTCGCGGCTGCTACCCACGGACGGGACTTGCCGAAGTTGGGCGACGAGCGGTCGAACGCATCCCACTGATACACCTGCAGACTCGGGTCGAAGCGGGCGCCGTACGAAGCATCATCCGCCAGAGGCGCCACCAGGTCGTCGGTGCCGTCGCCGTTGACGTCGCGGTATAGGAACTGGAGCGTAGGGTCCTCGTAGTAACGGCCGTAGCCAGCGCCGTACTTGTCCTGGTACTTGATAAAGGTGCTCTTGTCGAATTTGCCGGTCGTCGCGCCCAGGTTTAGCGTCACGCCCAGACCCTTGCGGCCTTTCTTGGTCGTGATCATCACGACCCCGTTGGCGGCACGGGCGCCATAGAGCGCAGTAGCCGCGGCACCTTTCAACACTGTCGTTGTGGCGATGTCGTCGGGGTTGATGTCAGCGGCCGCGTTGCCGTAGTCATAACCGCCACGGCCGGTCCGCTGGTCGAGCGAGTTGGTGTTTTGGTTCGAGATTGGCACCCCGTCCACCACAAACAGCGCCTGGTTGTTGCCCGAGATTGACTTCGTGCCGCGGATTACGACGTTCGTTGAGCCACCGAGCGCGTTGTTCTGCGTGATGTTCAAGCCGGCCACTTTGCCCGACAAGCCATTGATAGCGTTCGGGTTGCGCGCCTTCGTGACGTCGGAGCCATCAATCTGCGTAGCCGAATAGGCTAGCTGATTGCGATTCCGCTCCACGCCGAGCGCGGTCACCACCACTTCGCCGAGCTGCTTGGTGTCGGTCGCCAGCGCGACCGTTACATTATCACCAATGGGCCGCTCTTGCGTACCAAACCCGATGGAGCTAAATACAAGCGTCGTCGCCGACGCCGGTGCGCTGAGCGTGAACGAGCCGTCGCCCCCCGTCGTGACGCCTACCGAAGTGCCCTTAACGAGCACTGTAACGCCCGGTAGGCCTTCGCCGGACGATTGGTCGGTTACCCGACCCGTGACGGTCCGATCCTGGGCAGCGGCGTGCAATACGGCGCAGAGCAGGGCCAGACACACAAGAAAAAGTCTTCTCATCGTGTGAAAGTGTTTTGTGAAAGTGAAATGAAAAAAAGCAAAAAAGTGAACTGGTGCGTGGCAAACGCCACGTTTAGCGTTGGCTAAGGTACTACCCGCTATTGATAGGCGGCAAGCCGACGAGTCGCCGGCCATAACCACCCAGCTAAGTGTCAACGGGTTGAATGCAAAAAACCGTGGAACGTAACCCGGAGAAAAGACAGAAGCGGCGTTTGAAAGGCTGCTTGCCGGCGCGATTACTGCCAAAAACTCACTAGAATTAACTTTCCATTAGGAAAGCCTTGATATAGGAGTCCAAATCGCCGTCGAGCACGGCCTGTACGTCGGAGCGTTCCACGCCCGTACGCAGGTCTTTCACCAGCTTGTAGGGGTGCAGCACATAGTTGCGAATCTGCGAGCCAAACTCGATTCGTTTCTTGCCGGCCTCTACCACGTCGCGCGCGGCGTTGCGCTTGTCTACCTCTTGCTGGTACAAGCGTGAGCGCAGCATGCGCAGCGCGTGTTCCTTGTTGAGGAGCTGGGAGCGCTCGATCTGGCATTCGATGATGATCCCCGACGGTCCGTGCTTGAGGCGCACGGCGGTTTCAACCTTATTGACGTTCTGCCCACCGGCGCCGCCCGAGCGGAAGGTGTCCCAGTCGACATCAGCCAGATTGATTTCAATGTTGATCGAGTCATCGACCAGCGGGTAGGCGAAGACGGAGGCAAACGACGTATGACGGCGCGCGGACGAATCGAACGGCGAGATGCGGACGAGCCGGTGAACCCCCGTTTCCGCCTTCAGATAGCCGTAGGCGAACTGGCCTTCGATCTCGACGGTCGACGAGCGAATGCCCGCCCCTTCCCCGTCGGTTCGGCTCACTTCGCGCACGCTGAAGCCGTGGCGCTGGCCCCACATCAAGTACATCCGCTGAAGCATTTCGGCCCAGTCCTGACTTTCGGTGCCGCCCGCGCCCGCGTTGATCTCCACGATGGCCGAGAGAGGGTCTTCCTCCCCCGAGAGCATCCGCTTGAACTCCAGGTCTTCGATCAGTATCTGCGCGGCGGCCAGCGAGGCATTGGCTTCCTCCTCGGTGGCCATGCCTTCGCGCTGAAACTCAAGCATGACTTCCAGGTCTTCGACGGCCCGGTGGGTAGCTTCCCACGGCACCGTCCACGCCTTGAGCGCGCGGGCTTCCCGCATCACGGCTTCCGCCGCCTTCGAGTCGTCCCAGAAGCCAGGAGCCCCGGCCCGCTCGTCTATGCTGGTGAGCTGGGTTTGTTTGGTATCGTAGTCAAGGTAGCGGCGCAGGTCTTCCACGCGGCGTTTCAGGTCTTTTACCTGATCTATAGTCATTGGGGGACAGAAAAAATGTAACGCGGGTCTCCGGCCCGGCAGCGCGGCAGCGCTTCTGCGTTAAGCGCGTAGTGCCGCGGGTTTTACTCGCTTCCCTCGTGCTGGCCTGAGACCCGCGTTACGTGCCCACTAGAAACCCATGGTGCGCTATGGGCGGGGCCGAGGCCTACGCTACGCCTTACCACTACTCTACTGTTTCCAGCCACCCGTAGGGGTCGGGTTCGGTGCCGAGCTTGATGGCGTCGAGCGCCCGTGTCAGCCGAGAGCTGAGCGAATCCGGCGGCGGCGGCGGCAGCACGTAGTCCTGGTCGTGGTCACCGAGAACGGTCACGAGGGCGATGGTCGCGGCCGTGCCACACCCGAAAACCTCCTGTAAGGTATTGTTCTGGAGCGCTTCGAGCACTTCATCGACGCTCACGCGACGCTCTTCCACGCGGACGCCCCACTGCCGGGCCAGCGTCAGGATCGACCGGCGGGTGATGCCATCGAGAATCGAGGAAGAGAGTGCCGGCGTGATGAGCGCCCCGTTGATGACGAAGCAGATGTTCATCGTGCCCGACTCCTCGATGTAGCGGTGCTCCAGGGCGTCGGTCCAGACGAGCTGATGATAGCCCGCCGCCTGGGCGCGGCGCGCGGGTTCCAGGGCGCCGGCATAATTGCCGGCGGCTTTGGCGAAGCCGGTGCCCCCTTCTACGGCCCGCACGAACTGGCGCTCGATGCGCACCCGCAACGGCTGCGTATAGTAGGAATTTACCGGGGAGGTGAAAATGATGAACTTATAGGTGCTCGACGGCCGGACCCCGATGAACGCGTCGGTGGCGAACATATACGGTCGGATGTAGAGCGCGGTCCCCGCAGTGGGTGGTACCCACGCGCGGTCGAGGTTGATGAGCGCTTTCAGGCCGCCCATAAAGATCTCCTCGGGCAGCGCGGGCATGCACAGCCGCTCGGCCGAAATGTTGAGGCGGTGGAGGTTGTCGAGCGGCCGAAACAGCACGATGCGTCCGTCGGCTTGCTGGTATGCCTTCATTCCCTCGAAGATGGCCTGGCCGTAATGCAGCGCCGACGTAGCCGGCGAGAGCGAGAGCGGGCCGTAGGGCTCGATGACCGGAGTCTGCCACGCACCGTCGCGATAGTCGACCGTCAGCATATGGTCGCCGAAGACCTTACCGAACTCGATGTTGGCGAAATCTACCTCGTGCAGGCGCGATGCCGTAGTGCGCCGAATGTCAAGAGGTAACGTGGGCGTAAGAGTGAGAGGCATCGAAACAGGAGAGAGAGGTGGAACGTGGAGCAGTATACGAAGGTACGGCGGGGCCGGACGTGAGGTCGGTTCAGCGCGAACGCCTTACACCCGCGGCTTCCACGATACCTGTTCGGCTCCCAAGTCTTGCGCCATCGCGCGGGAAAGCACAAATAGGTAATCGGAGAGCCGGTTGAGGTACACCAGCACCAGCTCTTCCACCGGGGCATCGGCGTGCAGGGAAGTGACGAGGCGCTCGGCCCGCCGACAGACGGTGCGCGCCAAGTGGCAGTAGCTCACGGCGGGGTGGCCGCCGGGCAGCACGAACTCACGTAGGGGCGGCAGCGTGGCATCCATCGCATCAATCGCTTCTTCCAGCCGGGTCACATCGGCCGCAATAAGCGCCGGGAGGGCTTTGCGGGTATTGGCCGCCGGGTCGGTAGCGAGCGTCGAACCAATCGTAAACAACCGATCCTGAATTTCCTTGAGTAAGTCGCGCCGGGGAGTATTCACTTCCTGGTCGCGCACGAGCCCGAGCCACGAGTTAAGCTCATCAACGGTGCCGTAAGAGTCGATGCGGTGGCTCGACTTCGGCACCCGCGTGCCCCCAATCAGGGAAGTAAGACCCGTGTCGCCGGTTTTGGTGTACACTTTCATAAGGCCTCAAAGCTACGGGGCGCATTGCGCTGACGCGGCTACCAGCCAGCAGCGGCCGGTCAGGAAGCGTGTACGACTACTTTCTGCTGATCTTCTGCCTATACTTGTCAGTTGATTCGACCCAGCGGGCGGGCGCCGCTTTTTAAGAAAGCGGGCCCGCCGTCGCGTTTCCCCTTCCGCCAGCTATGAAAGAGGACTTTTTATACTACCTGTGGTCGCAGCTCGCGTTTGATCGTGCGGATCTGCGCACGACCGATGGCGAACCGCTCCAGATTCTGGCACCCGGCACCCGCAACGCCGACGCCGGCCCTGATTTTGCCTCCGCCCGGGTCCGCGTAGGCGCCGTGGAGTGGTCGGGCAGCGTCGAAATGCACCTGAGCGCGGCCGATTGGGCGCGGCATCAGCACCAGCACGACCCCGCCTACGATCAGGTAATTCTGCACGTCGTGTGGGATGCCGACGCCGAAGTGCGCCGCCAGGACGGCACCTTGATTCCGACCCTGGCCCTGCGCGGGCGCGTTGCCGGCGGGCTTATCATGCGCTACCAGAGCCTGGTGCAGGCGGAAAGTGTGCTTCCCTGCGCCGGGCTCGTGCAGACGGTGCCGAGCGTGATTCGCACCGTCATGCGCGAACGCGCCCTGCTGGAGCGGGCCGAAGCTAAGGCCGACCGCGTGGCCGCCCTGCTGGCCGCTACCGCGACCGATTGGGAGGCTACCGCGTGGCTGACGCTGCTGGCCGGGTTCGGCTTTAAAATCAACGACGATCCGATGCGGCGCCTCGGGCAGGCGCTGCCGTGGACCGTAGTGCGCCGCTACCGAACCCAGCCGGCCGAGCTGGAGGCTTTGCTACTCGGGCAAGCCAATCTGATTCCGCTGCCGGACGCCGCCGAAGATGCCTACACCACCGCGTTGCGCCGGACGTGGCACCACCTTCAGCACAAGCATCAGTTGGTAGGGGATGCCTTACGAGCGCACGACTGGAAATTTGGGCGGATGCGGCCCACCAATTTTCCGCCGGTACGCCTCGCGCAGGTGGCGGCGGTGCTGGCACGCCACGAGCACCTGCTCGCGGGCTTGCGAGCGGCGGCTAACTCTCCGCGTCAGCTTGCGGAGTTCTTCGCCGCCCCCGTCAGTGCGTACTGGGGTGCCCACTACCACTTCGGCAAAGCGGCCCGGATGCCCGCCCGTCTCGGCGCTGCCAGTACGCACCGACTTGTGATGAACGTGGCCGTGCCCGTACTGATCGCCTACGCGCGTTACCATCAGCGTCCCGGTGATGTAGAGGAAGCCCTTGCCCTGCTCGACCGGCTCCCCGCCGAGCACAACCGCGTACTGACACCCTACGAAAGCAGTGGCTTTGAAAACCGGACGGCCGCTGATTCGCAGGGCTTGCTCGGGCTGTGGGCGGGCTACTGCGCGCCGCGCGCCTGCTTGCGGTGCGCTATCGGGGCGAACATCCTCAAACGTGCCCCCGGCCGGTGATGCCGATCTGGCTAGCGTGGTGGGTGAATATCCTGCTGCTGGTACTCGCTATTCTCGCCCTGCGGCGACATATAAGGCAAGGCACGTCAGGGCGCTGGTTCGCGGCAGCGCTGGCGCTTCGACTGGCCGGCGGCGTAGTACTCGGCCTGGTGTACGTCAGCCCGTGGCTGGGAAAGCTCGACGACGGCGGCGATACGCTTACGCTACACACGCACGCCGCTGCCTACCGCACGTGGGCCACGCACGACCCCAACGGGTACGTTCGATTGCTGCTGACGGGCGCCGATCAGCCCGGCTCGCCGGCGCGTTTGTACGCCACCTACTCTAACTCCTTCTTTTTCGTGCGCCTGCTGAGCGTTCTCCACTTTCTGACGGGGGGCGACTACTGGCTCAGCGGTTTGTGGCTGTCGCTGGCGGCATTCATCGGGAGTTGGCTGCTCGCCCGCGAGCTGGCCCGGGTGGTGCCGGGAGCCCAAGGGGGCGCGTACGTGGGCGCGTTAGCGTGGCCATCGGCGCTATTCTGGCTTAGTGGCGTGAGCAAAGACGCGCTCCTACTCGCCTCCCTGGGGGTGTTTGCCACGGCGGCGCTGCGGCTCACCTACCCCCCAATATCCTCCCTCGGTCGAGCCCGGGAACCCGGCGTGCGCTGGTGGGTGGCCTTACTAGCGAGTGGCTGGCTGTTCTGGAAGATCAAGTTCTTCATCGCCGCCGTGGTATTCGTGGTGTTCGGCGCGTTGGCCCTCACCGAGCGCGTACGGGGCCGCTGGCGTTGGGTGCGGCCGTGGCAGCTGTTTTTGCTGCTCGCGTTGGCGCTGGCGCCTTTGAGTCGGGTGGCGCATCTAGCCTTTCGGCCGGAGTATCTCCTGATTCAGATTCCGCGGAACCAGGCCGCGCTCCGCGCTTCCGACGGCGCCCAGCCCGAGCTTCGGTTGCCCCTAAAGGCCTCGCTCGGCAGCTTTGCCCGCAATGCGCCAGCGGCGGCGCTCGGTACGTTTACGCGGCCCTGGGTATGGGAGGGCAAGGGCGTGCGCTGGCGCGCGGCGGGGCTTGAAAATGCCGCGCTCTTGCTACTGGCCGCGTGGGCCGTGGCCGGTTGGTGGCGCCGTGGGCGCCCGCGGGATCTCCCGCTCCTGGCGGGCGCGCTGCTACTGATTGTGGTGGTAGTGGCGGTCATGTTTGGCCTCACGACGCCCAATCTGGGTTCACTGCATCGGTACCGGGCCGCGCTGCTGCCCTTCGTGCTCGTGCTGCTCGACTGGCTGCGGAAGGGGACGGCCGGCTTTCCGCCCGCGCCGCGCCCGGCTCCCCTTGTCGGGGCGGCGTAGTCGGGCGGTAATCAGGAACGGTCGGCGCCGCGGGGTGCCGACCGTTCCTGCTCTAACCTAACCTAAGTCGCGCAGGAGGTAGCGCGTCCCCGTCAGGGGACACCGTTCGGTAGCATCATCATCCCCAAGACGCCGCGTGTCCCCGTCAGGGGATACCGATGGGTGGCTGGGGTATCCCCTGACGGGGACCGGGCTGGCTGAACAAGCGGGCTACCGAACGATATCCCCTGACGGGGATACCCGAAAGAGCCCGCAACTTGAGTTAACCAGGCTCAGACCGGCTTGATACCTGAAGGCTTGCTTCCCGCACCGCCGGCGTGATCACTTTTCACGGCCTATTTCGCTTCCTGAGAGCTTATACTTTGACTCAGATCGGGGCTATGTGCCCGCGCCGTAGTAGTTTGGCCCGCGTTACCGCTTGGCCTGTCCCTTCCATACCGTTACTCCCTTGCATTCCATGGCTTACTCCCCCAACTCGTCGGTCCTGACGGCGGATGCCGCGCTGGCCGGCGTTCCGCATAAGTTTACCCTCGGCATCGAGGAAGAATTTCAGGTGATTGATCCGCATACCCGCGACCTCACCTCTCACATCCACCAGATCATTGACGAAGGTCGGACGCTGCTGCTCGAACAGGTCAAGAACGAGATGCACACCGCCGTGGTCGAAGTGGCGACCAACGTTTGCGAGGACATCGCCGACGCCCGCCGCGAGGTCACCAAGCTCCGCCGCGCCATCTTCGAGCAGGCCGGCAAGGAAGGTTTACTGATCGCCTCGGCCGGCACGCATCCTTTCGCCCGCTGGGCCGACGCGCGCATCACCGACGCCCCGCGGTACAAAGAGATCGTCGACGAATTGCAGGACGCCGCCCGCGGCAACCTCATTTTTGGCCTCCACGTGCACGTCGGCATCCCTTCGCGCGAGGAAGGCCAGCAGATTATGAATACCGTGCGCTACTTCCTGCCGCACATTTTCGCGCTGAGCACTAATTCACCCTTCTGGGAAGGGCGCGACACCGGTTACAGCTCGTACCGAACCAAAGTGTTCGATAAATTTCCCCGGACCGGCATTCCGGATTATTTCTCCTCCGCGAGCGAGTACGACGACTACATCAAGCTGCTGGTCAAGACCGGCTGCATCGATAACGGCAAGAAAATCTGGTGGGATATCCGCCTCCACCCCAACTTCAACACGGTCGAATTCCGCGTCTGCGACGTGCCCATGCGCGTCGATGAAACCATCGCCCTCGCCGCCGTTATGCAGGCGCTCGTCGTCAAGCTCTACAAGCTGATGCAGAGCAATCTGAGTTTCCGTCTCTACCGCCGGGCCCTGATCTCCGAAAACAAGTGGCGCGCCTCGCGCTTCGGGATCCACGGCAAGCTCATCGACTTTGGCAAGCAAACGGAGGTCGATACCCGCGTCCTCATTGGCGAGCTGCTGGAGTTCATCGACGACGTGCTCGATGAGCTGGGCTCGCGCAAGGAAGTGGAGTACATCCACGAAATCATGCGAATGGGCACGGGTGCCGACCGCCAGCGCGCCGAGTTTGAGCGCAACGGTGGCGACCTGCAAGGCCTGGTCGATTTTATCGTCCGCGAAACGGCTCTGGGCGTGAGTTAGCCCGAGCGTCCGGGACTCTGGCGTAGGACAATCAGCTGAAAGAATTTAACCCCGCGAAGACTGTCGCGGGCCGGCCCTCGCGCCGGCCCGGGGCGGTCTTCGTCGTTGGTGGACAAATCGAACAGGTTGGTGGTTACTTGCGTAACATTCACTTCATCTACGGCACCTTGTCGTGCCCTGCGCCTGACCTTTACGGGCGGTTCGCGCCCCAATCTTCCCGTTCTCACCCTGCCACCCGTGCGAAATACTGTTCCTAAAGTAGCTATCCTGGATATGTACGACGGGCACCCCAACCAGGGGATGCGCAACATTCAGGAGCTGCTCGATGCTTTCCCCACGCGCCTCGACTGGACGGTCTTCGACGTCCGTGGTGCCAACCAGTTTCCTGCCGACCCGCTCGCGTTCGACATATTTATCAGTACCGGCGGCCCGGGCTCGCCCCACGACGGTGACGGCGAGTGGGACCGCCGGTGGTTTGCGTTGCTTCAGACCCTCTGGGATCACAACGCCACCGCCCACCGCACCGGGGTGCCGCGCAAGTTTGTGCTGCTGATCTGCCACTCGTTTCAGATGGCGTGCCGCCACTTCGGCGTCGGCGAGGTGAGCAAGCGCAACTCCACTTCCTTCGGCGTGATGCCCGTCCATCTCACCCCCGAAGGCCGGCACGACCCCGTGCTCGAATGCCTGCCTGATCCCTTTTACGTAGTCGACTCGCGCGACTGGCAGGTGGTGAAACCCAACGACGCCCGCCTCGCCGAGCTGAACGCCGAAATTCTGGCGCTCGAAAAGATCCGCGACCATGTTCCCTTCGAGCGCGCCGTAATGGCGATTCGCTTCTCCGAAGAGATCATCGGTACCCAATTCCATCCCGAAGCCGAAGCCACCGGGATGATGACGTACTTCTCGCAGCCCGAAAAGCGGCAGGCCGTCATTGCCGCCCACGGGGAGCTCAAATACCTCTCGATGCTCGACGCCCTCGACGACGACGACAAGATTCCGCTCACCCAGGCCACGATCATCCCGACGTTTCTCGAAATGGGAATTCAGTCGCTGTTATTGCTGCAAACGGCGTAGCAGCGCGCCCTGCCCGGCTTGACTGACAGGCACCCCGGGCTACGGGCTCAGGATGACACTGGTTTTTAGGCTACTTTCGTCGCTATGATAGCTGACGTCCGGGCCGCGTACAACGCCGCTTTTACTGAGGAGAAATACCGCGCGTTCCTCGCCGACCTGAATGGCACGTACGGCCAGGGTCGGCAGATTGTCTTCCGCGTCGCCGAAACGCCCGTATTCGTGCCTGCCGCGCTCACCGCCAAGCTCCAGCAGGCCGTGGCTGATATCGTGGCCGTCATTACCGGTCCCGACCTGGCCCGCCTCACCCAGGATGCTATTCCGCCGGAGCTGGTGGTGCCGCATCAGGATGCCCACACGCAGTTTCTCGCTATTGACTTCGCCATCTGCCGCGCCGAAAACGGCGAGCTGACCCCGCAGCTCATCGAGCTCCAGGGCTTTCCTTCCCTCTTCGCCTACGAAGCGCTGCTCGCCGAGACCTTCCGGCGGCACTTCCCGGTGCCTGCCGCGCTGAGTGCCTACTTCAATGGGTTGGATCGCGACAGCTACCTCGCGCTGCTGCGCCGCACGATCCTCGCCGACGAAGCGCCCGAAAACGTGGTATTGCTCGAAGTGGAGCCGTGGCAGCAGGGAACGGCCGTCGATTTTGCCATCACGGAGCAGTATGTCGGCATCCGTACGGTTGACGTCACGGAAATCGAGAAAACCGGCAACCAGCTCTTCTATCAGCGCGATGGCGTGCGGACCCGGATCAAGCGCATCTACAATCGGGTCATTTTCGACGAGCTTCAGCAGCGCCCCGACATCCTCGAAAGAATGCAGTTCCGTTTTCAGGATGCCGATCTCGACGTGAAGTGGGCCGGCCATCCAAACTGGTTTTTTCGTCTCTCGAAGTACCTGATGCCGCACCTGCGGAGTGCGTTCGTGCCGCAAAGTACCCTGCTGAGCGAGCTACGCGAGGTGCCGGCTGATATGGAAAACTACGTCCTCAAGCCGCTTTACTCGTTTTCGGGCGCGGGCGTCAAGTTCCACGCGACCCGGGCCGATGTCGACGCGGTGCCCGCCGCCGAGCGCGGCCATTGGATGCTGCAACGCAAAGTGCAATATGAGCCCGCGGTGCTCACCGTCGACGGCGATCGCGTGAAGGCCGAGCTGCGGATGCTGCTGCTTTGGCCCGAGGGCGACGCCGCGCCAACGCTGACGATCAACCTCGCGCGCCTGAGCAAGGGCGAGATGATCGGCGTCAAGTTCAACAAGGATAAGACGTGGGTTGGCGGCACGATCGCGTTTCTGGAGCCAGCTGAGGTCGCTTCGACTTAGCGATAACCGGGGAGCATTTTGCGGAGTCACGCGTCCGGTCGT
>JBKJUQ010000341.1:0-9294 GCA_046590685.1 Hymenobacteraceae bacterium
GAATTAGTAGTAGAAACCCGGCCAGCAACGACAGCCGGCGGTAAAAACCGGCCGAGCCAGCCGCGGCCGGATATGCGAATGCGCGCATGCGAGAGAGCGAGGTGAAGAGCAGAAAGGAAGAAAATGGAAAGCCAAAGGTCGCGCCCGGTAAGTTGGCCAAGCAACTCTTAGCCGACTAGCGCACTCCCTGTCGGCGGTAGGCGTACGCTGCCTGCTGCTCCTCTCATCCCCCGACTCTTTACCCCAATCCGCTGATGCGTTTTCTACCCTTGCTGGGTCTGTTGACCAGCTTGCCGCTCACGAGTGCCCTGGCCCAGGTGGCCCGGCCGCTGCCCCCAATCCTGGATTTTATGGCGGGCGCCGACGGCTGCCGCGCCACCCACATCCGCAACTCGCAGACCCCGACCGCCCAGCGCGTGCGGGTAGCTGACCCCAATCACGAGCGGCTCATGAACCGCTACGACATGCGGTGGGCACAGATCAATATCGCCGTCGAGCGCACTACGAACGAGATTGGCGCGGGCACGAATGTGCTCACGCGCGCTCAAAACCTCTCGGCCACCGCGCCGCTCGACACCATCGGGTTTGAGCTGAACACCGGTCTTACGATTGACTCGCTGCTCGTGGACGGCCGCCGGGTACCCACCGCGCGCATTGAGCGGCTGGCGAGCGGCGACGCACGGGTACGGCCGGTGGTGACGGTGGCGCCCGGCGCGATTTTCACGTACCACGTCTGGTACCACGGCGTACCGGCCGCCACGGGCGGCTCGTTTTTCGGGCAGGGCATCACGTCGGACAGCGACTCGCGGTACGGCAACCCGACGACCTGGACGCTTTCCTCGCCGTTTGCGACTTCCGATTGGTGCCCGAGCAAGCAGGTGCTGGCCGATAAGCTCGATTCGGTGGCGGTCAACATCACCACTGATGCGAGCAACAAAGCCGGCTCCAACGGGCTGCTGCGCCGCACCGTGCCGCTGCCGGGCAACAAGGTGCGTTACGAGTGGGCGTCGCGCTACCCGATCGACTACTACCTGCCGAGCGTGGCGGTTAGCGACTTTCAGGAGTACGTGCAGTACGCGCACCCGGCGAATCTACCGTCAGCAGCCGATTCCATTCCGATCCTTACGTACCTCTACGCTAATCCGCAGGCCCTGACCGATGCCCAGCCGTGGCTCGATATGACGGCCCCGCTCATCGAGAACTACTCGGTAAAATACGGTCTGTACCCGTTTTGGCAGGAGAAATACGGCCACTGCATGGCGCCCATCGGTGGCGGCATGGAGCACCAGACGATGAGCACGATGGGTGGCTTCGGCTTCACGCTGGTCGCGCACGAGCTGTTCCACCAGTGGTTCGGCGACCACGTCACGTGTGGCTCTTACCGCGATATGTGGCTCAACGAGGGCTTCGCGACATACGGCGAGTTTGTGTCGATTCAGGCGCTGGCCCCGGCCGGCATCGACCGGCAGTGGCTCACGGCCTACCGGCAGCGTGGGCTGGTGCCGACCGGCTCGGTGGTGCTCCCCGCCACGGCCGATACGCTCAATGTGGGGCGCATCTTCAGCGGGCAAACCACCTACTCGAAAGGCGGGCTCGTGCTCCACGCGCTGCGCCACCTCATCAACGATGACTCCGCGTACTTCGCCGGGATGCGCGCGTATCAGCAGCAGTTTTCCCACCGGACGGCCGTTACTTCCGACTTGCAGGCGTCGCTCGAAGGGGCGTGGAATCGGCCGCTGGGGTGGTTTTTCGATCAGTGGCTCTACGGCGAAGGCTTCGCCCGGGCCGACGTGCGCTGGAACCAGGTCGGCGAGACGCTCTACGTCGAAGTAAAGCAGACGGCGACGGCCCCCGCGTCGGTGCCATTTTTCCGGATGCCACTGGAGATCGACTACGTAGCCGGTACGGGCCAGCCGGCCGTGACCGTGCGGGGCGAGCAGACCCAGGCCACGCAGCTGTTCACGATTCCACTGTCGGTGGGTACGACCGTCAGCAGCATTGCCGTCGATCCGCGCCTGTGGAACCCCTTGCAGGTGCTGCGCACCCGGCGCGACCTCACGCTCCTGAGCCGCGCCGACGAGACGGCCGTCCCGGCGCTCACGGTGTATCCGAACCCCTGCGCCGACGTGCTGACCGTGCCCGCCACCCCCGGCCCGCGCACGGCCGACGTCCTTGATCTGGCGGGCCGGCGCGTACTGCGCGCCCCGTTGCCCGCCGGCACCGACCGCCTCGCAACGGCTGCCCTCGCGCCCGGCACCTACGTGCTCCGGCTAACGGAAGCGGGTGGAACCGCGCGGCAGGTGCGCTTCAGCAAGCGCTAACGTTTCGGGAGTAAGTACAACAGAAGACCCCGCGACTGGTAGCAGTCGCGGGGTCTTCTGTTGTTGGGACTTCCCGGGATTCGCAGCCTGCGCGACGCGCGGGCAGTAGATCAAAATCCCAGCCCGACCCGCAGCCCCGACCGGCTCCGGCCCCGCGCGCCGTCGCCGACCTGGTAGGCGGCGTAGGCATCTATCCGGAGCACTTTGAAGATGTGCTCGATCCCGATACCCACTTCGAGGTAGTGGCCCAGCGCGGCCGTGTGGAGGTAGTTCGCGGTCGCCACTTCCTGCCACTTGAGCTGACGCAGGGCGGGGATCTTGTTCAGAAAGAAGCCATTGAAATGGTGACTCGCGTGCGCTTCGAGCCACGCGCCCAGAGTGCTGTACTCGTAGTAGGGCAGGAGCTGAAAGCCCGCGCCGAAGCCGGAGGCCAGCACCGTCTGGTTGCCGCGGAAATGGCGGGCGTCGAGAAACGAGACCGGGTAATCGCGCGAGGTAAGCACGCTCCCCACCTCGGCGCTCAGCGTGGTTTCGCCGACGAGGCCGGCATCCAGGTTGTGCTCAGCGCCCAAGCTGAGCTGCAGGAAGCCGGTGCGCCCCTCCTGCGCGCTAAACGGCTCGTCCGGCTGCTTCAACGACCACAGGCCGCCCCGCGCCCGGAACACCAGCGCCGGCCACGGCCCGCCCAAGTTCACCTTGCGGTCGGGGCGGGTGATGAACTCCTGCCCCGGCTGGTAGCGCACCAGCAGATTGACCATCACGACGCGCGAGGAGCCGACGAGTCGCTGCCCATCCTGCCCGTAGTACGTGGCGCGGCTGAGGGTGCCGGGGCGGTCGCCGGGCGTAGGGAAGGCGAAGGGGTTGTTGGGCGTCAGGAACCGGCCGGGCTCGTCGCGCCACACGCGGTCGGTGGTGTTGACAAGCCCGCGGCGGACGGCGTACCCCGTGCCAACCCCGATCGTGAGGACATTGGCGACCTCCGCCTGCCAGCGCACGCCCACGTAATCGCGCTCGTAGAGCTTGAGGTAGTTTTGGTTGAGCAGCAGGGTGTAGACGGAGTTGACGAGCGGCGCGATGGGCTCAGTGCCATTGATATCGCGGATCTGGCGGCCGCCTTCGAGCCAGACGCGCGCATCTGTCCGGGGGCGGTAGCGGTACTGCAGCTCCACGAACGGACGGAATCGCTGCTCGGCGAAGCCGTAGCGTAGGGTGGTGATAACCTGCCAGAAGCGGCGGTCCTCGAAGCTTTGGCGGTAGGCGAGGGGGACGTTGAGCACGCCCCCCTCGACGGTATTGTACTGCACCATCCGGAAGACGGGCGGCACCGAGATCGTGCGCTTCAGGAAGGTGCGCTGGTATTCGTAGCCGCCCAGGACCAGGTCGCCGAGGGAGGGGCGGTTGCGCTTGCGGTCGAGCGAATCCTGGTAAGGGCGCGAGTTTTTGATCGTTTCGATGGAGTCTTTCTCCACGTAATCGCGCGTTTCTTCCTCCGTGAGCGGGATCGGGCGCACGCTGGTCCAGTAGGCCGAGTCGCGTTGGTTGGCATCCTGCTCGACGCGCATCACCTCGCCCACCTTCAGCGCGATCTCACCGCCGAACAGCGAGTCGCGCGGGGCGGCGGCGCGGCGGGGCGGTTTGACTTTGCGGCGTTGCTCATGGCGGCTGTTGCGACGCTCGGCGGCCGTGGCAGCCACTTCGACAGGCATTTGTGAGCTAGCGGGTTCTGCCTTCGGCTCCGCCTCGGGCGGGTACGCCGGGCGCACGTCGTACTGCGAGTAGACGGTGGTGAAGTTGGCGTTGCCCTTGAACTTGAAGGCTTCGAACTGCACGTTGATTTTCTGCGAGAGGGGACGCCACACGCGGCTGCCCGCCCCAACCGGCCCCAACACCTGCTCGACGCGTACTTCGTCGACGTACTCGATGCCGGCGTCCTGGTCGAGGCGCAGGTCGAGGCTGGTGAGGCGCCAGGTGTCGTCCTGGATGTAGATGAAGCCGCGGAAGGCGGGGTCGCGCCGGTGGCGCGGCCGGACTTCGATCTTATTGATCAGCTTACCGCCGGGGCCGGGCGTGGCGCCCACGAGGGTGAAGCGGTAGAACGTCATGGCGCCGGCGGCGATGGGCGAAACGATGCCGCGCTCGGAGAAGCCGGATTTGACAAGGTTGTCGTGGAAATCGAAGTTGAGGCCCGCGGCGCGGTTGAAGCTCATCCCTTTGGCCCGGCCGCTGACGCGGGAGCTGATCATGCGCTCCTGAACTCGGGCGGGTTGGCGGAAGGTGAGCTCGGAGACCGATTCGGAAAGGTAAATGATGCCGGGCTTGATATCGGGCGTCATATCGATGAGGCCGCCGAGGAGCTTGCCGGGCACGGTGGTCAGTCGGCCGAGACCCTTGACGTAGGTGCGGCAGCGGTAGGCGGAGATTTCGTCGCGGTAGTACTTGCGCCGGGCGATGGCGGCGCGCATAATGGGGTAGGCGGGGTCTTCGTCGGCGGCGCGGATGGTGACTTCGCCAAGGTTAAAAGTGCTTTCGGGAAGGGTGACATCCAGGGTGATGGCGTGGGCCGTGAGCGTGACGAGCTCGGTGCGCGGCTCAAAGCCGACGTACTGAAACAGCACTTCGTAAGTGCCGGGCGCCAGATTCACCGTTTGGTAGCGGCCTTGCTCGTTGGCAGTGGTGTTCTGGCCGGTGGTCTTGATGAAGACGTTGCAGAACGGCAGCGGCTGGCCGGTGGGGTCGGTGATGCGGCCCTTAATCGGAAACGTAGCCGGCTTAGGTGCCGGGGCCGGCGGGGTAGGCGTCTGGGCAGCTCCATCGCTTGGACGAATCAGCAGCAGGCAAAGCAACAGCGACAATAAACGCGACATTCGGGCGGAGCGGTGGGACAGAACGCGAAGATGGGAAGCGGAAGCGGTGCGAGCGGTTGCCCGGGGGCGCCGGGTAAGTACTGACGTGCGCCGGATAGGTACTGACGGGCCCGGGTAAGTACTGACGGGCCCGGGTAAGTACTGACGGGCTTCGAGTGAGTAGTGACGCGCTCGGGTAAGTGCTGACGGGCTTTGGGTAGGTGCTGACGTTCGGGTGGGTAGTGACGGGCTTCGGGTGGGTAGTGACGGGCTCCGGGGATGATCAGGATTTTGGGTAGTAGCGCACGTACACGCTATCTTGGGTGGGCTGCCACAGGTGAGGCGCGTGGAGCAGCCGCCGCTGGTTGCGCAACGTCGGATGCGCCAAGTGCCAGTGGGGTTTGTCCGTTAGGTCCTCCAGCAGGCCAGCTTCCTTGAGGGCCAGTAGCCGGAGGCTGTCGTTGGTAAAGGTGGCTAGCTGAAGCTGTTGGTGGCTAATCTGCAGGCGCTTGGTTTGCCAATAGCCGGTGGGTTGGGCGCGGTTGAGGTAGTAGAAACCGCCTTTGCGGCGGAGGCGGGTAGAGTCGGGGGTGGTCAGCTTAAACAGCGTATCCGTGACCCGCACCAGCAGAATAGCCGAATCGGCGCGCGCATCTATCAAGCGTACCATGGGGTGCTGTCCTGCGTCGTTCAGGGTATGTTGAAAGCTGTCAATTCCGAGGCGCGACTCCCGGCCAAGGTTCGCCCAAGCGCGCAGGACCAGCGATCGGGGGAGGACGACTACTTGTCGGAGGGTGTCGGTGGTGAGCGCATAAACGCCCCGGTGCCGACGCGGAAATTGTGACAGATCGGGGATGCCAACGGGGAGGGGGTCCGTAAATAACACGTCTGGCTCAGGGTCACACGCGATCAGCACCGGCAGCAAGCAGAAAAACCAAAGACGTCTCATCGCTTTTGTGGCCGGCGATCAGGGCCGTCCGCCGCTTGATATGAGCAGCCGGGGTAAGTAAGCGCCGGTAGTGAATTGGATCACGCGGCTTCGATAACCGTGGCTTCGGCGGCAAAGGTGGTGGCGGCCTGGCGGTCGCGGTGGGCTTTGATCCAGACGTTGGCGACGACCCCGGCGAGCACCAGCCCGAGCCCACCGAGGGTGAGGCCGCCGAGTTTTTCGCCAAAAATGCCGTAGCCGATCGCCACGGCATACAGCACGCCGATGTAGTTGAGGACGGCGACTTTCGAGACTTCTTCGGCCTGATAGGCCTTGGTCATCGTCACTTGCGCACCCTGGGTGAACAGTCCCGTGAGCAGCAGCCAGCCCCACTCGGTGGGGGTGGGCCAAACGCCGTGGAGCGCCGTGCCGACCAGCCCAAGCGGCAGGGCGATGAGGGGAAACCAGAAAACGATGACCAGCGGGTGTTCGCGCCCGCGCAGCCGGCGGATGGTGACGTACGAAAACCCCGAAACGATGGCCCCGCCAATGCCGGTCAGCACCCAAATCATGGCGTGAGGCGGCAGGGTGGCGCGGTCGAGCTGGGTGAGCAGGACGCCGGCGAAGGCCACCCCGAAGCACGCCCACTGGGCCGGCCGGACGGGCTCGCGCAGAAGCCAGATGCCCACCAGCGCCGTGGCGATGGGGGAGAGGTACTGGAGCGTGACGGCCACCGCCAGCGGCAGGTGCTGCACGGTGGCAAAGTAGAGCACCAGCGCGAGTGCGCCGGTGGTGCCGCGCGAGGCGAGGAGCCAGCGACTTTGGCGGTCGGCCCCGCTGCCCCAGAGGCTGACGTTGGCGCGCCGCACGGCCCACCAGCTTAGCACCAGCGAAACGACGGAGCGCGCCAGGATGACTTCGAGGGTGGGCAGGCGGCCGAGTTGCTTGACGCACACGTTCATCAGCGCGAACAGCAGCGTGGAGAGCAGCATCTGGCGAACGCCGTGCGAGAGAAAAGGCATCAGCAGCGGGCGAAGGTGCGCCGCAAAGGTCGCCGCCGGCCACGATTAGGCTACGATAGACTGCGGTTCGCCCCGACCTTTGCGCGCGTGAAGGTCAAGGCTCGGTTTGCGCGTTGGGGAGGGTGGAGCGGGGGCGTACTCGGCGGACTGCTGCTGACGCTGCTCGCGCTCGATCACCTGTTTCCGCTGCCCTTGCAGCCCGACTACTCGCCCGTGGTGCTTGCTGCCGATGGGCGCACGGTGCTGCACGCTACGCTGAATCGGGCCCAGCAGTGGCGGATGTACGCGCGGCTCGCGGAAGTATCGCCGCTGCTGCAACGGGTACTGATCGAAAAAGAAGACCGGTGGTTTTGGCGTCACCCCGGCGTGAACCCCGCCGCGGTAGCGCGCGCCGCGTGGGCCAACCTGACGGGGGCGCGCGCCCGGCCGCTGGGCGCGAGCACCATCACCATGCAGGTCGCGCGGCTGCTCCAGCCCAAAACGCGCACCGTAGGCCATAAGCTCGTAGAAATGCTGCGCGCCGGTCAGCTCGAATGGCACCTGTCGAAAACGGAGATCCTGGAGATCTACCTCAACCGCGTGCCGTACGGCGGCAACGTGGAAGGCGTGCGGGCCGCCGCCCTACTATACTTTCAGCAGCCGCCGGGACGCCTGACGCTCGCGCAGGCCGCCGCGCTGGCCGTCATCCCCAACGACCCGATCGGCCTCACGCCGGGGCGGGGCGGCCGGCGACTGCAACTCGTGCGCGACGCGTGGCTACGCCGGTTCGCCGCCGCCGACCTGGCCGATTCGACGGCCCTCGCCGACGCCCTGCGCGAGCCGCTACCCGTCGGGCGGACCCCCGTGCCGCGCCGGGCGCCGCACCTGGCCCGCCGCCTGTTGCGCGCCGGCGGCGGCCAGCCCGTGGTGACGAGCACCCTCGACCCGAACCTGCAAGCCGTCGCGGAGCGCCTGACGGCTAACTACGTGCGTCGGCTGGCGGGCCTCGGTATTCCGCAGGCTGCCGTAGTGGTGGTTGAGAACCGCACCCGCGCGGTTCGGGCGTACGTGGGCTCAGCCGATTTTCACGCCGTCGGGGCGCGAGGTCAGGTAGATGGACTGGTGGCGGTACGTTCGCCGGGCTCTACGCTCAAGCCGCTGCTGTACGCGTTGGCTTTTGACGCCCCCCGTGGCCTGACGCCCGCGAGTGTGGTGCTCGACGTGCCGACCGATTTCGGCCGCGGCTACCGGCCGCAGAATTTCGATCAGACCTGGCACGGTGCCGTGGCGGTGCAGGAGGCCTTAGCCCTCTCGCTCAACGGGCCCGCGGTGCGGGTTCTCAACGAGCGGGTTGGGCTGCCGCGCTTCGTCGAAACGCTAGGACGGGCGGGCTTTCGGCAGGTGCAGCGCGACGAAAACCGCTTAGGATTGTCCGTCGTGCTCGGCGGGTGCGGGGTACGGGCAACGGAGCTGGCGGGGTTGTACTGCGCTCTGGCGAATGGGGGCAAATGGGCGCCGCTGAAAGTTTCGAATAATTCGGCAATCTCGAAACTCGAAACTCGAAACTCGAAACTCTTCTCCCCCGAAGCTGCCTGGCTCACCACGGAGATCCTGGCTACGCTGCGGCGGCCTGATCTGCCGCACGAGGCCGAAACCAGTCGCAACCTGCCGCGCGTGGCCTGGAAAACCGGCACGTCGTACGGCCGGCGCGACGCGTGGAGCGTGGGCTATAATCCGCGCTACACGATCTGCGTGTGGGTGGGCGACTTTACGGGGCGCGGCATCCCCGCGCTCACCGGCTCCGATATTGGCACCCCGCTGCTCTTCGATTTATTCGATGCGCTCGACCACGGAGGGAGCACCCGCTGGTTTCGGCGGCCGGAGTCGTTGGAGCTGCGCGCGGTCTGCACCGAAACCGGTCTCGTACCCGCGGCGAGCTGCCGCTCAGTAGGGCAGGCGTGGTATCGGCCGGGCGTCTCCGAAGCCCAGGCCTGCGAGCACCAGCGGTTGGTGTGGACCAACCCCACCGGGCGGTTCAGCTACTGTGCCACGTGCTTGCCGGCGGGCGCGGAGTCAGCGCCTGCCATCGCCCACGCGGGTCTTTGGCCTAATCCGCCGCCCGAGCTGGCTGCCTGGCGCGCCGCACAGGGCCTGCCGATGCGGGTGCCGCCACCTCATAACCCGACTTGTCCGGTGTTGGG
>JBKJUQ010000347.1:0-12172 GCA_046590685.1 Hymenobacteraceae bacterium
TGGGCCGGTACGCGCTACCCCTGCGTGCCCGGCCACGAGATTGTGGGCCACGTGAGCGCTGTGGGCGCCCACGTCACCAGGTTCAAGGTCGGCGACGTGGTGGGCGTGGGCTGCATGGTGGACAGCTGCCAGCACTGCGAGGCCTGCGGCGACGGTCTGGAGCAGTACTGCGAGAACAGCTTCACCGGGACCTACAACTCGCCCATCTCGGATGCGCCGGGCCACACGCTCGGCGGCTACGCGCAGGGCATCGTCGTGAACGAGAAGTTCGTGCTGCGCGTGAGCCACCCAATCGAGCAGCTTGCCGCCGTGGCGCCGTTGCTGTGCGCGGGCATCACCACCTACTCGCCGCTGCGGCACTGGAAGGTCGGCCCCGGCCAGAAGGTGGGCATCGTGGGCATCGGCGGGCTAGGCCATATGGGTATCAAGCTGGCCCACGCGATGGGCGCGCACGTGGTGGCCTTCACCACCTCCGACAGCAAGCGGGCCGACGCCCTGGCACTCGGCGCCGACGAAGTAGTCGTCTCGCGCAACCCCGACGAGATGGCTGCGCACGCCAACAGCTTCGACTTCCTGCTCAACACCGTCGCGGCGAGCCACAACCTCGACGCCTTCACCACCCTCCTCAAGCGCGACGGCACGATGGTGCTGGTGGGCGCCCCCGAGCATCCGCACCCTTCGCCCAACGTGGGGGCCCTGATTTTCAAGCGCCGGGCCATCGCCGGCTCGCTCATCGGCGGCATCGCCGAGACGCAGGAAATGCTCGACTTCTGCGCCGAGAAAGGCATCGTGTCGGACATCGAGCTGATTCCGATTCAGCAGATCGAGGACGCCTATGCGCGGATGCTGAAGAGCGACGTCAAGTACCGCTTCGTGATCGATAACGCCACCCTCAGCTCGTAAGTCGGGCCGGGCACCGAACGTACTGACCCGCCGGCTCCCGTGTGCCGGTTTACTCTCCTTGCCGGGCGGCCCGGTTTCACCGCATATGCGGCTGCTGAAACCGCAGCACGTCGGGGTGGGCCAGGTTGAGACAGTAGAGCTGCTCGCGGCCGCGCCAGAAGCGCACCAGCGCGCCGGCTTGTTGCAGCTCCGTGAGCAGCAGCAGGCAGCGCGCCTCGCTAAGCTTGTGCACCAGCAGCTGCAGCCGCAGATTGCTCAGGAGCGCGTCGAGCGGCTTGCGGTTGGTCTTGGGCGTAAACAGCACAACGGCGCGCAGGGCGGCTTCGGCCAGCCCGCCCGTCACCGGCGCGACGGGTGCGAAAACGGGGTCGGCTTCCGCGGCAGGTTCGGCGGAACCCGCTTCCTCGTGGGCGGCATCAGCAGCGATGGCCTGACTCGCCGCCCGCACGGCCGCACGGCGCGCGGCCCGGGGGTCGCGGGGGGGAGTGGCCGGCGCGGCCGGCGCCGACCCGTCGGGGGCCCAGCCCGGCGCGGGGGTAGGAGGCGGCACCCAGCCAGGTGGCGCGGGCGTGTACGTGAGCGCTGGCGCGGCGGGCGGGCCGAGCGACACCCGAATCACTTTCGCCCGCGGGGGCTCGGGCGTTTCGTCCGGGTCGGCGGCGCGCGGCACCTCCTCCGCCAGGGGGGTGGCGGCCCCATTGACAGCCCCGTTGACAACCGCGTTGGCAGCCTCGTCGGTGATCCCATCAGGCGTCCCGTCGGCGGTGGTCGGGACCCGGTCGGTCCGGAAGGCGGCCACCCCGTGATGCCGCAGCAGGTGGTCGGCGCGGCGCTCGGTCAGCTCAGCCCGCACGGCGGGCGGCAGCAGGTCGAGCCCCTCCAGAAAGCCTCCATCGACGCGACTGAAGAGGAACGCCAGCTCGGTGGCCGTATTCTCCGGAAACCCCACCAAAACCACCCGCCGCCCGTAGCGGCGCAGTCGTTGTACCAGCGGCAGGTAGTCGCCGTCGCCGCTCACCAGCACGAACGTCCCGATTTCGGGGCGCGTGTGGGCCAGCTCCAGCGCGTCGACGCACAGACGCATATCGGCGGCGTTTTTGTGGGCGCTGCCCCCCGCCACGAACACGGGTTCGAAGCCCGCGCGTGCCAGCCCCCCCGCGCCGCCGGGCGGCAGCCGGTCGAAATCGGCGTAGGCCGCCTGCCACAGGACCGCCGTGTGGTAGGGCGCGTCTGCCAGCCGCTCGATGAGGCCCTGCCCCAGCGCCCGGCAAGTGGCGTGCAGGCGCGCCGGGGCGAAATACCGCTCGCGCAGGTGCAGGTACACGTTCTCGTAGTCAAACAGAATGACTGCGTGCGGCGCCCCGGCAGGCGAGAGCAGTAACGGTAAGGACGAAGCCATAGCGGGTCGGTAGGGAGTTTCGAAGCCCGAAGCTACCAACGGTCGGAAAATGTCCCGCCGCCGGCTCCTCCCGAGGGCCTCGCAGGGGCTACCGTTCGGCAGCAACACGGCCACCAAACGACGGCCCCGGAGAGAAATATACCGCCAGCGGACCCGGTGCAGGGCCCCGAGGTTGGCATGGGAGGACCGCTGCTACCGGATACCCCTCCAGGGCCGCCTGTTGCTACGGATTGCCGGCAAGGGCTACCCGATGTTATCGCTTGTGGCCTTGGCCGAGATGAACTCGCGGCTCAGGATGACAAGGGTTTTAAGAACGGTGGGCGATGATCGTCTATTTTACGACCTGATCGCGCGGCATCACGACCAGTCTGCCCTGCTCCAATTTGTACCGATTGTTCTTGTCGGTCCAATCCCAGCGGTCCCGCACGAACGTGGCGGCATCGGCCGGTAGTACCCGCGCGGCTTCGTAATAGACATTGTAGCGGTCCTTGCCAACTCGGGACGAGAGCGGAAGGAACGAGGCCGGCTCGGCCCCGGCTATCACCTGCCCACGAAAATACACGCGCAAATGATCGCGGGCGTAGTCGTGCTCAGCCGGAAAGAGTGCAAAACTGGCCACATTAACCGCTGAGGCAGGAACAACCCGTCCGGCAAACAGCACCACATCGTCTACCACGATGACGTCGGCCGATAGCGCCTTCGTGTGGCGGATGACAGGGAACGTCGTTTTCAGCAGCTCGTAGCGGTCATCCGTGCGGACATAGTAAATTGCCTTGCCCGCGCGGACGTAGTGCGCAGTGATACCTGAGACAGCGTCAGAGTCAGGCAAAAAAGCCGCCCCCCCAAACCGCCATCCGCCAAGGTCGGCATACAAGGAATCGCGGTCGCGGTAAAACCACGTATTTAATCGGCGAAACGAGCCGTAATCAACTCGGATGGGCCGCAGCTTAAAGTAATACTGCGCCGTGTCCCTGGCCCACGTATGATGCAGCGTATCAAAATTCAGGTACACGAAAGAGGCTGGGTCGGCCACGCGCACGGGCTTTAGCCCTGGATAGCCCTGTACGTAAATAAAATCCCTGTCTTTGGGCACTCCCCGATCCACCCGAAACGACGCATAATCCACCCCTGGCGCGGGCCGACCGAGGTAGTAAATGCTGGTTTTATCGCGGGCAATGGCCTCCGATACTACCCGGAACGTGCGCTTATGCGCCAGGCAGCGCACAAAACCCAGCTCAAACCAATTGCCGTTCGGCGAATACTGGATAATACCCCAAGGCCATTTGTAGTACGAGCGCGAGACGCGTTTATCTACCAGAAACCCAGGCGCGCACGCGGTCAACGACAGCAGAAACAGAATCCACGAATAGCGGCGCATCGGAAAGCAGCAGGTGACGGCCAAACGACGAGCGCCGCGAGCGAAGAGTTACTTTCGCTCGCGGCGCTCACCGGGTGGGTCAGGGCAAAAATCAGCCGATGTTATCGCTCGTGGCCTTGGCCGAGATGAACTCGCGGTTCAGAATGGCGATGTTTTCCAGCGAAATCCCTACCGGGCACTCCGCCGCGCACGAGCCGATGTTGGAGCAGGCGCCGAAGCCTTCGATGTCCATCTGCGCGACCATATTCTCCACGCGGGTATTGCGTTCGAGTTGGCCCTGCGGCAGCAGGGAAAGCTGGGCGACTTTGGCCGACGTGAAGAGCATCGCCGACGAGTTGGGGCACGCCGCCACGCAGGCGCCGCAGCCGATGCAGGTGGCAGCGGCCATCGCACGATCGGCGATGTTTTTCGAGATCGGAATCTCGTTGCCGTCGGGCGCGCCGCCCGTGTTGACGCTCACGTAGCCCCCCGCCTGAATGATGCGGTCGAGGGCCGAGCGGTCGACGCTCAGATCCTTATTGGCCGGGAACGCCGCCGACCGCCACGGCTCCACCGTGATGGTGGCACCGGTCGTGAACTTGCGCATGTGCAGCTGGCACGTGGTAGTGCCAGACTCCGGTCCGTGGGCGCGGCCGTTGATGAACAGGTTGCACGAGCCACAGATACCCTCGCGGCAGTCGTGATCGAAGGCGATCGGCTCATCGCCTTTCCGCAGCAGCGATTCGTTGAGCACGTCGAGCATCTCCAGAAACGACATATCCGGCGAGATGCCCTTAACGGGGTACTCGACGAGCGCGCCCTGCGCGTCGCGGGATTTCTGGCGCCACACGCGCAGCGTGAGGTCGAGGGAAGCGGAAGTACCGGAACCGGCCATTTTTGGGAGGGTGGGAGTGTGGGAGAGTGGGTGGGTGAGAGGGAAGGTGTAAAGGGCTTCCCTCCCACCTTTTAACCCTCCCACCCCCAAACCCTTATTTGTAGCTGCGCTGCGTGAGTTTGACGTTCTCGAATACCAGCTCTTCCTTATGGAGGGTTTCGGGCTGGTTGTCGCCGCGGTATTCCCAAGCGGCTACGTACGCGTAGTTGTCGTCGTCGCGCAGGGCCTCGCCTTCTTCCGTTTGGAACTCCTCGCGGAAGTGGCCGCCGCAGCTTTCGTTGCGGCTCAGGGCGTCGTCGACCATTAACTCGCCGAGCTCAAGGAAGTCGGCCACGCGACCGGCTTTTTCGAGCGTCTGGTTCATCTCCGCGCCCGAGCCGACCACCCGCACATCACGCCAGAATTCGGCGCGGAGCTTACTGATCTCGGCTTTGGCGAAGCGCAGGCCTTTCTCGCTGCGGGCCATTCCGCAGTACTCCCACATCAGGTGGCCGAGGGCTTTGTGGAAGTCATCGACGGTGCGGGTGCCGTTGATGGCCAGCAGCCGCTCGGTGCGGACGCGCACGTCGGCTTCGGTCTGCTGGAACGCCTCGTGCGTGGTCGAGATCGGCGTACCAGGAATGCGCGCCAGGTAGTCGCCGATGGTGTAGGGCAGCACGAAGTAGCCGTCGGCCAGCCCCTGCATCAGCGCCGAAGCGCCGAGGCGGTTGGCGCCGTGGTCGGAGAAGTTGGCTTCGCCGAGCGCGTAGAGGCCCGGAATGGTCGTCATCAGGTTATAATCGACCCACAGGCCACCCATCGTGTAGTGCACGGCGGGGTAGATCCGCATCGGCACCTCATAGGGGTTCTCGCCGGTGATTTTCTCGTACATTTCGAAGAGGTTGCCGTACTTCTGGCTCACCCGCTCCAAGCCGTCGCGCTTGATGGCATCGGCGAAATCGAGGTACACGGCGAGGCCCGTGGAGCCTACGCCCTGGCCAGCGTCGCAGGCCTGCTTGGCGTTGCGCGAGGCCACGTCGCGCGGCACCAGGTTACCGAACGCGGGGTACTTGCGCTCCAGGAAATAGTCGCGCTCGTCCTCCGTGATCTGGCGCGGGTCGCGCTTGTCGCCCTTCGCCTTCGGCACCCACACCCGGCCGTCGTTACGCAGCGACTCGCTCATCAGCGTCAGCTTCGACTGATAATCGCCGCTTACGGGGATGCACGTCGGGTGAATCTGGGTGAAGCAGGGGTTCGCCATCAGTGCGCCGCGCTTGTGGGCGCGCCACGCGGCCGTCACGTTCGAGTTCATCGCGTTCGTGCTCAGGAAGAACACGTTGCCGTAGCCGCCGGTGCACAGCAGCACCGCGTGGCCGGCGTGCGAGTCGATGGCGCCGGTGATGAGGTTACGCGTCACGATGCCGCGCGCGCGCCCGTCGATGGTCACCACGTCGAGCATCTCGTGACGGGGGTACATCTTGACTTTGCCGTAGGCGATCTGCCGCGAGAGCGCTGAGTAGGCACCCAGCAGGAGCTGCTGGCCCGTCTGACCACGCGCGTAAAACGTGCGGCTCACCTGCGCGCCGCCGAAGCTGCGGTTCGCCAGCAGGCCGCCGTACTCGCGGGCAAAAGGCACGCCCTGCGCCACGCACTGGTCGATGATGTCGACCGACACCTGCGCGAGCCGGTACACGTTGGCTTCGCGGGCGCGGTAGTCGCCCCCCTTGATGGTGTCGTAGAACAAGCGGTGGATCGAGTCACCGTCGTTCTGGTAATTCTTGGCCGCGTTGATGCCGCCCTGCGCGGCAATGGAGTGCGCGCGGCGCGGCGAGTCGTGAAACGTGAAGCATTTCACGTTATAGCCCAGCTCGGCGAGCGTGGCGGCAGCGGAAGCCCCAGCGAGGCCCGAGCCGACGACGATAACGTCGTACTTCCGCTTATTGGCGGGGTTGACGAGTTTGACGTTGAATTTGTGGGAGTCCCACTTCTCGGCCAATGGCCCTTCGGGAGCTTTCGATTCGAGCGTAATCATCAGCGAAAACGAATTGGTGTGCAGCGCCCTAACAAGCAAGGGGCGCATTCGGTTAGCGCTGGCCTAGCGCAAAAAATTCAGGCTCGTCAGCGACTCCTTTACCGCTTCCTGCGTGGGGGTGTGCGGCGGGTAGCTCCCCTGATCAAAGAACATCACAAGCGGAATGATGGCGAATGCCGCCGACACCATCACCGCAAACCCGTAACCGGCCATCCGGATAGCGGGCGTGTACTTGCGATGGTTGAGGCCTAAGGTCTGAAAGCCCGACCGGAAGCCGTGCCACAGGTGGTAGCCGAGGGCGATCTGCGCGAGCACGTACAGAATCACGTACCATGGAATCGTAAACGCCGTGGCGGCGACCGAGTACAGGTCTTCGGCCGGCTCGGGCAGTCCTTTTACCTGGATCGGTGCCAGCCCGCCGAGGATGCCGAAGCGCGAGCGCACCCAGAAATTCATAAAGTGCACGATGAGAAAAATGAGCAGGATCGTGCCCAGGATGGCCATATTCTTCGACGCCCAGCTTGAGTTCTGCTCCGACTTGTTCACTACGTAGGCCTGACCGCCGCGCGCCTTTTTATTCTTGAGGGCCAGGTACAGGCCATCGTAGACGTGAAAGGCCAAGGCGGCCATCAGCACGAACTCCATCGCGCGGATCAACCAGTTGGAGGCCATAAAGTGGGCCCAGAAGTTGAACGAGTCGCCGCCGTCGTGGCGCAGCATCTGCAGGTTGATGAGCAGATGAATGACCAGGAACGAGCACAAAAACAGGCCGGTAACGGCCATCACCAGCTTACGACCCACGGAGGAAGCAAGCGTTTGGGTTAACCAACTCATAGGGAGCAGGGATAAAAAGGGGGCGGGTGGCAAGCCGGCCGGTTGCGCCACGTAACCAGCACGTCCCGGCGGGAGTTTGCGCTCGTCAGTTGGCCAAAAAACGCCCGCAGCGGACGCCCGAACGGGTGGCCAAAGGTACGGGGCGGTCGCGGATAGGCCAAGGACAAACCGGGCACCCAAGCGCGCGGGTGCGGTGAACCCCGTAGGTTGCCACTCCGTTGGGCACCGAAAACCGCTGGCGCCCGTCCAACCTGTTGGCTTCGGGCGGGTTACGCCTGGCCCGGCGGCCCGGGTGGGGGAGCACGACCATTGGGGCTTTTTTTTCGTCTACTGTTTGTGATGAATTTTTTGACCGATTTTTCGCTGGCCCCGGTCCCCCGCCGCGCGGGGCGGGCTACCCGTCTCGCGTTGCTGGCCGTCTTGCTGGCTTTGCTGCCCGCGCTGCGGGCGGCCGCTTCGCACATCCGCGCCGGCGACATCCAGGCCCGCTCCGACCCGAACAACCTGCTGCTCTACCATTTTAAGCTGCGGCTGTACCTCGACGACCGCTCGTCGATTCCGCAGAACACGGCGCCGATTTGCTTCGGCGACGGCTCCGAGCAGACGTTTCCCCTCACCACGTTCAGGCGGCTAGACCAGTGCATCGGGGTGACGGAAAACACCTATGAGTTCAGCCACGCGTTTCCCGGTCCCGGCCCCTACACGATCTCGTTTACCGGCGAAAACCGCAACGGCACCATTCTGAACATCGACAGTCCGCTTGAGATCAGCTTTTACACGGCTACCACAATCCGAATCGACGCGACGACGGGCCCGAACACGACGCCCGTTTTCGCCATTGAGCCCATCCAGCAGGGCGCGAGGGGGCGCCGGTTTGAGCACGCACCCGCCGCCACGGATGTAACCGACAACGACTCCATCTCCTACCAGCTCGAAGGCGTGGTCCCCCAGCAGGGGCGCCTGGGCGGTAGCGCCTGCGACCCACCGGTCGATGTTTCGCCCTTCCGGCCGCTCACGCAGTACGCCTCGGCCCCCGGGATCGTACGCATGGACCCGCAAACGGGCCTGCTTACCTGGGATGCTCCTTCGACGGCGGGCGAGTTCAACATCGCCTATCTGGTGCACGAGTACCGCAGCCTCGGCGGCGGCTTTTTCCGCGAAGTGAGCGTGACGCGGCGCGATATGCAGATCACCATCGTGGAGTCGAGCAACCATCCGCCGGAGCTCGAGATGCCCGCCGATACGTGCGTGGTGGCCAACACGACACTCACGAAGCTCATCACCGCTACTGATCCCGACAACCAGCTCCTTACACTTGTCGGCGCCGGTGGGCCGTTCCTGAGCGCCCCGGCCGCCACCCTTACGAACGTCTCGACGACGCCCCTGGTGAAGCGTTTCCGGTGGACGCCCGACTGCGGCGCGGTGGCGCGACAGCCTTACCTGGCGACGTTCACCGCCACCGACACGGTGCGTAATTGCGAGGTCGAGCTGGCGACCAGCCGCGTGTGGCGCATTCAGGTGGTGGGGCCGGCCCCGCAGAACGTGCGGGCCGACAACGCCACGGTGCGCCAGATTCAGCTGCACTGGAGCCCCTACGAATGCCGGGCGGCGGCTGATTCGATCCGCATCTACCGCCGGGAGAATTCGGCCAACTTCACCCCCGAGGCCTGCCAGACCGGCATTCCGCCCAACCTGGGGTACGTGTACATCGGCAGCGTGGCGGCCACCGATACCGTCTTCTACGACCAGAACCGCGGCCGGCGCTTCAAGCGCGGCAGCACGTACTGCTACCGCATCTACGCCACGTGGCCGCTGCCGGCCGGCGGCGAGAGCCTGCCCTCCGCCGAGGCCTGCGCGACCATCCCCGGGCTGCTGCCACTGCTGACGAACGCGACGGTGGACGCCACCGATGCGGCCGCCGGCCAGGTGACGGTTAAGTGGACGAAGGGTGACCCGGGACCGCAGCTCGCCATCTTCACGTCGTACTACCGCCTCTCGCGCGCCGCCGACGACGCCCCGACGGCCTTTACGCTCGTGCGCGACCGCATTCCGCTGACCGATACTACGCACGTCGATTCCGGGCTGAACACGGAGCAGCGCCAGTACCTCTACCGTCTGGAGTTCGTGGATGAGGACCTCAGCGGCGTCCTGACGATCGTGGACACCGTCGCGACGGCCACCACCCCCCGCCTGAGCGGCGGGCGCAACGGGGCACAAATCAACCTGACGTGGACGTACGCCGTGCCGTGGGATAACACCACGCGGCTGCACTACATCTACCGACGGATCGCCAACCAGTTTACCCTCATCGACTCAGTTCAGGCCACGCCGACGGGTGGGGCCTACACCGACCGCTTTGTGTTCGGTGGTATTGCCATCGGGCAGGAAAACCCGAACTGCTACCGCATCCTCACGCGCGGCACGTACGTGGTCGGCACGCGCGATTCGGCCCTGACGCGCAACTTCTCGCAGGACCAGTGCGTGAAGAACGAGCCGTGCCCGCCGGTTCTCTCCCTGCTCCCACCTGACTGCGGCGCCGAGGCCACGACGTGTCCCGAATCGTTTCGTAACGAGCTAAGCTGGGTGCCCTCAACGGCGCCGGAGTGCGCGACCGACCTCGCGCAGTGGCGGATTTACTTCCGCCCCGGCCCGGCCGGCGCTTTTACGCGCCTCGACAGCGTACCGAGCAGCCAGCTCACGTATTCGCACGGACCGCTTACGAGCCGCGTGGGCTGCTACGCGGTGGCGGCGGTCGATTCAGCGGGTATGCAAAGCGCCCTCTCCAACATTGTATGTCAGGATAACTGCGAGCTGCTGATCCTGCCGAACATCATCTCGCCGAACGGTGACAGCCGCAACGACACGTTCGAGCCGATCTGCGCCTCGCCGGTGCGGCGCATCAAGTTCACGGTGTACAACCGGTGGGGCGTGCGGGTGTACGAGGGCGAGCAGGACCCACGCATCAACTGGGGCGGCACCGCCACCGGGGGCCAGCGCCTGTCCGATGGCACGTACTTCTACCGCGCCGAAGTAGATTTCGACCTCCTCACCCCCACCACGCGCTTTTTCAAGGGGTGGGTTGAGATTGCCGGCAGCCGCGAGCCCGGTGGGAAGTAGCGAAGCAGTTTCGAGTAGCGAGTTTTGAGTTTCGAGTCAGAAATCAGCGCGGCCGGCGACCTTTTGGTAGCCGGCCGCGCTGATTTCTGCCCGTACTTTGGCCCAACAACTCGAACCGCCTAACTCAAAACCCGAAACGTCCCCGATGCCCGCCCTTCTCTTTCCCGGCCAAGGCGCCCAGTTCCCCGGTATGGGGCTCGACCTGTTTCAGACCTCCGACGCGGCTAATGCCATCGCCAAGGCGGCCGATAAGCTGCTCGGCTTCGGCCTCTCGGAGCTGATGTTCCGCGGCACCGACGATGACCTGCGCCAGACGCGCGTCACGCAGCCCGCCATTTTCACCCACTCGGTGATGATGCTCGTCGCGCGCGACCTCACCCCGACGGCCGTCGCGGGGCATTCGCTGGGCGAGTTTTCGGCGCTGGTGGCCAACGGGGTGCTGACGTTTGACGACGCCCTGCGCCTGGTGAGTGCCCGCGCCGAGGCGATGCAGCGCGCCTGCGAAGCCCGCCCCGGCACGATGGCCGCCATCCTGGGTCTGGCCGATGAGCGCGTCACGGAAGTGTGCGCCGAAGTGGCCGCCCGCACCCACGAGGTAGTGGTGCCGGCCAACTACAACTGCCCCGGTCAGCTCGTGATTTCGGGCACGGTTGAAGGCATCACCGCCGCCTGCGAGGCCCTCAAGGCCGCTGGCGCCAAGCGCGCGCTGGTGCTGCAAGTGGGCGGCGCCTTCCACTCGCCCCTGATGCAGCCGGCGGAAGACGAGCTGGCCGCCGCCCTGGCCCGCACCACCTTCCACGAGGCGACCTGCCCGGTGTACCAGAACGTCGACGCCGCGCCGCACTCGGCCCCGGAGGAAATCCGCGAGAACCTGCGCCGCCAGCTCACCGCCCCCGTGCGCTGGACGCAAAGTGTGCAGCGCCTCGTCGCCGACGGCCACACCGATTTCGTGGAAGTCGGCCCCGGCAAAGTGCTGCAAGGACTGGTGAAGAAGATCGCCCCGGAAGCGACGGCGGTAAGCGCGTAACCCGAGCCTCCGGCTCGGCCCCGGGCGCAGTGGCCGTTCGGCGTGGGCCGAGCCGGAGGCTCGTCGGATTACATTCCTACTCCACTACCAACCGGCGCGCGGTACCGCCGACCCGCACCACGTAGAGGCCCGCGGGCAGGCCGTGCACGTCGATGGTAGCGGTGGCTTGCCGGGCGGGAATGGTCGCCGTGCGCACCACGCGGCCAACCGCATCGAGTACAACGAGCGGACGAGCCGCGGCGGCCGGCGCCAGCGTTAGGCTGGTGGTGGCGGTGGCGGGGTTCGGGCTCAGAGTAGCGCTTCCGTCTTCGGCGGCGGAGCTGAGGCCCAGCGGCCCCAGCTCCAGCCGCGCGATCAGCAGCTCGATGGGACGGAAGATGGGGTCGTTATTCGTCGTGAGCGTAAAGGGCCCCAGGATGGCCGACGGGCCGGTGAAGCCGCCCGCGATCACCAAGCTACCGGAGGTTGGCAACAGCGCCAGCCCACCGCTTTGGTCGTCGCGGTTACTGCCCCAGGAAACCGCGTTCTGCCACTGGCCGGTGGGGATATCGAGCTGCGCCACGAAGCCATCGACACCGCCGACGCTCGTCAGCGGGTACGCCCCGAAGGTGGTGGTGAAGCGGGGCAGC
>JBKJUQ010000031.1:0-5415 GCA_046590685.1 Hymenobacteraceae bacterium
CGATGCTGCTCACGGAGCCGTTCAGGCCCGTACCCGTCACGAAGGTGCCATCGACGGTGCCATCCGGGTTGAGCCGCACGATGCGCCGGCTGCTGCTGGAGCTGGCGCATCGTGCGGCTCAACCCGGATGGCACCGTCGATGGCACCTTCGTGACGGGTACGGGCCTGAACGGCTCCGTGAGCAGCATCGCCTTGCAGGCCGATGGCAAAGTGCTGCTGGGTGGCAGCTTCTCGAGCTACAACGGCTCGGCAGCCATCAACCTGGTCCGCCTCAATACCGATGGCTCCTTCGATGGCACCCTCGCCACGGGCGGCGGCTTCACGTACAGCCTGAACGGGGCTGCGGTAAACCAGGTGCTGGTGCAGCTCGACGGCCGGATTCTGGTGTGCGGCCGCTTCGATGCCTACAACGGCACGGCGGCCAAGAGCCTGATTCGGCTCTTCCCCACCGGCGGCCGCGACAACACCTTCAATATCGGCAACGGCATCAATGGCGCCGTGAACGCCATCGCGTTGCAAGCCGATGGCAAGGTGGTGGTGGGCGGTCAGTTTCGCTTCTACGACGGGGGCGGGCCGAACGAGACGGCCGCCGAGAACCTCATTCGCCTTCACACCAATGGCAATCCCGACGTCTTCTTCAAGACCGGCAAGGGCATTTACCATTACAACACGCAGGCGCAGACGAACGCGGGGCGTGTACACAGCATCGCGGTGCAGGCCGACGGGCAGATTCTGGTGGGCGGCCATATCGACAAGTACAACGACACGGCCGTGTACAGCATCGTGCGCATCAAGTATAACGGCTCGCGCGACCGCACCTTCAACGTCCCCGTGGCGCAGCAGGGCGTGTCGCGGGACGTGCAGACCCTCGCGATTCAGCCCAACGGGAAAATCCTGGCTGGCAAGCCCGTCGATCACATCTGGAGCAATACCCCGCTGATCCGCTACAACGCCAACGGGACGGAGGATGCCACCTACACCTTCGTGAACTCGAACCGCAACGGCAACCCGACGTGGGTGTACGCCGTGGCCGTGCAGCCCGATGGCAAGCTGCTGGTGGGCGGCACCTTCAACTCCTACAACGGGGTGGCAGCGTACGGCTTTGTGCGGCTCCGAACCGACAACACTCTCGACACCACCCCTACGCCGGTGTCGCCCAACTTCACGTTCTCGCCGGGCGGCAGCACCACCAACCCGCTCACCACCACCACGCCGGGCGCGTACTCGGTGACGGCCAGCCTCAACGGCGAAACGACGACGACGAACACGGTCACGCTCACGGCCTGCCCGTTTGCGACGATTACCTCCTTCGCGCCCACCAGCGGCCCGTCGGGGACGCTGGTGACGATTACCGGCAGCGACCTGGGCAGCGTCCGCAGCGTGCGCTTCGGCACGGGCGGGCTGGCGGCGTTCACGGCGCAGTCGGCCACCAGCCTCACGGTGGTGGTGCCGGTGGACGCGGCCACCGGCCCGCTCACCCTCGTCACGGCTCTCAACAACACGATTATTTCCGGCGGCACCTTCACCTACGTCCCGCTGGCCGCCGGGCTGACGGCCCGGCTCAACCCCGTCGGCCCGCTCGACCGCTGCGCCACGCGCGCCCTCACGACCACGGTCACCGTCCCGCCCTTCGGCACCGGCACCGGCTTCGACGGCGTCATTTTCGCCCTCGCCGCGCAACCGGATGGCAAGGTGCTGGTGGGTGGGGGCTTCACCACCTACAACGGGGCCACGGGCCAGAACAACTTCCTCCGCCTCAACCCCGACGGCAGCCGCGACGGCGGTTTCAGCACCGGCACCGGCTTCGACAATCGGGTGTACACCGTGGCGCTGCAGGCCGACGGCAAGCTGCTGGTCGGCGGCCAGTTTACGGCCTACAACGGCGCCACGGGCCAGAACCGCCTGATTCGGCTCAACGCCAATGGCACCCGCGATGCCACCTTCGTGACCGGCACGGGCTTCAACGCCCCGGTGCAGAAGATTGCGGTGCAGCACGATGGTAAGATCCTCGTGGCCGGCGACTTCGTGTCCTACAATGGCGTGACGGGCAAAGGCGTGATTCGGCTCAACGCCGATGGCAGCCGCGACGCCTCTTTCGCCACCGGCACGGGCTTCGACAATCAGATGTTCGCCGTGGTGCAGCAGCCCGATGGCAAGGTCCTGGTCGGCGGCGTTTCCCAGACGTTCAACGGCGCGCCCGCGCCCTGGATGAACCGCCTCAACCCCGACGGCTCCCGCGACGCCAGCTTCAACCTGGGGGCCGGCTTCGACTTCACCGTGTTTTCGGTGGCGGTGCAGCCCGATGGCAAAATCCTGGCGGTCGGCGAGTTCCTGCTCTTCAACAACGTCGTGACGAACCGCATCATCCGGCTCAACGCCAACGGCTCGCGCGATGCCAGCTTCGTCATCGGTACGGGCCTCGGCTACGAGCCGCAAAGCGTGGTGCTCCAGCCCGACGGCAAAGTGCTGGTGGGCGGCAGCTTCACCACCTACAACGGCACCACGGCCAACCGGCTGGTCCGCCTCAATGCCGACGGCAGCCGCGACGCCAGCTTCGCCACCGGCACGGGCTTCAATGGCGGCGTATACGCCCTGGCGTTCCACCCCAACGGGCAGGTGTTGGCGGGCGGCATTTTCTCGGCCTACAACGGCACCCCGGCCAACAACCTCATCCGCCTCAACGCCGACGGCACCCCGACCACGACGCAGACGATGGACGTGACCAGCAGCTCCACCTTCACGTTCGGGGGCAACCCGACCGGCAACCCAATTTACGCGAACGCAACCGGCGGCTACGCGGTGGTGGCTTCCTACAGCGGCGCCACCGCCACCACCAACACGGTGCAGCTAACCTACTGCCCGGCGCCGCGGATTACCTCCTTCACGCCCACCACCGCCGAGACGGGCGAGGTAATAACCGTGACGGGCACCGACCTGGGCGACGCCTACCTCGGGCAGCTGGGGAACACGAGCGCAATCCAGTTTCCGGTTACTCCTACTTCGGCCACGACCCTGACCTTCGTCGTGCCGGGGGGACTCCAATACGACGTCTACAATCTGTGGGTAAGAAACAGCACGGCCTGGACCCAAGCGCGCGACTTCCTCACCATCGCGAACGCGACCCTGGGTGGCTTCTCGCCGGCCAGCGGCCCGGCGGGCACCCTCGTCACCATCAACGGCACCAACCTCGACCGAGTGCGCGGGGTGCGCTTCGGCACGGGCGGGCTGGCGCTGTTCACGGCGCAGTCGGGCACCAGCCTCACGGTGCGGGTGCCGGTGGACGCGGCGACCGGTCCGATCAAGCTCGTCACGGCGGCGGGCAACGTCCTGACCGGCGGCACCTTCACGTACAACGTACGGCCGGCGGGGCTGCTGGCTACTCTCAGCCCGGCCGGGCCGCTGGTGGCGTGCCAGCCGCAGACCCTCACGGGGTCGGCGGCGAGTCCGGCGTTCAATGTGGGCACGAGCTTCAACAACGGGATCAATGGGATGGCGATGCAGGCCGATGGCCGGATCCTCGCGGGCGGCTACTTCACTACTTACCGGGGCGTTGCGCAGAACCGGCTGGTGCGCCTGCTGCCCGATGGTACTCCCGATGCGTCCTTCACCCTCGGCACCGGCTTCGACAGATACGTGAACAGCGTGGCGGTGCAGGCCGATGGTAAGGTGCTGGTGGGCGGCGGCTTCACGAGCTACAACGGCGCCGCGGGCCACAACGGGCTCATTCGCCTCAACGCCGACGGTACGCGCGATGCCTCGTTTGCCACCGGCACGGGCTTCAATGCAAACGTGCAGAGCGTGGTGATACAGGCCGACGGCAAGGTGCTGGTAGCCGGCGACTTTACCGCCTACAACGGCACGGCGGCCAGCCGGATCATCCGGCTCAACGTCGACGGCAGCCGCGACGCCACCTTCGTCATCGGCGCGGGCTTTACGGCCATCGTTTACAGCCTGGCGGTGCAGGCCGATGGCAAGGTGCTGGCGGGCGGCGGCTTCACAGCCTACAACGGAGTCTACCGCAACAGCCTGATGCGCCTCAACACCAATGGGTCGCTGGATGCCGCCTTCGCCCCCGGCGCGGGCTTCACGGGCTACGTCTACAGCCTGGCGGTGCAAGCCGATGGCAAGGTGCTGGCGGGCGGCAACTTTACGGCCTACAACGGCACCTCGGCCAACCGGCTGATTCGTTTCAACGCCAACGGGTCGCCGGATGCCACCTTCGTCACGGGTACCGGCTTCAACTCTGCGGTGCGGACCCTGACCGTCCAACCCGATGGTAAGGTGCTGGCGGGGGGCGACTTCGGCTTCTACATGGGCACCCTGAGCAGCGGCCTGGCGCGCCTCAATACCGACGGGTCGCTGGATGCCACCTTCGCCGTCGGCTCGGGCTTCGACGGTCCCCTGTACGCGACCGTCCTGCAACCCAACGGCCAGGTGCTGGCGGGTGGTTATTCCTCCACCTACAAAGGCACGACGGCCAAGTATCTGGCGCGCCTGACTCCTGCCGGCGCCCTCGACACCGCGCCTACGCCGGTGAGCGGGGCCAGCTTCACGTTCTCGCCGGGCAACTCCACCACCAACCCGCTCGTGACCAGCACGGTGGGCAGCTACTCGGCCACGGCCAGCCTCTACGGCGAAACTTCCATTGCTTCCAATGCCGTCACGCTCACGGCTTGCCCGGCGCCGACCATCACCTCGTTCACGCCCACCACGGGCGCCACGAACACGGTGGTGACCGTCACCGGCACGAACCTGAGCTTTGCCAGCGCCGCGTCGGTCAATGGCACGGCGGGCACCATCGTGGGTACGCCCACGGCCACCAGCGTCACCTTCACGGTGGCGGCGGGCAGCACCACCGGCCCCGTGCGGGTAACGACGCTCGGCGGCACGACCACCTCAGCGGGCACCTTCACGGTGGATGCGGTGACCGTCGCGAGCCTCTCGCCCGCCAGTGGCGGCACCGGCACGGTGGTCACCCTCACGGGCACCAACCTGCTGGGTGCCACGGCTGTGCGCATCAATAATGTGGCAGTAGCCTCGTTCACGGTGAACTCCGACACGCAAATCACCTTCACGGTGGCGGCGGGCAACACCACCGGCCCCGTGAGCGTGACAATGCCCGGCGGCGGCACGGCCACGGGCGGCACTTTCACGGTGGACCCTGTCACCATCACCTCCTTCACGCCCACCAACGGCGGCGCGAACACGGTGGTCGTTATCACCGGCACCAATTTGCTGGGCGCCACCGCCGTACGGGTCAATGGCGTTTCGCAGCCGGGGTTCGTGGTCAATTCGGCTACGCAAATCACCTTCACGGTGAATGCGACGGCCACCACCGGCCCGGTAACCGTGACCACGCCCGGCAGCACGGCTACCGGCGGCACCTTTACCATCACGCCGGTGGGCATCACGGGC
>JBKJUQ010000083.1:0-15446 GCA_046590685.1 Hymenobacteraceae bacterium
TATCCTCCGGTAGCAACCGCCGGGACCGCCAAAACCGCCTTTGCTTGCCGTTTTCGACCTGTTGCGTAAGTTGTATTAACAATTGATACTGACTTGGGGCCAGCCCAAAGGATCGTAGTGGTTTGCCTGAAAGTAGGCCGGGGCCACCCGCCGCAATGATATGTCATCGAAAGTATTAATCCGTGATTGCGACGTTAAAAAAATAATTTCAATTAAGCATTATTTTTCCTTTCGCTGTATTAAATACAAAAAAATGCTAAAACTTATTATCAATAAAATGCCCCATAAAACTTGTTCCGTTTCCCATTCTTTCAGTTTTTCTTGAGAGGAAACATTTGCTCCCAAGGACTCTTTGATGCTTATTCTACAGCTTAACCACTCCCAAAAGGAAAATATCATCAACACAAATAGTGAGATTAATTTTATAATTTTAATCTTTGTTTGCATTCTGTTTTGCCTCTGCTGTTAACGTTTTCACCCCTGTATTAACAGCGCGGGGCTATTCGCCGGCCTCTGGCCAGCGCAGTTGGGCGGGCAGTTGATACTGTATCCGGGCGATCTCTGACGAGTATGCCGTATTCAGTGCACCGCTACCGTCAGCCGGTTTTGGTGCAGCTTCCAGACGGGGAAGACAAGGTCCCAGTCTTGTCCCCACACCAGATTGCCGTTTTCGATAGTGAAGGCGCGAAAGTGTTCGGACTGGCGGTAGATGGCGCGGTAATCGGTCGGTCCAAACTGGTCCAACACCGGAGCGAAGTCTATTTCCTGTGTGGTGCCGTCGCTAAACGTGACCGCCAGGCGGTAAGTGTCCAGGTAACGGGCGGCGGTGACGCTGAGCGGTTTCATCCTTTCTTGGTGATTCGTTCAAAACTGGGTTTACGCCCAAACACCATTACCTCGTTCCATTTCTCCACGATGCTCAAATGTTGCTCGCGCACCAGCGTTTCGGCTTGCTTGCGTTGGGCAGCTGGTAGCTCCTTCTTACCCCGCACCCGCTGAAAAACAACTTCAGCGAGAACGCCTGCTTCGTAGTACAGCTCGATCTTGTTTTCAAAGTCCCCATACTGCGCGTGAAGGTGGATCGGGAGATGATCATCGGTGTAAATCAGGAAGATGATTCCCAAGTACTCGTAAATCTTCGGCATCGCGCTTTACCTGTCGTGAGGTAGTCCAAAAGTACGCTCAAAGCCCAACGGCCCGCTCCACCAGTGAGGTGAAGCGGGCCGTTGGTAGCGGAACCGGTAGAGCGAAGCGCTAGATGTGGTGGTGGAGCGATTCCTCCAGAAACGGGTGGCGGTGCTGAATCAGCGACGCTGAGACGAGCATCCGGCACACCATCGTCAGGAAGATCCCGAGGAAGAGCAGCAGCGTGCCGACTTCCATCAGGCCGAAGCCCGCGTCGTTGCCCATCGTGCCGGGCATCACCATCATGTAGAAGTCGATGTAGTGGCCCGAGAGGATCACGACCGTCACGATCTTGAGCATAATACCCTGGCGCTTGGCGTCGCGGGTCATCAGCAGCAGGAACGGGGCGACGAAGTTGATCAGCAGGCTCAGGTAGAAGAGCGGCGCGAAGTGGCCGAACCAGCGCTCCTGGAAGTAGGTGACTTCCTCGGGCAGGTTGGCGTACCAGATCAGCATAAACTGGGCGAACCACACGTACGTCCAGAAGATCGTGAAGCCGAAGGCGAACTTACCGAGGTCGTGGAGGTGGTTGGCGTTGAGGATGCGCAGGTAGCCCGCTTGCTTGAGGTTGACGGCGATGAGAATCGTCGCGGCGACGCCCGACACGAGCCACGACGCGAAGACGTACCACGAGTACATCGTCGAGAACCAGTGCGAGTCGATCGACATCAGCCAGTCCCAGTTCGCCATCGAGTTCGACACGGCGAAGAGCACCAGGAAGATCGCGGCGATCTTGATGCTTTTGTGGTAGCGTACGGTGCCGCCTTCCAAGTCTTCGGCGACCGACTGCGCACGCATCCAGCGGGCGAAGATCACCCAGATGGCGAGGTACACCACCGTCCGGATGAGGTAGAACGGCAGGTTCAGGTAGCCGCTTTTGCCGGCGATGATCGGGTCGTAGTTAGCCGAGCCTTCGTCCATAATCCCCGGCTGCGTCCAGTGGAAGAGGTAGCCTTTACCGAGCAGAAACAGCACTACCATCAGCACCGCGCCGACGGGCAGGTAGCCCATCAGCGACTCCAGCACCCGCTTGATCGGCACCGACCAGTAGGCATACGCCACGTACTGCAGGCAGATAAAGAACATCCCGATCACGGAGATCCCCGTGAACCAGACGTTGTTGAGCCACAGGTTGGCGAACAGGCGGTTGACCCACGTCACGGCGTGGTGGCCGGCTTCGTGGCCGGCCGCGGCGGCGTGCCCGCCGCCGTGCCCACCGACCGCGGCGACCTCGTGGCCCAGATTCCGGTTAAAGAAAATGCCAAGGATGAGCAGCAGCACGCCGGCGCCTATCATCATCAGGAACAGGTTCGAGACCTTCTTCGGCAGCATCAGCCGCTCCTCGTAGGAAGTAGGCCGCTCGGCGACGTGAGCCATAGGGTAGTGACTAGTGGAGTGGTGGTAGTTAGTACTTGGTACTTGGTAGGTAGTACTAGGTACCTAGTATTTAGTACTTGGTACCTAGTATTTAGTACTTGGTACGTTGCACTAAATCAGTCTAAGTACCAAGTACCAGATACCAAGTACCTGATACCAATTACCCAATACTAATAGACGTGAGTTTGACGAATCTTATCGGTGGCGCGCTGGACGGGCGTACGCGTATCGGCTTCTGCGGCGGGGGCCGCCGGGGTTGCGGGCGCCTTATTGACGGACGGCGCGCTGACGGGGGCGGGGTTCGTACCGGCGCCGGCCGTTGCGGGCGCGGGGGCCGAGCCGAGCTTGGCCGAATCAGCGGGAGCCCCGCCGCCGGTGGCGGCGCCATCGGTCGATTCGCCGCCTGGGTTCTGAAGCGTGTGGACGAAGAGGGCGATCTTCCAGCGTTCCTCGGGGTTCACCTGCGAGCCGTGCGGCATCATGCGGTTCTTACCGTACTGGATGACGTGGTAGATATGGCCCGCGTTCATCGTTTTGTAGGCGCCAGTGGCGTAGTTGGGAACGCCCTTGAACTTGATGCCCACGGGGCCCTGGCCATTGCCTTCTTCGCCGTGGCAGTGCTGGCAGTACTGTTGGTACAGCACCTTACCCTGCTCAAGGTTGGCCGCGGTGGCCGGATACGGATTCACCAACGTGTTTTCCGCCTTCACGACATCGTCCGGGGCGATGTGGGTGAAGAACGCCAGCTTGCCGCGCGGAATGGCACCCTGCGGTGGGACCCGCTCGTGCATGCCCATCGGGTTGAACGCGTTCTTGGCACCCTCAACCTGCCGCAGAGGCTCCAGCGGGGTTGAGTCGTACATCTGCGGCGCGTACTCGGTGCCGGGGTCGTTGGCGTCGTGGCAGCCGGTGAGCGCCGCGGCACTCAGCAGGGCGCAAGCCAGTCCGAGCTTGGAGGAGTAGGTCATTGAGATAGTTGCTGGTTGCTGGTTTCTAGTTGAGGGCCTTCGAGTTGTAGTGAGCCGAGCTGACTATACAACCACTAACCATCAACGAACAACCAAAACCTAATGCTTAACGGCGATTTCCTTTTCGTTGACTTCGCTCGCGCCGTGCTGGCGGAGCAGGTCCGTGACCTGACGCTGGTTCGTGGAGGCAGTTTGCTCGATCGCCATCACGAACTTGTCGTCGGTAGAGCGACGGTCCATCACCTGGACCTTGAACTTAGGCCGCAGGCCGCTCACCAGGAAGAACGTGATCACCATCCCGAAGGCGGTGCAGAGCACCGTCAGCTCGAAGCACACCGGCACGAACGCGGGGAAGGCATAGTGCGGCTTACCGCCGATGATCATCGGCCAGTCGGCCCACAGCATGTACACCTGCAGGAACAGCGCGAGCGACAGTCCGCAGCAGCCAAACATGAATGCCGCGATGGGCAGGCGCGTGCGGGCGATACCGAGGACATCGTCGATTCCGTGAATCGGGAACGGCGTGTATACGTCGTGGATCTTGATGCCCGCGCCGCGAACGTGCTCGATAGCGTCGAGCAACACGTCGGGGTCATCGAATACGCCGAGCACGTAGCGCTTGGTCGCGGTCGCGTGGGTAGCGTCGTGGTGCAGGTGATCAGAGGAGGCGGCGACCGAATGCGGCGCGGCTACTTGAGGAGTCAGCATAGCGAGGGGCAGGGCGCTGAATTAGTGCGAGGAAGCGTCAGGGGCGTGGTAGCCACCGGTCCCGGCGGCTGGCCCGACGGCGTGGGAGGCGGGTACCTGCTCCGAATGACCACCGTGGCCGAGAGCGTAGCCGTGCTCATCGACGTACACGCCCGGCTGCGACGACGACTTGAGGATCGCCTTCACTTCGAACATGTTGATGACGGGGAAGAACTTGGCAAACAGCAGGAAGCACGTCATGAAGATGCCCATCGTGCCGACGAAGATGCCGATCTCGACGTAGGTCGGCGAGTACATCACCCACGACGAGGGCAGGTAATCGCGGTGGAGCGAGGTGACGATGATCACGAAGCGCTCGAACCACATCCCGATGTTGACGAAGATGGAGAGGATGAACGTGAAGATGACGTTGCGGCGCAGCGACCGGAACCAGAATAGCTGCGGCGACACCACGTTGCAGGTCATCATCGCCGCGTAGGCCCACCAGTACGGACCGGTGGCGCGGTTGATAAAGCAGTACTGCTCGGCGGGCACCTGCGAGTACCACGCGATGAAGAACTCGGTGATGTAGGCGACACCCACGATCGAGCCCGTCACGGTGATGATAATGTTCATCGACTCGATGTGCTCAATCGTGATGTAATCCTTCAGCTTGAAGGTCTCGCGCGTGACGATCATCAGCGTGAGCACCATCGCGAAGCCCGAGAAGATAGCGCCCGCCACGAAATACGGCGGGAAGATGGTCGTGTGCCAGCCGGGAATCACCGACGTAGCGAAGTCCATCGATACGATCGTGTGCACCGAGAGTACGAGGGGCGTGGAGATGCCGGCCAGAATCAGCGAAACGTACTCATAACGCGACCAGTGCTTGGCCGAACCCGTCCAGCCGAAGCTCAGGAACGAGTAGGCATACTTGGAGATCGAGCCGGTGGCGCGGTCGCGGATGGTGGCAAAGTCCGGGATCAGGCCCAGGTACCAGAACACGAGCGAGACGGAGAAGTACGTCGAGATCGCGAACACGTCCCAGAGGAGCGGTGAGTTAAAGTTCACCCACAGCGGACCGTACGTGTTCTGAAACGGCAGGAACCACAGCGCCAGCCACGGCCGGCCCATGTGAATGACCGGAAACAGGGCCGCGCAGATCACGGCGAAGATCGTCATGGCTTCCGCCGCGCGGTTGATGCTGGAGCGCCACTTCTGGCGGAACAGCAGCAGAACGGCCGAGATGAGGGTACCGGCGTGGCCGATACCTACCCACCACACGAAGTTGGTAATGTCCCAGCCCCAGTCGACGGTCTTGTTCAGGCCCCACTCCCCGATACCGAACCAGAGGGTGCGGTAGAGCGAGTACATGAAGATGCCGACAAAAAGCAGTGACACCGTCAGAGCGGCAAGCCAGCGGACGTTCGGCGGGTTTTCGACGTGCCGCGCGATGTCGTGCGTGACGTCGTGGTACGTTTTGGCGCCCGTGACGAGCGGCGGCCGGAGTGGCGAAACGTAGTGCATAGCGGTGAGGAGTGTTTAGGGTATAGTGTTTAGGGTTTAGCAGTTGGTCCAGGGTGCTCGGACTAAACACTAATAACCAGACACTAAAAACTGTTCTAAGCCTTGTGCTGGGCGGTCGCGGGCTCGTTCTTCTTCATGATCGGGTCGAGCACTTCACCGTTCCGGATTTTGGTCAGGTAGGTGATGTTCGGCTGCACGTTGATGGCTTCCAGGACGTGGAAGGCGCGCTCGCGGTGCTGCTCTTCGAGCACTTTGGTGATACGGCTGTTCGGGTCGGCCATATCGCCGAAGAGGATGGCTTCGGTCGGGCAGGCCTGCGCGCAGGCCGTCACGATCTCGCCGTCTTTCGGCCGGCGCTTCTCCTTCTTGGCGTCGAGCTTGCCGAGCTGGATCCGCTGGACGCACATCGAGCACTTCTCCATCACGCCGCGGGCGCGGACCGTAACGTCCGGGTTCAGCACCATCCGCCCGAGGTCGTTGCGCATGTGGCCGTTAGCGACGGCGAAGCGGTCATCGTCGGTGTACGAGAACCAGTTGAAGCGACGGACTTTGTACGGGCAGTTGTTGGCGCAATACTTCGTGCCGACGCAGCGGTTGTAGGTCATCTGGTTGAGACCTTCGGTGCTGTGCGTGGTCGCGAGCACCGGGCACACCGTTTCGCACGGGGCGTGGTTGCAATGCTGGCACATCATCGGCTGGAAAACGACCTGCGGCTGGTCCGCGGCGTCCTCCATCACTTTGTAATCCTTAGCCTCGTGGTCGACGGCCGTGTAGTAGCGGTCGATCCGCAGCCACGACATCTCGCGGCGGTTCACCACTTCCTGGCGCCCCACGACGGCCACGTTGTTTTCGGCCTGACACGCCACCGAGCACGCCGAGCAGCCGATGCACGAGTTCAGGTCGATGACCATCCCCCAGTGGTGGTTGTTGTAGGCATAATCCTGCCAGAGCGACACGCGGCTCGGGGGCTGCGGGCCGTCGGCGGTGGCGAGCTTATCGTACTCCGTGACTTCGTTACGGTTCTCGCGGTACTTCGCCAGCGTCGATTCCTGGACCACCAAGCGGTCCATAATCGTGTGGTGCGTCTGGGTCTGCGCGAGTACGGTCGGCTTGTGGTCCGCGACTTTGGCGATTTTCACGCCCGAGGCACTGAACATCAGCTCCCCGTCCGCTACGCTCACCAGCGGGAAGACGTTGGCGCCGGCGCTATCCGCTACTTTACCCGCGGCGGTGCGGCCGTAGCCCATCGCGACGGCGACCGTGTTGGCTTCCATTCCTGGCTGCACCAGTACCGGTAAGGTAACGGACTTGCCGTTCGCCGTCACGCTCACATAATCGCCCTGCTCCACGGCCAGCGATTTGGCCATCGCGCGCGGCATCGCGGCGTAGTTTTCCCACGTATTCTTCGAGATCGGGTCGGGTAGCTCCTGCAGCCACGGGTTGTTCGCCTCGTGACCACCAAAGCCCATCGCCACCGATTCGTAGATGATCAGCTGCGGACCCGCGCCGGCAGCAGCCTGTCCGGCGGCCGTCATCGCGGCGCTGGCACTCATCGGGTTGGTCATCGGCGTTACCGTCAACCGCCCGCCGCTGCCTTCCAGTACGCCGTCGTGCACGATCTGATCCCAGTTCGTACCCGCCCAGGCGGCGCGCAGATAGTCGTAGTAACTCGTATTGTTGCCGGCCCAATGCAGCAGCGACTCGGGCATTTGCCGCGTATTGAAGAGCGGGGTGATGACGGGCTGCTGGAGGCTCAACGAGCCCACGCGCGGCTCAAAGTCGTTCCACGATTCGAGGTAGTGGGCGTCTGGGGTGAGGAAGTCACACAGCTTGGCCGTCTCGTCGAGGCGGTCAGCAAAGGATACTTTCAGCCCCACCTGGCCCAGACCGGCCTTGAACTCGGTCGCCTGCGGGTGATCGTAAGCCGGGTTGCAACCCGAAACGAGTACTGCCCCGACACGCCCCGCGTTCATGTCGGCGATCAGCTTCAGCATGGCCGCATCGTCGCCCTGCCGCACGAGGCTCGGCGCGCCGATCGTAGTGCCTTCGGCGCCCAAGGCGCGGTTCAGCTCGGCGACCAGCGTTTGCGAGGCCAGATCGTTCGTGCCGCACACGACGAGCGCGCGACCGCGTGCTCCTTTCAGCTCTTCTGCCGCGCGCGCAATCGCCGCGTCCGTTTTTTCGTTGATCGTTACGCTGCCACCGCCGACTACCGCCCCGTACAGCGCGGCTACCACGGCGGGTAGCTGCGACGGCTTCACGGCCTGCCGGACATCGGCGTTCGCACCCGTCAGCGAGAGCAGGCTCTCAAACTGGAACAAGCGCGACATCGCCGGATTTTCGCGTTTCAGCTTGCGCTTCTGCGCCCAATTCCACGCGTATTCGACGGGGGAGATCCAGGCGCCGAGGAAGTCGGCGCCAATGCTCACCACGACGTCGGCTTTCGAGAATTCGTAGCCCGGTACCACGCCCCCATTCGCCTTCAGCAGCGCCGACGCCGAGTTGGCGTCGTACGTCACGTGGCGGAAGTTGGCGTAGCGCGCGCCGAATTCGGCAATGGCTTTCTTGGTCGTCGGCGAGATGATGGTGCCCGTTACGAGCGCCACGGCTTTGCCACCGGCTGCTCCAAGCTGCTGGCGAATGGCTGCATCGACCGCTTTCCAGTCGGCCTTCTTGCCGCCCTGCATCGGTCCGCGCGCGCGCGCCTCATCGTACAAGCTCAGGATCGACGCCTGGGCCCGCGCGGAAGTACCGCCGCGGGTAACGGTCGACATCGGGTTGCCCTCAATCTTGATCGGCCGACCGTCGCGGTTTTTCACCAGCACCGCCACGTACTCGTTGCCCGTGAAGTAGGTCGAGGCGTAGAAGTTAGAGATCGTGGGGTCGACGGTCTCGGGCTTGTTTAGCCACGGAATAGCCTTGCGCACCGGCGCTTCGCACGAGGCGAGCGTCGCGGCGCCGAGGCCAAAGCCCATTAGCTTAAGGAAGTCGCGGCGGGAGGAACCACCCTCCGCGTTCTTCTCAGCGAGGGGCAGAAACTCCGGAAACTCATTGTGGGCGTGCTGGACAAACTCCGGGCGCTGCTCGAGCTCTTCGTAGCCCTTCCAGTACTTAATGGTCTCTTGCATCTTGGTAGGTAGTACTTTGGTACTTGGTACTTGGTACTTGGTATTTATGTAAGCGAAAAACCGGTCGGTAGCTGTCGTTAGTCAGCGTACCAAGTACTAGTAGTGGCACTTCGAACACTCGGTCCCGCCGTTCGACGATACCGTGAAGGCGGCCCCGGCGTTCTGGGTGTCGTGCAGCTGCTGGAGCTTCGTGTAGTAGCCGTTGTCTTTCGTTTTCAGCGGGTACTCGCGGTGGCAGTTGATGCACCAGCCCATCGTGAGGGGCGAATACTGGTACACCACTTCCATCTGCTCGATAGGACCGTGGCACTGCTGGCACTTCAGACCGCCCGCCACCGTGTGCTGCGAGTGGTTGAAGTACGCGAGGTCGGGCAGATTGTGGACGCGCACCCATTCAATGGGCTTATTCTGCTCGATGGCCTTGTAGATCTTCTGAATCTGCGGCGACTCCGTCTTGATCTGCGAGTGGCAGTTCATACAGATGTTGGCTGACGGGATGTTGGCCGACTTGCCTTTGTACACCGACGTGTGGCAGTACGCGCAATTGATCTGGTGCTCGCCGGCGTGCAGCTTGTGCGAGAAGGCGATGGGCTGCGTGGGCTGGTAGCCCTGCTGAATGCCAATGCCGAGGGCTTCATCGAGCGAGACATCAATAATGACGACGATGAAGATGAGCGTTACCAGTCCGCGCACGATGCGCGACTTGTAGATCTTCTCCCAGTTCGTTTCCTGATTGATCTGCTCCAGATCATCGTCCGTGATGTTCGAACGGCTCCGCAGCGTGCTCGTGAGGATGTTGGCGATGATGAGCAGCGTCACCACCAGCACGATCAGCACCACCACGAGGGCGATCAGCAGGACGTCGAGGTACTTGCCGGCGCCTTCTTCTGCACCACCAGCGGTAGCTGCGGCACCACCGCCGTCTGCTGCCGCCGTTGGGCCGACGGCCACAGCTGGCGCACTCGACTCCTTCTTGACGTACGCGATAACTGACGTGATTTCCGCATCCGACAAGGCGAACGACGGCATCTGCTGCTTGGCGTACTGATTGAAGATTTCGACGGCGTGGGCATCGCCCGAGGCCACCATCTTCGACGAGTTCTTAATCCACGGAATCAGCCACGACAATTTCTGCCGCTTGTGCACGTCTTTAAGGGCAGGGCCCACCACCACGTCGTTGATGGCGTGGCACTGGGCGCAGTTGCCCTTGAAAATGGCGTCACCGGCAGAAATGGTGGCGTCGTCAGTGGGGATACCGTCTCCCTGGGCGTGCGCGCTAAGGGTTAGAAAAGCGCAGAAGAAACCAAGGAAGAGCGTTCGCGCGGCGACTATGAGTCGGGCTGGAGTCATACGGACGGGCGTTAGGTGGAGCTTAGGTTAGGCAAAAACCCACTCTGTAACGGCGGGCAAAGGTAGGCCCCGAACGAATACGGGCCAACTTCTCCGGCATGTTCCACGCAAAAGATGCGAAGCGATAATTCTGTTTGGAATGCCTTTAAATAGCGTCGAATCCGGGCGCCCCTGAACTATCCTACATTCGGGGTTGGCCAACTCCCTGATAAGCCGTACCTTTGCGGCCCGTTTGGCTGACCCCGGGCGGTTATTATATTCCACTCCAACCCTTAATCCCGCCCCTAATGCAGGTTAAGCAGTACGAGACCATCTTCATCCTGACGCCCGTGTTGAGCGAGTCGCAGGTGACGGAGGTGGCCGAGAAGTTCAAGCAGGTGCTGAAGGAAAACAGCGCCGACCTCCTCCACGAGGAGTCAATGGGTTTGCGTCAGCTGGCGTACCCGATTCAGAAAAAAGGCACCGGCCACTACTTCCTGCTGGAGTATACCGTGGGCGCTACGAACGCCGTTGATGTGCTGGAGCTCGCCTTCCGCCGCGACGAGCGCGTGTTGCGCTTCCTGACGGTATCGCTCGACAAGCATGCCATAGTGTACAACGAGCGCCGTCGCAAAGGCGAGTTCAACAAGGTGGCCGCGCCGGTTGGCGAAGGCGTCGAGGCTTAACCTTTAATTTCTGAACCGAGATGCGTACTCCCGACCGTAACAACCGCAACAACGACCGCAATAAGCAGGTAGATCAGCGTAAGAAGTACTGCCGCTTCAAGAAGTCCGGCATCAAGTACATCGACTACAAGAACGGTGACTTCCTGCTCAAATTCCTCAATGAGCAGGGCCGGATTCTGCCGCGCCGCCTCACCGGCACGAGCCTGAAATACCAGCGTCGCCTGAGCCAGGCCGTGGCCCGCGCCCGGCACCTGGCCATCCTGCCGTACGTCGCCGACGCGCTGAAATAGATTTTTGGTACTTGGTACTTGGTACTTGGTACTCAGACCTATTGTGTTTGAGTGCTTAATGCCAGATACCAAGTACTAAGTACCAAGTACTCCCGCACCAAAAATGCAACTCATTCTCAAGGAGGACGTCAAGCACGTCGGCGATAAGAACGATATCGTCACGGTTCGTCCCGGCTACGGCCGCAATTTCCTGCTGCCGCAGGGCCTGGCTGTCATGGCCACGGAATCGGCGAAGAAAGTGGTGGCCGAAAACACCAAGCAAGCCGCGCACAAGGCGGAGAAAATCCGCCTCGACGCTGCCATGCTCGCCGAGAAGATCGGCGACATCACGCTCGACCTGAAAGCCAAAGCCGGCGAAAACGGCCGCATCTTCGGTCGCGTCACGAGCCTGCAGCTCGCGGATGCGCTCAAGGCTAAAGGGTTCGATATCGACCGCAAGCGCGTCGATTTGCCCGAAGGCATCAAAGAACTTGGCGATTATACCGCCACGATCAATCTGCATAAGGACGTGAAACACCCGGTGAAATTCCGGGTGGTAGCCGAGTAGGCTACGCAAACTCGCTAATGAAAACTCAAACGGCCCGGTTGCGCACTCTGCGCGGCCGGGCCGTTTTGCAAAATCCACCCGTCCGCGCACCACGTAAGTGGTGGCTAACGAGCGGGCACCGGGCCTGCTCCCTACATTTGCCGTACGGCTGCGCTGGCCGGGGAACCCTTCCCCCGCCGTGCCGCGCCCCCGATTTGCGTTGATGAATTTTCGGACTGAACTGATCGTCGCTCCTCAAGCGACTCCCTTGCCGCCGGGTGCGCGGGTTTTGACCCTCGGCTCGTGCTTCGCGGCCGTCCTCGGGCAGCAACTGCGGGCCGCGCGTTTGCCGGTCCTCGAAAACCCGTTTGGGACGGTGCTTAATCCCGTATCGGCGTGCCGGTTGCTGGCGGTGGCGTGCGGGGCCGAAGAGTACGATTTGAGCGAGCGCGCCGTCGCGCGCGACGGTCGCTGGTTTTCGTACGACGTGCCATCGAGCCTAAGCGGCGCGACGCCCGAGGAGCTGCAAGCCACTATCGAGGCCAAGCTCGCCGACGTGCGCGAGTTTGTACGCACCGCCGATGCGCTCGTGCTCACGATGGGCACCGCGCTGGCGTGGCGGCTCGATGACGAAGTAGTGGCCAACTGCCACAAGCAGCCCGGCGGGCAGTTTGAGAAAACCCTGCTGAGTGTTCAGGAAATAGTCAGTGGCTTCGCCGAGATGCACTCGTGGCTGCTACGCCTCAACCCGACGCTGCGCGTCGTCCTGACGGTGAGCCCCGTACGGCACCCGAAGGAAACGCTGGAAGGATCCAGCGTGAGCAAATCAACGCTGCGGCTCGCCTGCCACCACCTCGCGACGGTCGTGCGCAACGTGGCGTACTTCCCCGCCTACGAGCTGCTGCTGGATGACCTGCGCGACTACCGGTTTTTCGCGCCCGATCTGCTTCACCCCTCGCCGCTGGCCGAGGAGTATATCTTCGATAAATTCGCCGGGGCGTGGTTTGATGGCCGCTTCGGCGCGGCGCGCACGGCGTGGGCGGAAGTCGACCGGGCGCTCGCGCACCGCTCCAGCCACCCGCGCGGTGAGGCGCATCAGCAGTTTTTGCTCGCCACGCTCACCAAGCTCGACGAGCTGGCGCGGCAAGGATTCAGTGTTGGCGCCGAAGTTGAGGCGCTGACTGCGCAGCTCATTGCCCCCCGGCCGCGGGTGGCGATAGCCGTTCCGGCACCGGCGGCCGCTTCGGCGCCGCCGCCGGGTGCATCCCCATCGGCCGCATCGGCAGCACCAACGGTACCCGCGCCGCGGCCCATCAAGCCGATCATTCGGATCACTTCGCTGCCGGAAGCGGGGACCGAGCGGGGGCCGAACGTCGTGAAAACCATCGTTCCCGCGGTGCCACCTGCCCTCGCTGCGCCTGCACCAGTACCTTCCGCGGAGCAGGAGCCGGCGGGCGAAGAGCCGGAAGCAGAACGGCGGGGTGGTCGGCGCGGTAGCCGACGCGGCCGGGGCGGCCGTGACAACCGGCGCGACCGGCCGGCTGGTGACGATCTCCGTCCTATGCTACCGCCATTGGCAGCACCACTCGTCCCAGACGAATCGGTGGACGATGCCGAATCCGATTCCCCGGAAGGCATTCAGTCATCGGAGTCAGAGGATGGGACGCCGGCGAAAAAGCGCCGCGGTCGTCGGGGCGGACGGCGCCATAAGCAGCGGCGGGATGAATTTGCGCCCGCGTTCGACTTCGATGCTCGTTCGGAAACCAGCGACTTGCCCCTTGGTACGCTGACGAATGAGCTGCAAGCCGGCGCCGAAGCGGCAGCCGAGCTGGCCGTGGACGACCAGTTGGCCGAGCAGGCTCCGCCGGAAACCCCAATCGCGCTGGCGCCCGCCGAAGAAGTCGCGCTGGAAGCCACCCTGGCCGCCGCGCCGGCGGCGGGAGGAAGAGGTGCCGCGCGCCCGGCTCGGCATAAGTCGGGTAATGGGGGCGGCAAGAAAATCATCCTGCAAAAAGTAAAGCCGATGGGTGCTCAGGCGCCCGTGGCCGAATCAGCGCAAAAACCGGTAGAGATGCCGATTGCCGCGCCTACCCTGCCCGTCGTGCCCGAGCAGCCCGAGCAGCCGGATCAGTCGGGCCGCCCCTTGCGGCCGGCGCGCGGCCGCAAGCCGCCAACCGCTACCGACGTACCAACGCCGGAAACGCCCGATGCCGCCGTACCGCGGCCAGTAGAGGCGGCCCCGTCGATGCCCGCGCCGGCTGCCGCGCCCGTCGCCCAACAGCCCGCTCCTAAGCCCCAGTCGCGCACGGCGCGCACCCCGGGAAAGGCGTACGCCAGAGGGCCGGTGGCCACGCCCGTAGAGCAAGCAAACGCCGCGCGGGTAGTCAAGAAAGCCGGGGTTGGGGCGCTGATGGCGGCCTTGGGCGGGGCGGCGGTGGCCGCACCGGTCGTGCCCCCAGCCGTAGAACCGGAGGTCAAACCCGCGACTAAACCGGTGGCCAAAGCCGCAGCAAAGCCCGCGACTAAGCCGGCCGTCAAGGCCGCAGCAAAACCCGCGACCAAGCCGGTGGCCAAGGCCGCAGTTAAACCGGCAGCAAAGCCCGCCGCGAAGCCACTGCCTGAGTCCGCCGCGAAGCCGGTTGCCAAGGCGTCGGCCAAGCCCAAACCGGCGGCGCCACCCGCCGCTGAAGTCGTGACCGATGCGCCGGCACCGGCCAAACCTAAGCGGCCGGCGAAACCTCGCCCCCCGAAAACCAAGTAAACCCTACGCGGCCTGCCTTTGCGGCGGGCCGCGTTTTTTTATCTCCGTAGCTCTCAGCTCGCGGCTTGCCGCCCTCTTCGCGTATGCCTAATCGTCTCGCCCTCGAATCGAGTCCGTATCTGCTTCAGCACGCTCATAACCCCGTCGACTGGTACCCGTGGGGGGAGGAAGCTCTTGCGAAAGCCCGCGCTGAGCAGAAGCCGATCCTGGTGAGTATCGGCTACGCGGCCTGCCACTGGTGCCACGTGATGGAGCACGAGTCGTTCGAGAGCGACGCGGTGGCGGCGGTGATGAACGAGCTGTTCGTGTGCGTGAAAGTGGACCGCGAGGAGCGTCCCGACGTCGATGCGGTGTACATGGACGCCGTGCAGGCGATGGGCGTGCGCGGCGGCTGGCCGCTGAATGTGTTCCTCACTCCCGAGGCGCGCCCCTTCTACGGCCTGACGTACGCGCCGCCGCAGCCGTGGACGAACCTGCTGCACTCCGTCAACAAGGCCTGGACCGAAAACCGCGCGCAGCTCGAAACGTCCGCCGACGAGTTCACGAGCACCCTCAACGCCGATGAGCTGGCCAAGTACGGCCTCAGCCGGGAGGCTTCACCGACCGATCTCAACGGCGCGGCGCTCAACCAAGCCTTCTTCCGCTTTCAGGAGGGCTTCGACCGCGCGCGCGGCGGGACCGACCGGGCGCCCAAGTTTCCGATGCCCGCCCACTACGCGTGGCTGCTGCGCTACCATGCCCGCACCGGAGCCTCCCTCGCCCTCGACCATACCCTGCTGACGCTGCGCGAGATGGCCCGCGGCGGCCTCTACGACCAGGTAGGCGGCGGCTGGGCGCGCTATTCGGTCGATGCCGACTGGTTCGCGCCGCACTTCGAGAAGATGCTCTACGACAACGGCCAGCTCCTGACGGCCTATGCCGAAGCTTTTCAGGTGAGTCGTGACCCCGAGCTGCGAGCCGCCGCCGCGCTCGCCATCGGCTG
>JBKJUQ010000171.1:0-6749 GCA_046590685.1 Hymenobacteraceae bacterium
AGCAGGTGAGCCTGACGGGCGCCGCGCCGCGCGTGGAGCTGGCCGTCTACGACGCCACCGGCCGCCGCGTGCGTACGGTGATGACCACCACGGAGGGCACCGCCACGCTCGACCTCACGGGGCTGGCGCGGGGCGTGTACGCCGTGCGGGTTGAGGGGCGTACCCGCCGCCTGGTGATCGACTAAGCAACGCGCTCTGTTCGCGCGATTTTGCATCGCCCCCCGTCTGGCTTCGTGCCGGGCGGGGGGCGATGCGCTTTACGCCGCGCGGTCGGGCCAAGGCAAAGTGGCAAAACGAAGCCCTGGACTCCGGTGCCCGGGCGCGAGGTAAAAGAAAATCCGGGCACCGCAACCCGCTCCTCTGGAGCGGGGTAGGGGCGCTCTGTTCCGGTGTTATCCTGCTCGGCAGCTGTAGGGAGCGGGCCGGGGATGTGGCTGGTCAAGAGAGTATAAAGCAGGTCGGGAGCAGCAGATCGGACCACAGAGGAGGTAGAAAACCCTGCGAAGGGAAAATGGGGCTAAACCTCGATGATGGAAGCTTTCATTTGAATAAAGCTGGCGGCGGCTGGCTCGACGCGCCACCACGCTCCTAAATTTGCCGCCACTAATCCACTTTTTAACCCCCATTTTTTCGTTGACGTTGATGAGGTATCTTGTTAATCCACGGCAAGCGGTACTTAAAACCGTTCGCCGCTCGCCGCTCGCCGCTCGCCTAAGCGGCCTATTACTAATGACTCTGATGTGGTGCGTTAGCGTCGCCCCAGAAGTCCAGGCTCAAATTGTCATCAGCGACGAGCCGAGCAATATTCTGATTGGCCCGGATACAGTGACGACCGACCAAGCCGCCACGTATCAAGTCGATGAGACGCTCGGAATTGACTGGTCAGGAGAGTATTTCTGGCACGTTGAAGGCGCTGATTCTATCCAAGGCGTGGCACTTTGGGATTATCAGGATGATGGAATTTTTCAGACGGACGGACCGATGGTGACAGTGTATCCTGCTGAAGCTCCAGTAGCGGTGTCGGTGAAATTATTCATTAAGGATAATGAAGGGAAAGACCTACTAATAGCATCAACGACAAGCGTTAACAGACCGCGTGACAAGCACATACTTGCTGATGAAAAACCCGCATCACCAAGTACAAATCGAGGATCATCAATTACAGTATGCGCTAACTCCGATTGGGCATTTGGTAACAGGTTAAGGGTAGATAGACAGTATTTTAAGATAGTGTATTATACTGAAAGTGGCAACCGTTACGAAGAAATGTGGATGGAAAAGGATGATTTTGACCGGCGAGGATTCTGGAACAAAAATCACCCACCGACATTCTATGCAAGGTGGTACGAATATGTACCAGTACCTGTGCCGGGATCTACATACCCTACTGCGAACTCGACGGACCAGCCTGACTATCATCCAAGTGATGCTAGCCAGACATTTTGGTCTAGCTCTTACAACTATCCGATCACAGATCCTGTGACAACAGCTCTCCCCGGAGAGAGAATTATACAAGCGAGGGTTCAGTCTTACGCTGAAGACCCACAAGGCTTTCCGTGGGTAAACTATTTGGAACAGTATCTTGATGTATATTACAGTGTAATACCAATCTCAAGCTTCTCAATTAATGCAGCGTCTTTATGCCTAAATCAAACATACAGCGGATCTGCTGACATCAACGCTGATACTTGGTATAACTACTCGGAAATTGAAACGCGGTGGTACGACCTCACAACGCAGCAGTTTGTCGGAGTAAGCAATTTTACATCGGTTCCGGGTGGCTCAAGGTCTACGACTGTTACTAGTCCGGTGCTGCCGCTTAGCACGGTTGGGCACCAAGTTCAGCTACAAGCACGGCCTATTCGCAGAGGGGCCACTGGCTGGCCGTGTAGCTACGCGGGCGCTTGGGCAACTGCTACTGCCTATCGAGTATCATCTCCACTCGGTATGCCTGCTTCGTTATCGTTTCAGACATATCCAATTTTGGCTAGGTCATCTACACCTTCTGGAACAAATGTGCTCAACGAAATAAAAATAACCCCAGTGTCCGGAGCATTGAATTATTATTGGGTATCATGGAAATTGGATGGTAATACTGGGCGGTGGGAACGGGTTAATACTTTGTTAGCTCCCGGAACAACAAATACAAGCTCATCTTATTATGGGGCTGAGACTAGTCTAAGAATAGGCTTTCAAGATCCTGGTTTTTACCGCGTTGTCGTTTATGGTAAAAACAGTTGCGACCAGCCAGGACCTGCCCTTACACAGGAATTCAGAGTCGGCGGCCCCGCCACCTGCCCCCCGGCGTACAACTACTACAATCTTCCACCCGCCACCATGCCTAATGGTACTACGGATGGACTGATATGGCTGCCAGCAGGGACGTTCAATCCGGCGTGGTCATACTCATTTACGGTGCGTCCCCCCGCATCAACCACCCAGCGAGTTTTACGGGCACAGAGAACGACTTTCAACCTTGCCTCCAACCAATGGGAGTCTGTACTAGATTATCCTAACGGCACCAGCTTGCCCACCGCCGGGCATTACCTCGTTGATTTGGTAGTAATCACTGGAAATGGCCAAATTCCATGCACGTACGACTACGAGGATTATTTTAACCGATCATCTGGTACTGCCAGCGGAGCAGCGGGCGGGCGGCTAAGCATCTTCCCGAACCCAACAACGGAAGATGATCTTACGATCAGTACACCCGTCACGGGCCACTGCCACTGGGCCAAACTCTTCGACCAACAGGGAAACCTGGTGCGGGAGGTGCGGGAAGAAGGCGAGTTGCGCGACCATCTGTCTCTCTCGATGCGCCACCTGCTGCCAGGGCTTTACACGGTGCGTGCCTTTGATGGCGAGCGCGTGGTGTCATCGTTGGTGAGCCGTCAATAAAGCTGGTAGGGCGAGTGGGTGCATCAGTCAACCACTCGCCCTACTGCCTGACTGGCAATGAAACGGTATTTTGCGCATACCGCCCTGCTGGTTGGGTGGTGCTGGCTGTTTGGGGGCGGAGTGACAGCCGCTAACGGACAGCGCGAGTTTTCCAAATGGTGCGTCAACTCCCGCGGGCTATGGTGGCTGGACTTTACGCAGCCTATGCCGGTGGCGGTTCCTCCTATCGTGTACTCAGGCTATCTTGGCGTAGGCGCGAACCTGTCGTCTCCCTGTGGGCGCCTGCTATTTGGCAGTTACAACGGGTTTGAGTTGTTCGCCAATGATGGGCAGCCGTTCGTGGGAGCAACTCAAAATGACCCGCTCGATTCGCTTGGGATATGCAGCTTTTGCGGTGTATTCTCGCCTCGACCACAGCAATTCGCCGCCGTGCCACAACCGGCTAATCGGGAGCGCTACTGGTTGTTTTCGCTTTCATCGCATTTAAGAATAGAGCAGCCGCTGAAATACGCCATCCTGGATATGTCGCTGGACGGCGGCCGGGGCCAATTGCTCACGAAGGGAAACCGTCTGGGGCGGCATGTAAACCGGCTGGTTACGGCGGTGCGCCACGCCAACGGCCGCGATTTTTGGGTGATGACTCGCGACGTTGCCACGCGCGAATACGTGGCCTATTACCTCGGGCCGAAGGGCCTCGATACGGTCGCGGTGCGTTCCGGCAGCGGGTACATCGTGGATTCGCTCGGCGGCATCAAATTTTCGCCCGATGGCCGCTGGGTTACAGTGGCCGGCTTCACCCAAGCCACCGGAACCCGGCAACTGGTGCAGACGCTGGCCCGATTCGACGCCACGACCGGCCGGGTGGGGGCGGAGCAGGTACTTGATCAATTGACGCTGACGGCACTCCGCCGGAACGGGTTCAATGAAGTCTTCTGGATGGCCGACTTCTCAGCTGACAGCCACTACCTCTACGTGCCTTCCTCCCGTGACCGCTATCCGATTCCGCATACCTTGGTCATACATCAATTCGACCTAACCGGTGGTAATGTTGCCGGCACGAGGCAAGAGATAGGTGCTATTCGAGAGACAGACCCCCTGAATCCGCAAACTCGGTTTGGAACGCTGGGCTTTGGGCTTCAACTCACCCCGCGGGGTGAAATCGTGGTGATGGGCGGCGAGTATAACCTAGCGCCGGTATTCGCGCTGCCACTCATCCGCCATCCGGAGCGCATGGGAGTAGCGAGTGAATTGGATTTAGTGGGCTACCCAATTCCTGCGCGCAGCCACGGCAGCCCGCCCAACATCATCACTGGCATGATGCTCGACACCCTGCCCGAAATCCGGCACTTCCCCGTGCGGTGCCCGCAGGATTCGGTGCCGTTCTGGGCGGCCAATCCGGGGTGCGCCGATTCGGTGCGGTGGGATTTTGGCGACCCGGCCTCTGGTCCAGCCAACCGCACCGGCGCGTGGTTTCCAGGGCACCGGTTCAGCGGGCCGGGCACCTACGCCGTGACCGCCACCTTCAACGATGGACGGGTGCTCACGCGCCCGGTTCTGGTGCCAGCCGATTCGACAGCCCGTATCCTCGTCAGCGGCGGCGGGTGCGCGCGCGATACCGTTCAATTCACGGTCGCCTTCCCCGGCTGCGTCGATTCGGTCCGCTGGGACTTTGGTGACCCCGCCAGCGGCCCGGCCAATACCAGCCGGGCTTGGGCGCCGGCGCACGTCTTCAGTCAGCCCGGCCCCTACGCCGTCACCGCTACGCTTGCCGACGGCCGCGTACTGCAAACCACCGTGGCCTACGACCCGCGCCCGGCGCTGCCCGAGCCGCCCAACGTGTTTACGCCCAACGACGACGGCCGCAATGAGGTATTTCAACCCGTTCCGCCTGATTTCAACCCCGTCGGTTACACCCTGCGGGTCTACAACCGCTGGGGGCGCGAAGTCTTCGCCACCACCGACCCCACCCGCCTCTGGACCGGTGCCGGCCTGAGCGCGGGCGTCTATTTCTACTACCTCACCGCCACCGATTGCGCCGGCCGGCCCGTGCGCTGGCGCGGCCCCGTGACGCTCATTCGCTGAGCGGGCGGACCGTCCGATTCGGCTGGCCCGAGGGTGGGCGGAGGCCACCCTCGCATTTGCGTTTATTTCCCGCTTTATTTCCCGACTTCCTGATGATCTCCCGTTTCCTTTGCCTGCTTGCCGCCTGGTCTCTGCTGATACCAGCAACTCACGCCCAAACCACCACTTACTTTTCCATCCCCCCGGTCGACCCAAGGGCGATTTCCAATCGCGACCGCGGCCCGAACGGAAGTGTCGACTTCCAGCGTACGGCGTTCATTTACACGGCCGCCGATATGGCGCAGGGTGCCGTACCGGCTAACACCACCGTCAACAGTATTGGCTTCTGCCTTCGTACGCCGGCCCCGACCGTCGCCACGGGTACGCTCAAAATGTGGGTGAGCAACGGGGTGATCGACGCCTCGTTTACGCGCTCTACCACTTGGACGACTTTGCTGAGCACGCCTACTCCTCTTACGCTGGTGTACGACGGCCCCTTAACCATTCCGACCTCGGTCGGCTGGTACGATGTCGTGTTTAATCAGCCGGGCGCGGGCCTACTGGTAGAGTCGGGAAAAGGGTATTATGTAGCCTACGAATGGACGGCGGCAGCCAAGTCGGCCGTATCCGCTACGTACGTCTGCTTCAACCGGACCAATACGCTCAACACCGTTAGCGGCCCCACCCCGCCGCCGGTACTTTTCAACAACGGCGGTTTCCGCCCCTGGATCCGGCTGGGAGCCAGCGGCGGCGTGAGCTACCCGGACGCGGGCGTCGCGCAGGTGTACGCGCTCGGGCAGCTGCCGGTGCTGGCGGGCGTGGCGGCAAATGAGCAGCCAGCGTTGCCCGGCGTGGTGCGGGCACTGGTCTACAACGGCGGAACGCTGCCGTTACGTAATCTGCCCGTTACCCTCACCATCACGGGGCCGAACCCGTACGACGCCACCGTAACGCTCGACTCGCTACGGCCCGGCGATACCGTGAGCGTCCGCTTCGGCGGTTTCCGGCCTGCCATTGGCGGGCGGCACGGAGTCCGGGTTAGCGTCCCATCCCTAAACGACTCTATCCCGCTGAACAATGCAATCACCGATTCGCTGTTCGTATCAGCCAGGCGGCTCACCTACGCTAAGGGGTTTCCTCCGGGCAACGATCCCTATTTTACGTACCCCGTCGGGTTCGCATCGGGCGAGGGGGCGGCAGTGGTCCGGCATACGCTGAACCGGATCGGCGCCGTCTCCCACGTAGGCTTCGCGATTTCCAACTCCCAAGCCAACATCGGTCGGACCGTGTACGCGCTGCTGCTCGATTCGACGGGGCGCCCGCTTACTCCGCCGATTCCGCACGTCATTTTAGCCACCGAGCTAGGCGAGTACGTGCGGGAGGCCCTGCCCGCACCGGTCGTAGTGCGGGGCGTGTTCTTCGCGGGCTTAGGGCAGCCGGCCGGCGGCCCGGGGCAGGCTGCCTTCTACCCGATGGGTGCGCAGGGCGAGCGCCCGGTGGTGCGCGATAGCGCCTACTACGTGATTCCCGGCGACTTGCAGCGCCTCGGCCAGACCCCGCCGGTGATCGTTCGCAACGTGGGGCGGTTCGTGGTGGGCGTTGATCTGGTGCCGGCGCCGGTCGGGCTGGCCGAAGAGAAACTCGCGACTAACTCCTTCGCCCTGTGGCCGAATCCGGCGCGTGAGCAGGTGAGCCTGACGGGCGCCGCGCCGCGCGTGGAGCTGGCCGTCTACGACGCCACCGGCCGCCGCGTGCGTACGGTGATGACCACCACGGAGGGCACCGCCACG
>JBKJUQ010000186.1:0-3497 GCA_046590685.1 Hymenobacteraceae bacterium
TTTGGCCATAGGTTGAAACTGTTGATCCCGCGATTCGCGATAGCCACGTGGCGATCCTACTACTCGATTAAACGCGGATATCTGCCTCAAAGTTAAAGACAACCGCCCTCAATAAAATTCCGGCCGTCTGCCCGCCCCCGCCCCGTCGCCCCTAGCCGCCCGGCAACCTCCCCCCGGTGGGGCGCGTACCTGCGCCCCACCGCCGTGCGTGACCGCTCGTCGGCCGTTTTTTTTCTTTTCCCGATTCCCCCCATGCGTTTCCCCTTCGTCTTCGTTCTGTGCGCCGCCGCCGGTCTGCTGGCTACCGCCTGCTCCCCCGACGCCAAAACCACCGAAACCGCCACCACCGCCGACGGCTCCACCGTCACCACCACGACCACCATCGACACCACCCGGTACTGGAACGACGTGCCCAGCCTCAGCGACCGCATCGCCGCCGATCTCAGCCTGACCGATACCGTCGTCGTCCGGAAGGTCCGCACCGTGTACCGTACCCGTGCCCACCGCCTCACCGCCGCCGAAGCCCGCTACCTCACCGATACCACCGGCCGTTACGCCGCCCTGCGCGCCGCCAACGACGAAACCGACCGCGAGCTGCGCGCCGCCCTCAACGACCCCGCCCGCTACCGCGCCTACGAGCAGAACCGCGCCGCCTACTACGAAGGCACCCCCTACACCACCACCGAGATCACCGTCTCCCCCGCCCCCCGCGGCCCCGCCGAAATCTCGCGCGAAGTCGGCAAAGACGGCGAAGTGAAGATCAAGTACGCCGACGGCTCCAAAGTGAAAATCGGCCAGGACGGCGACACCAAAGTGAAGCACGCCGACGGCCGCAAAGTCAAAGACGGCGACGACGGCCACAAAGTCAAGTAGGCGCCCGCCTACCCCGTCCTTCCCCGCCCCGAACGCCCGCCCCGACTCTGCTCGGGGCGGGCGTTCGGCTTAACCCCCGCTCCCGCGCAGTGATAACGACGAGTAGTAATTGAATTGCCCCCGGAATTATACAATAAAAAGGCGTGAACATACCAGGGCGTTTTTGCGTAAGAACACACGGCTGGTTTCTACAGCATATCGCTCTCTCCTCCTTCCTGCCGGCCACTTTCACCGTGAAAACACTTTACGCAGCTTGTCCGCGTCTGCTTCCGCTTGCCCTCGGGCTGACGCTAACCTCCCTGGTGGCTACCGCCGCCGTACCCACCACCCCGCCCCGCCTCGGCGATTACCGTAGCGCCCACTCGGGCGCCTTCACGGACGCCAGCACCTGGCAGGTATTTGTCGCCGGCCCATCCGCAACCGCCGCCGACGGCTATTTCACCGCCGCCTCCGCCGCCCCCACCAACGCCGACGGCACGATCTCGATCCGCGCCACCCACGTCGTGACGCTCGCCACCGCCGCCACCCTCGACGAAGTAGTGATTGATGAGGATGGCACCCTCGAACACTCGGGCACCGCCAACCTCACCATCACCAACTCCCTCGCCCCCTACGACCTCGTCGTCAACGGTACGTATCGCGAGCTGAGCGTCGCCGGGCGGGTAGCCCCGCCCACGGGTATTCACATCCTGGTTTCTGCCACCGGTACCTGGCGCCATTCCGCCGACGGGGGCTCCATTCCCGCCGCAGAGTGGAACCTCGCTTCGCTCCTGCAGTTCGACGGCATCACGAGCGCCCTCAGCCTGGCGTCCACGGCCCGTCTGGGGCAGGAATTCGGGCGCATCACCTGGAACTGCCCCGCTCAGACGAGCATCTTTGCCTTTGGCCCGTTGAGCACCGAAACCAACGCCGTTTCGACCGTCGCCGCCGGCGATATGCGCGTGCTGAGCACCGGCACCGGCACTTTACAGCTCGCCACGAGCGCCAACCGTTCCAACACCGTCCACCTCACCGCCGGTTACGAGCAGTTCGGCGGGCGGGTGAGCGTGAACGCCCGCACAAATGCCCCCCGCGTAGTCGATGTGGCGCTTGATTTCAACCTCTACGGCGGCACATTCGTCGTCACGAGCGCGCTGAATGCCAATTTCCCATCGGCCACCGGCAGCCTGACCATCTCGGGTGCCCTGAACCTGCGTGGCGGCGCTCTCGACATCACCGAAACCGGCAACCCCGGCAGCGTCGCCGTCACGGGCGATGTGTCGTTGGCGCTCAACTCGCTGCTGCGCACCACTGGCTCGGGCACCTCCACTTTCAACTTCGCCCAAGGCCCTACCCGTCTGTTCACCAACCTGGGCACGGTGAGTGGTCCTATCCTCTTCAGCGTAAACGGCGGCTCAACGGTCGATTTCGGGGTGCACGCCCTGTCCGGCACCGGCACTTTCACCCTCTCCGATGGCGCCGTGGCGCAGTTGGGCTCGCCCGACGGTATCACCCAAATCGGAATGCCCGACGCCTCGCTCGGCAACATCCGCGTGGGTACTACCTCGCCGTTCCAGCGCACCTACAGCCCCCTCGCCACCTACCTCTACACGGGCACGCAATCGCAGCAAACCGGTTCCGGCCTACCCCTGGAGATTGGTACTACCTCCACTACCCTCAACGCGGGGGTACTCGGTATCTCTACTTCCTCGGCCGCTAATACGGTGACGCTCACGCGCTCGCTGCGCCTCCACGGCAAGCTAACGCTGGAACTGGGCCGGTTGGTATCGGCTCCGGCCTCGATGCTGACCCTCAGCTCGTCGGCCGTGCTCGATACATTATTTGCTGGATCCCCTGAATCGCATGTGCAGGGCGTACTGGCGCGTGAGATGGACGCGACCAAAACGCTCTACGAATACCCCATTGGCGATGCCGGCGACTATCGTCCCGTTTCGATGCGCCTCAAGGCCCCCGCCGCCACCGCCACCTACCAGGTGACGGCCAGCCGTGCGCCAGCTCCCAACAGCACCTCCCTGGCGAGCTCAGGCTCCATGAATATCGCTGAGCTTCTCGGCGACACCCACTGGATGATTGCCCGCTCGACCGGTACCACTATCGGCATCCTGCGCCTCCCCTACGATCCCTCCATCACGCCCGATCCCGATTTCATCACGATCGCCGGCTACAACACCCTCACCAACCAGTGGGAAAACTTAGGCTTAGTGGCCCGCAACCAGGTTGCTAACTGGGTAGAAGCCGAATTCCCCCTGCAGTATTCGATGGCGATGCTCGCTCGCGCCGGGCAGGACCCCCTACCCGTCGAGCTGACGCGCTTTGCGGCCGTCCGCCGCGCCGGCACCGTGCAGCTTACGTGGGCAACCGCTTCGGAGCAGAACAGCGCGTGGTTCGTAGTAGAGCGTTCGGAAAATGGCGCCAAATTCACCGACTTGCTACGCCTCGCCGCCGCCGGCAATTCTTCGAATGAGCTGCAATACGCCGCCACCGACGCGAACCCCCTCACCCAGACGAGCTACTATCGCTTGCGGCAGATTGACCAGGACGGCCGCGTGGCGTACTCCGACATTGTAGCGGTACGCGGCGGCGAAGGGCCCGTAGCCTCGCTTTCTCTCTATCCCAACCCCGCC
>JBKJUQ010000471.1:0-2691 GCA_046590685.1 Hymenobacteraceae bacterium
CGTAGCGCTTGAAGTTGTCGAGTATGGCCTGCCAACCGGCCTGCTGCATTTCCGCCGGATGCGTGGTGTCGGGGTCGAACGACTCGACTACCCGCGTGCCTCCTTCTGCTGCCTCGAACGAAATCTCCACCCGCCGATCATCGCCGAGGCGATAGACGAGGCGCTCGAGCGGCGCCACGGCTTCATAGTCGCCCGCGAAATCGAAGCCTACGCTGCCATCACGCGCTTCCATCCGAAAAACGAATCGGCCACCGACCCGCAGGTCGTTCTCAGCGCGCGGAGTGTGCCAGTCGGCAGACGCGTGGTTCCACTGCGTGATGTGCTCGGGCATTGTCCAGCAGGCCCACGCGCGCTCAACGGGGACCTCGACGGTAGTAGCAACGGATAGGCGCGTAGCAGCCATTGAAGTAAGGAGGTAAGCGGAAAGAGATCAAAAGCTGTAACAGGCCGCCCGCCCCCTACACGCCCTTGCTCAACGCCTCGCCCACGGTGGCGAAGGAGAAAAGATTGACCGCTTTACCAATGGGAGCCGGACGTGGCTGCGTGCGGCGGTCGAGGAGCCAGCCGGTGAGCTGGTCGCAGTAGCGGTCGAAGGGCGAAAGGCGCTGGATGCCGGGCTCGGCATCGGGCAGCGGGTCGAGGGTGGTGACGAGCAGCAGGCCACCAAACTGGGCCGTTTGCCAGGTAAGGGTTTCGCCCGACGGGTTCTTCTGGATGATGTGAGCCCCGGGCGGCAGCTGCGTGTAGGCGCCGCGCGCGTGCCAGCACTCGTGGGGCGAACGCATTCCCATAAAGGCCGGGTGGCCCGAATCGGCCTGCGTCGACGCGGCGCTTTCCGGCTGCGTCACCCACCAGTAATTCCGGCCCGGCCGGTCTTCCCAAACTGCCCCCGACAACCACGGAATGGGTGCGTCGGCCTGCAAAAACACCCGGCCGCCCATGCGCAAAAACTCAAACAGCACGGCGCGGTGGTCCCAGAGGCGACTGTGGTGCGAGCGAAACGGCACCACCAGCGCCTTGTGCCGACTGACGCGCGCCAGCGTGAAATCGGCGAGGGCAACGGGCTCCAGCAGCCCTTGCCGGGCGGCGGCGGCGAAACCCGCCACGGGCGTGGAGCCGGTGAGCACGACGCTCATCACCGGGCTGCCAGCCGCCGACAGGTGGGTGGGAACAGGCGACGGCGACGCGACGAGCGCGCCATTGAGCGCGAGCGTAACAGGCGCATGCACGGGAGCAAAATCAGGCACGGGAACGGGCGAGAGCGGCAGGCGAAACCAGCCGGTTGATTGAGGTGCCGAAAATACGCCCCGACCCGCGAAATGGCCCGCGCCGGCCGGAATACCTTTGCCGGGGCACCCCAACGGCTCCCCTTATTTTATCCGTATGACTCCTCCCCTTCCAGCTCGCGCGTGGCCCGCGCACCTGTTGCCCGGACAGCGCGTCGGCCTCGTCCGCGGCGACCTCACCACGTTCGACACCGATGCCATCGTCAACGCGGCCAACGAGATGATGGTCGGCGGTGGGGGCGTCGATGGCGCGATTCACCGCGCGGGCGGCCCAAAGATTTTGGAAGAGTGCCGGCGCCTCAAGAAAAAGCTACCCGACGGGCTACTCGACGCCGGGCTGGCCGTCAGCACCACCGGCGGGCTGCTGCCGGCCAAACGCGTGATTCATACGGTTGGCCCGCGCTGGACGAGTGGCAAATTCGGCGAAGATGAGTTTTTGGCCGATTGCTACCGCAACTCGCTTGCCCTGGCGGTGGCCGAAGGGCTGCGGAGCGTGGCATTTCCGGCCATCAGCACGGGGGCGTTCAACTTCCCGGCGGCGCGGGCCGCGCCCATCGCCGTGGACACCGTGCGGGCGTTCCTGACCAAAACCGACGCCCTGGACGGGGTTATCTTTGTGCTGCGCGACGAGGCTTCGTTTGCGCTGTACGAGGGGCTGCTGAATGTAGGAGGGTGATAGGGTGGGAAGGCGAGAAGGCAAAAAGGCATAGAAAGCCTGTATGCGTCTGTCTACCACCCTCCTCACCCTCCCACCCTCCTCACCCTCCCACCCTCTTACCCTCAACCCCCTCCCCAATGGGACGTGCTTTTGAATTCCGGAAAGGCCGGAAAATGAAACGCTGGGCCGCCATGTCGAAGGCCTTCACGCGCATTTCCAAAGAGCTCACGATTGCCGCCAAAGAAGGTGGGCCGAACCCGGAATCAAACTTCCGCCTGAAAACGGCCATGCAGAACGCGAAAGGCGTCAACATGCCGAAGGAAAAAGTGGAAGGCGCGATCAAGCGGGCCACCGAGAAGGGCGCTAAGGACTACACCGAGATGGTGTACGAGGGCTACGGGCCACACGGCGTGGCGATTCTGATCGAGTCGGCCACTGATAACCCGACCCGCACCGTGGCGGCCGTGCGCATGCACCTCTCGCGCGCGGAAGGCGAGTTGGGCAAGACCGGCTCCCTCAACCACATCTTCGAGCGCAAAGGCGTTTTTCGCCTCCCCGCCGAGGGCCTGAATCTGGAAGAATTAGAGCTGGAGCTGATTGATTTCGGCGCCGACGAAATCTTCGAAGACGAAGGCGAAATCATCATCCACACCGCCTTCACCGATTTCGGGGCGATGCAGAAGGCGCTCGACGCGCGCGGCATCACCGTCACCAACTCGGAATTGCAGCGCCTGCCGCTGTCCTCGG
>JBKJUQ010000563.1:0-5371 GCA_046590685.1 Hymenobacteraceae bacterium
GCGGCCCGAGCCCCCTGGCTCCGGAGCTGCGGCGCCTGACAGAAGCCGCGTTTCCCGCCGCTGCGCTGCGGCGCCTCGACGCCGACGCCTCCACCGCCACCCTCGCCTGGCTGCTCCCCGCTCCTGCCGAGGCGGATACGCTGTTGCGCACTCAAGCCGCCCTGGTTGCGCTCGACACCAAAGTTCAGGTTGCGGCCGTTGAGCAACGCGAGCTACTTTATTAAATTGAGTGATTGGGTGGTTTTCGATTGGGTGATTTTCGATTGAGTGATTGCTGTGGTCATCTAACAAATCGAAAATCACTCAATCACTCAATCACTCAATCGAAAATAAACGCCAATGGAGTTCGACGCCCGCTACGAGCGCAAATTCCGGGTTGAAGCCCGGGAGGCCACCTTCGAGGAGGTGCTCGCGGCGGTGCGCTTGAGTCCGGCGCTATTCCGGCCGGCATTCCCCGACCGGCAAGTGAGCTCGCTTTACCTCGACACGCCCGATCTACAGGCTTTTCACGCCAACGCGGCTGGTCTGGCCGAGCGCGCCAAGCCGCGTCTGCGCTGGTACGGCCCGCGCACGGCACCCTCCGGCGCCCGACTGGAAATCAAGCGCCGCCACGGCCTGGTGGGCACGAAGGAATTGCTTTCGCTACCCGGCGGGCTGCCCGAAGCCGGTGCCCCGGCGTGGCGGGCGTTCGCGGCAGCGCATCCGTGGCTACGCCTGTATCCGGAACTGACCCCGACGGTGCTGGTCTCGTACCAGCGATCATACCTGACGAGCGCCGACGGGATTTTGCGACTTACCCTCGACCGCGCGCTGCGCTACGCCCTGCCGTGGGAAACGAGCCAGGCCGCGGATGTCGACGACTCGGCGACGATTATCGAGCTCAAATATCCCGTCGCTACCTCCCCCAGCGCCCTGCCAACGCTCCCGTTTCGGCTCACGCGCAATTCTAAGTACGTCGTCGCGCTACTAAACGTACTGGGCTGACCGCCTCAGCGCGGCTCCAGCTCCGGCCCGCGAATGTGCCGCTGGCGGGAAAGCTGACGCATCAGGCGCTCCATCTGCCGGCTGACGGCCAGATCTTCAGTCGTGACGAGGTCGGCGCGCTGCAGGCCTTCCACCATCGCCTGCAACGCCGCTTCGCGGCGACCTTTCAGCAAACAGATGCGCGCCAGATCATAGTAGTAACTGATGCACGACGGGTTCAGCTCGATCGCTTTCTGGATGGCTTCGCGCGCTTTGGCGTTGGTCGCGTCGTGCGGGATGCGTCCAAGCAGCACTTTCGAAGCGAGCGACTCAAATACGGTGTAGTTAGCCGTTTTGAAGTGCCACCGCGCCAGCAGCTGCCAGGTGTCAGCGTGGGCGGGATCGTCGCGTAGCGCAGCGTCGAGATACGGCTTTTCGTTGAGCCGCGAGGCCAGGCGTCCCCGGAGCGGGGCCAAGGAACCGTCGCTCGCGACGGCAAGCGCCATCGCGTAGTTTGCCGTCGCGAAAGTGGGATGAATCTCCAGCGCCCGGGCGCCGAATCCCCACGCGTCGTTGTAGTACTGCTGCTGGCGGGTCTCGTCGGAAAATCGCCCCCCAATGTGGCTGCACAGCACGCTGGCACGCCACAGGGCCTCGTACTGCACGGGGTTATCGCGCAGGGCGCGCCGGCAGAGGTCGAGCGCCTCGGATTCGTGGCGCTGCTCGACTAGGCCGCGGGCGCGCAGGACGAGGGAATCGGCACGGGTCAGGGTTTTGGGCGGCGGGGGTGGCTTGGCGGCGACCGGCGCTTTGGCTTTCCGGCGCGATCGCTGCGCCCACGCCGGAGTGGTCCCGAGCAGGAGAAACAAGCAAAGCAACCCAAGTCCGTACGCGCGCATTGGCCGCGAAGTACGGCAGGGCGCGCGGGGTTTTGGCGCGCACGCTACCGCGCGGCGTCCGCTTCGCCACCCGTACGGAGCGAAGCGGGCGCCGTGGGGCGCGTTTCTACTCAAACAGCTTCGCCTGCCGCGGCTTGACGTCAAGCTCGATCTCGGAGCCCACCGGAACCCCGTCTTCCACGGCCGGGGTGGTCGAGCGGCCCAGTTTCGGCCGAATCTCGCTCGGTAGCGGCGGCGGGCCGGCGGGCGCGATCGGGAGCTTCGGGGCTTTCGGCGCCACGACGCGCGGGGCGGGTGCCGGCGGCGCTTCCGCTTCCTCTTTGGGCTCGATCTCCGGCGAGGTAAGCACCGCGTCGTGGACTTTGAAGTAGTTGAGGGTGCGGCCCTGCGCTTTCCAGCCCTTCGCGTCGGTGAATTCGGCGAGGTTTAGCTTGAGGGTTTCTTTCGGTCCCCGGGCTTCCTTCTGCACCGTGAGCTTCACTAGCGGCTCGGCCTGAGCCGTGACTACGAGCGCCTTGGCGCCCTTCTCCTCCGAGATGAACGTGAAGCGGCGACCGACACTCGTCGTCTCCACCCGGAAGCGCTTGACGAAGTGCTCCTTTTTCTCCGGGTCGAAGTGAATCGTGGAGATGACGGTCTCAGGGTCGAACTTCCGCAGCAGCGCGATCTGGGGCAGGTCGTAGTGGTTCGCCAGATCGAACGTGGTCTGCTCGTAGGAGCCGTCCTTGTACACCACCAGCACGGTATCGTCGGTATTGAAATAGCCGAGCAGGCGGCCGTGGCCCTCGGTGTTGAGGCGGCCGGTCACTTCATCGAACGAGATAGCGCGCCCGCCGAGCGTGCTTTCCCCTTTCCGCACCTGCTTGACCGATTTCAGGCGATACTTGGTCACGATGTTACCGCCCGCTCCCTTGCCCTTAATGGCAAGCTCGGCAAAGTCGAAGTCGAACTCCTTGTGCCGCGCCGTGACCGTGGGGTGCAGCGTGATGCGCACCACTTCGCTCTCGGCGTTGGGATTCGACGTGAGGTAGAGCACTTTGGAGCCTTTCGTGCCCTTGGTCAGGTCGTACTGCTTTTCGCGGGTGATGCCCGTGACGGCGAAGCGCTTCGCCATCGCTACGCCGTTGGGGCCGTCGGCGTAGACGAGGTTGTAGGTGCGGCGCTCGTCCTGGCGATTGAAGACTTCGACGTGGATGATGTCCTTGCCGACAAACGTCTTATCAGCCACCTTCACCACCGTGAAGGTGCCGTCGGCCTTGAAGGCGATGATCTCGTCGAGCGACGAGCAGTCGCCGACATACTCGTCCTTCTTCAATCCGATGCCCACGAAGCCGTCGGCGCGGTTGACGTACAGCTTCTCGTTCGCGACGGCCACTTTCTGCGCCGTAATCGTCTCGAAGCTGCGCAGTTCGGTTTTGCGCTCACGGGCGCCACCGTAGGTCTTCAACAGCCGCTCGAAGTACGCCACGGCGTAGCGCGTCAGGTTGGCGAGGTGATCGGCGACTTCGCCCAGATCCGCTTCCAGCTGCCGCAGCAGCTCGTCGGCCTTGGCGGCGTCGTAGCGCGAGATGCGCTTGATCTTGATTTCGGTGAGGCGCGCGAGGTCGTCGGGCAGGTTCAGCGCCTGGCGCAGCGCCAGACGCTGGTCGTTGGCCTTGAGTTTTTCGCCCGGCTCGCGCACGTACTTGCGCAGGCCCTTTTCGATGGTGGCCAGAATGGCTTCCCAGGTTTCGCACTCCTCGATGTCGCGGTAGATGCGCTTCTCGATGAAGATGCGCTCCAGCGAGGCGGCGTGCCAGCGGGCCTCCAGATCGGCTTGCCGGATCTCCAGCTCGCGGCGCAGCAGCTCCCGGGTGGCGTGGGTCGAGGTGGTCAGAATCTCCTCCACCGGCACAAACCGTGGCTTGTTGGCGATAATGACGCAGGTGTTCGGCGAGATCGAGATTTCGCAGTCCGTAAAGGCGTAGAGCGCGTCGATGGTGACGTCCGGCGACACCCCCGGCGGCAGGTGGACCTGCACCTCCACGTTGGCGGCCGTGTTGTCAACGACCTTTTTGATCTTGATCTTGCTCGCCTCGCTCGCCTTCACGATGCTCTCCATCAGGCTCGTGGTGGTGGTGCCGTACGGGATATCGCGGATCGTGAGGAGCGTTTTGTCGGTCTTCTCGATGGTGGCGCGCAGGCGCAGCTTGCCGCCGCGCATCCCCGAGCGGTAGTCGGCGGCGTCGCAGAGGCCGCCGGTGGGGAAGTCGGGCAGCAGCTGAATCGGCTTGCCGCGCAGCACATCAATACTCGCCCGACATAATTCCCGGAAATTGTGGGGCATCACCTTGGTGCTCAAGCCCACGGCGATGCCTTCCACGCCCTGCGCGAGCAGCAGCGGAAACTTCACCGGCAGCGTTACCGGCTCCAGCTTGCGGCCATCGTAGCTCGCCGCCCAGGTGGTGGTGCGGGGGTTGAACACCACGTCGAGGGCAAACTTCGAGAGCCGCGCCTCGATGTAGCGCGGGGCCGCCGCGCCATCGCCGGTGCGCACGTCGCCCCAGTTGCCCTGCGTCTCGATCAGCAGATCTTTCTGGCCCAGATTCACCATCGCGTCGCCGATCGAGGCGTCGCCGTGGGGATGATACTGCATCGTTTGGCCAATGACGTTAGCCACTTTGTTGAAGCGGCCGTCGTCCATCTCCTTCATCGCGTGCAGGATACGCCGCTGCACGGGCTTGCACCCGTCTTCGATGGCCGGCACGGCGCGCTCCAGAATGACGTAGGAGGCGTATTCGAGGAAGTAGTTTTTGTACAGGCCGCTGACGGGGACGATATCGTGGATCGTCTCCTCATCGGCCGCCGGGTTGGGGGCGGCGGAGGCTTCGGCTTCCAGCGGCTCGTGGGGCTCGGAAGGGCCTAAATCAAACGAGTCAGCAGCTTCGGGGAACGGATCAGTCATCGGGTCAGCGGGGGGCAGAGCCGCGCGGCGGCGGCGTTTCTGGGCGGAACGGGTTGGGCGCGCAGCGAACTTTTTCACGAAGCAAAGCTAATCACACTAGCCAAACCAGACAAGTTGGCGGATTAGATTAGCAATGACGCGGTGCGTGGGCAAAGTTCCGAAGGTATGAGTGGAACTTCATTAGTAGCTTTATCCTACGACTCCTCTTCAAGTGCTGTCTCACGTGATAACGTACCAAAGTATAAGCTAGAATCAGCACGCATAAAATACTAAATGGTAAAAATATCAACAGTCATTACCCTTTTTGTTACCATCGGCTTGATGGCTTGTGACCCGGTTCATTCTATTGTAATTAAGAATACATCACAGCATCCGACGCGCGTTTCGTATGTGCGGGTCATTCGCTCCGAAAGGTTTGCTACCGAAGTACAATCTCGCATTTTTAATGACTCAGCGACTATAATACTTGCTCCACGAGGAAAAAAAAGGTACAAATCGTTTTTTTATGGGATTGGCGCTTGGGGTGATCAGAGTATAGCTGATGCAGCTAAAGAGTTTAAAAAGT
>JBKJUQ010000568.1:0-5420 GCA_046590685.1 Hymenobacteraceae bacterium
GCCGAGCCGGAGAGCAGCACGCGGTGGCCGGCCGCGTGCAGGGCGCGCGCCAGCGCTGCGTAGTGGGTTAAAGGCCACTCGCGGCCGCTCCCGCGCGACTTGGGGTGGAGAACGACCCGCAGTCGCCCCGGTGCGGGCGCGGGGCCCAGCAGCGCGCGGACGGCATCGGGCAGCGGGGCCACGCGCGTCAGGCCGTAGAGCGCGGGAATGGCGGCCAGCGCGGGGAATTCGGTGATGCCCACGCCGGCCAGCAAGCGCAGGTTCAGCTCGGCTTCGTGGAAGTCGGAGTTTTTGCGCGAGAGCGAGACGAGGCGGTTGCACGTCAGCCAGTGCCACCAGCGGCGGTTGGTACCGACCCGCACCGGTACCCCCGCCCGTTGCGCCAGGCGGGCGAGGTGCCGGTCGGGCAGGGCGTGCACCCAGACGTCGAGCTGGAGCTCCCGGATGCGGGCGACCTGCGCGGCGGGCGGCAGGGCGCGCAGCTCATCGGCATCGACGAACGCATCGACGTGCGCGCAGACCGCGACGACGGCCGCGGTGTAGGCCCTCCCCAGAAACACCACCCGGCAGCCCGGCCGCTGCTGCTTGAGCCAGCCGGCCATCGGCAGCGTCAGCACGACATCGCCGATGGCGTCGGGGCGGGAGATGAGGTAGGTGAGCATTCTTTGTTGGTTGTTGGTTGATAGTTGATGGTTGATGGTTGATGGGATTTGGGATTTGGGGATTGTGGGGCAGACCTGTTGACCCGCCGAGCATCAGACGTTGATTATCAACCAGCACCAACTCCCATCAACCATCAACTAAAACCGATCAACGACTCCCCCGCAGCTTCGCGTATTTGAGGAAGACGCCTACGCTCGACAGCACGGCGATGCTCAGGCCGGCGAAACCGTCGCGAAACCCGCCGCGCAGCACGTAGCTGTGCAGAAACTTCCACCACGGCTTGAGCAACAGGTGCGCCCAGGTAGCTTGCTTGCCCTGCCGCCGGAGCTGCTCGGCACCGAGGGTGGTGAAGCGGTCGAGCTGCCGCCAGTGATCGCTGATCGTGGGGTACGAGTAGTGCCGCAAATCGGCGCGGAGGCGGGCGGGAGCGGTGCCGTCGTGGTTCGCGTAACGCTCGTGGAGCAGCTCGCCCTGCCAGGCGCCGCGGCGGCGGTCGTACAGGCGGGTTTGCCAATCGGGGTACCAGCCGCCGTGGCGCACCCAGTGGCCGCCGTAGTTGGTGAGGCGCGGGAGCGCGTAGGCGGCGTGCGGCCAGGCGACGAGGGTGGCGCGGATTTCCTGGCGCAGCGCCTCCGTCAGCTCCTCGTCGGCGTCGAGCTGGAGGATATGGTCGTGGCGGGCGAGGGCAGTCGCGCGGTTTTTCTGCGCTACGTAGCCCAGAAAGGGCTGTTCCTCCACTCGCGCGCCCCACGCGGCGGCGATTTCGCGAGTGGCATCGGTGGAACCCGAGTCGAGCACCAGCACCTCCGCAGCGCCCAGCCCATCGAGCGCCCGCAGGCAGCGCGGCAGGTTGTGCGCCTCGTTGAAGGTGATGATGACGACGGAAAGGGGCGGCGGGGCGGCGGGCATCGGGGCGGCAAAGGTCGCGCGCGCTCCGCCGATGTAGAAGGGTGTGGCGGGCTCTGTCTCAGCGCCGGTGTTGAGTCGGTTGCGGTCGGCGTCTTTGACTCGGCTCTGAGACAGAGCCGGCTACATCAGCCACCGTCATCGCTTCGACTGACTGTAGAAGTAGAGCACCACGCCCGCCACCAGCAGCGCGGCCAGCACGAGGAAGAACACCTTCCACTTCGAGTAGGGCCGGTCGCCGGCGATGCGACCGGTCTGGCCATTCACCAGAAACCGGTACAGCGTGCCGCGGTAGAGGTACGAGCAGATCCAAAGCGGCAGCAGCAGGTGCTTGAAGGTCTGGGCGGTCAGGGTGGTGGTGACTTCCAGATTGCGCTGCGTATCGCCCCCCACCAGCTCCGAACACGCCGCTTCCTCGCGGTTCTGGATGGTCTGGCGGGCCTTGGTGGCGCTCTCGGCCAGGTCGATGCTGTACACTTCGGCCTCCCAGCCGAGCAGCACGCGCGGGTCGTAGTCCACCACGTCTTCGAGGGCGAACGAGCCGCACTCCTGCACGTGCGCTTCCTGGGCGGTCAGGTTCTTCGAGGCCATCTCGAGCAGGTCGTCGTAGAAATGCTGGTGGTTGCCGCTGCGCGACTCCCAGCGCACGCGCCGCTCCTGGGTGGTGACGGTGCGGCCGTTGGCGTCGCGCGTTTGCACCGGCACGTAGTAGTAGAAACCGGCCTCGGCGGTCCATTCCGACGCCGCCCGCGCGTCGAACGTCCAGAACGGCACGTACAGGCCGTGGAGGTTGTCGAGCACCGCCCCCGATTTCAGATCGCCCGGCGCGAGCCACGAGCCGCCGACCCACGCCCGAAACGTGTCCGTGACCTGCCCGCGCCCGAACCGGAACGGCAGCACCCCGGCCGGCGCGATCAGGCGCGCGGCGGTGGCTTCGGGGTTCACGTTTTTCGACCCGCAGAACGCGCACTGGATCGTCGGCGCGTCGTAGTTGACGGTGGTGCGCGCGCCGCAGCCGGCGCACGCGAGCACGCGCTTCTCCTCGGTGGGCGCGTGCGGCAGCGCGCCGCTCGTGAGCTGGTAGTCGAGAGCGTTTTCGGCGAGGTTGTGCCGGGTGAAGGCGATTTCCTCCGTACTGCCGCAGTGGGTGCAGCGCATCTGCTGCGCCTCGGCCGAAAATTGCTGCCGCGCGCCGCACGCCCGGCACGGCGCGCTCACCAGGCCGCCAGCGTCGAGGGCGGCATCGGGGACGGGAGGAGGCAGAAAATCAGAGAAGGACATCGCCGAAAGCTGGTGCACCGTGGTGTAGGTGCTGGTGAAGAGCTTTTTAGTGGCCCCGGATGTATCCGGGACCACCATAAAGGGCTTAACGATGGCACTGGATATATCCGACGCCACCATGAAGGGCTTTTTGGTGGCACCTGCACGTACGCATGCCATCCTTAAGGGCTTTTTGATGGCACCTGCACGTACGCATGCCATCCTTAAGGGCTTTTTGATGGCACCTGCACGTGCAGGTGCCACCGTTGAGCCTTACAGCCGTGCCAGTAGCTCGGCTTTCTTGGCCGCGAACTCCTCTTCCGTGAGGATGCCGGCGGCTTTGAGCTCGCCGAGTTCCTTGAGGGTGGCCAGAATCTGCGCGCGGTCTTCCTTGGGGGTAGCGGCGGGCTGGGGAGCCGGCGCGGGGGCCATCGCGCCGCCCATCATCTGGCCGAGGCCGCCCATCAGCAGCGCCGTGCCGCCGATGCCGCCTTCCTGCTCGGAGATGTTCTCGATCGCCATTCCCGCCTGAAACTGCTGGAAGCGGCCCATATCGCCGGCCATATTCATCTGGGTCGTCTTGTCGAGGAAGGCTTCGACTTCGGGCGGCAGGCTGGTGTTCTCGATGTAGAACTTGGTCAGCTCCAGGCCATAGCTCGTGAAGTCGTCCTGCAACAGCGGGCGCAGCTTCTCGCCCATCTCCGAGTAGTTGCGCGCCAGATCGAGCACCGACACGCCAGCCTCGCCGATGGCGTCGGAAAATTTGTTGACGATGGCCGTCCGCAGCTGCCCCTCCACGTCGGTGATGCGTACGATGGGCGCCGTGCCGGCGAACTCCTTCAGGAACTTGCCCGCCTCCGCCACCCGCAGCGCGTAGGCCCCAAACGCTCGCACCCGCACCTGCTTGAACTCGGGGTCGCGGACGATGATCGGGTTCTGCGTCCCCCACTTGAGGTTCGTGAACTGCTTGGTCGACACGAAATACACGTCGGCCTTGAACGGCGACTCGAACCCGTACTTCCAGCCCCGCAGCGTCGTCAGCACGGGCATATTCTGGGTCGTGAGCTGGTAGCGCCCCGGCCCGTACACATCGGCAATCAGCCCCTCGTTGAGGAAAACCGCCACCTGCGACTCGCGCACGATGAGCTGCGCGTTGTACTTGATGTTGTTTTCGCGGTCCGGGAATTTCCAGATCACGGTATCGCTGGAGTCATCGACCCAGTCGATAATCTCGATCAGCTCGTTCTTGATGAAATCGAAAAGGCCCATGGGGTAGAATGGAATGAGTGATATTAAGCGGCTAAAGGTAGCAGCCGTAATTTGCCCGCCGTGACGACAATTTACCGAACCGCTAAAGGTTGGCGCTGGCTCATATACCTCGCCGCGCTACCGATGACTGCCCTTTTCGGATGGGGCGCCTGGATGATTGCCACCAGTCCCATCGCAGCGGCCCAGCCGTGGATAACCGGAGGGCTCGTTTTGGTCTGCCTCGCAATGATCGCGCTGTTCGTAGTCGGCACGATAGAAGTCAAGAACGGATACGTTCGCATAACACCCGAGGAGATCAGCTACAGGGACTGGCGACGAAAAACCATAACGCTGCGATGGGGCGAGGTAGCGGGGTATCGCACGCTCGACAATCTCACGCTCCTTGTACCCCGATCTGTTGAGCTGCCGCGCATCAAAATCACCTACATGACCGAGCGCTATGCTGACATCCAGGCGTTACTGGCCGAGCATCTCCCCGACTTAAATACCACGGAAGCACAGGCCGAAGAAGCACAGTTACTGAGCCGCGCCGATTTGGGCGATACCGAAGCAACGCGCGAATCCAAGCTAAGAGCCGCCCGCCGCGCTGCGCAAGCCGTAAACTGGGTTGGTGGCCTCACTGCGGTCTGGCTCTTCGCATACCCCCACCCGTACGAATACGCCTGTGGGGCCGGCCTGCTGGTGCCTGTACTGGCCGTATGCGTATTATTTATCTACCAGCCACTGGTGCGGATAGACGATGTAAAGAACAGCACGGTGCCGTCTATCGCCATCGGTTTACTCTTGCCAGTGCTGGGACTTGCTATTCGGGGCGTGTTCGACATAGAATTGCTCGATTACGCTCCCTTCTGGCCCCTGATGATCCAAACCACCTTCTTAACCGCCGTGGCACTGGCGCTAGGTAGCCAGCGCACATTGCGTCAGGCGGCGCATCGTGCTACCGAATGGCTGGCTATTGGGATGATTGCGGTCGCGTACGGCTACGGCGCACCGTACATCATCAATGCAACATTCGACCAGGCAATACCCACTGAATACCGCGCTTCGATGCTGAGCAAATATTCCAGCGGCGGCAAAACCACGACCTATTATCTCAACGTCGGGCCGTGGGGGCCCCGACGTGCAGCCGACAATGTCACGGTGAGCCACGACTACTACCGCAGGGTACAGCCGGGCGATTCGGTTACTATGCTGGTTTCCCCCGGCCGGCTTGGGGTGCCGTGGTTTACGGTGGCGGAGTAGCTGCCTAAACCAAAACCGCCAGCCCCCACATTTGTGAGAGCCGGCGGCTCGGTAGTAGCCGTGTCTGTCTCAGACGCGGG
>JBKJUQ010000558.1:0-24465 GCA_046590685.1 Hymenobacteraceae bacterium
GCGACCGCTACCTGCTCTCGGCCGGCCACGGCTCGATGCTGATCTATTCGCTTCTGCACCTGACGGGCTACGACCTGTCGCTTGACGAACTGAAGAATTTTCGGCAGATGGGCTCCAAAACCGCCGGCCACCCCGAGTACCACCTCACGCCGGGCATTGAGCTGACGACGGGTCCGCTCGGCCAAGGCTTCGCCAACGGCGTGGGCTTTGGAATGGGCGGGGCGCACTTGGGCGCCCGCTTCAACGCCGACGGCTTCCCCCTGATCGATCACTACGTCTACTGCATCTGCTCCGACGGTGACCTGATGGAAGGCGTGGCGTGCGAAGCAGCGTCGCTGGCGGGCACCCTCGCGCTCGGCAACCTCATCTACCTCTACGACGATAACCACATTACCATCGAGGGTGATACCAGCCTGGCCTTCCGCGAGGACGTGCTGGCGCGCTTCGACGCCCTCGGCTGGCACACCCAGCGCGTAGCCGACGGCAATGATGTGGAGGCGATCGATGGCGCGATCAAAGCCGCGCAGGCCGAGACCAGCCGGCCGTCGCTCATCGCCGTCCGGACCATTATCGGCTTCGGTATGCCCGCTGCCGGCACCCGCAAGGCCCATTCCGACGCCCCCGGCGCCGACGCTGTCAAGGCCACGAAGCGGAACCTGGGCTGGCCGGAAGACGCGCAGTTTCTGATCCCCGACGAAGCCCTCGCGCACTTCCGCCAAGCCGTAGCCGACGGGGCAAAACGCGAGCAGGAGTGGAATACGCTCGTCGACCGTTACGAAGCCGCTAATGGCGAAAAAGGCGCCGCGTGGCGCCGCACGATGGCCGGCACGCTGCCCGACGGCTGGGAAAAAGCGCTCCCGAGCTTCGCCGACGCCAAGCCGATGGCGACCCGCGCCGCCTCCGGCGAAGTCATCAACGCCCTGGCGAAGGTGCTGCCCCAGCTCATCGGCGGCTCGGCCGATCTGGCACCGTCCAACAACACCGATATCAAGGATGGCGGCTCGTTCGGACCCGACAACTACGCCGGGCGCATTCTGCACTTCGGCATCCGCGAGCACGCGATGGGCGCGGCCCTCAACGGGATATCGCTCAACGGCGGGCTGATTCCGTTCGGCGGCACGTTCATGTGCTTCTCCGATTATATGAAGCCGGCCGTGCGTCTGGCCGCCCTGAGCGGGTTGCAGGTGATTTTCGTGTTCACCCACGATTCCGTCGGCCTCGGCGAAGACGGCCCAACGCACCAGCCCATCGAGCAGCTCGCGGGGCTGCGCGCCATTCCGCAGCACTACGCCATCCGCCCGGCTGATCCGCACGAAACCCGCGCGGCCTGGAAGATCGCCATCGAGCGGCAGAAGCTCCCAACCTCGCTTATCCTGAGCCGCCAGAAAACCATCGTGCTCGATCAGAATACCGTCACCACGAAGGCCGACGAAGGCGTCGCCCGCGGCGCATACATCCTCCAGGAAGCTGATGGCAACGCGCCGAAAGTGATTCTGATGGCAACGGGGTCCGAAGTTGGCATTGCGCTACAGGCCCGCGAAGCGCTGCAAGCCGCCGGTACGCCGACGCGCGTCGTGTCGATGCCATGCTGGGAGCGCTTCGAGGAGCAGGACGCCGCGTACAAGGAAGCCGTGCTGCCGCGCGCCATCACGGCGCGGGTCGGCATCGAGGCCGGCGCCCGCCTCGGCTGGGACCGCTACACCGGCTTCGGCGGCGCGGTGATCTGCATGGAAGGCTTCGGCGCTTCCGCCCCCGGCGATGAAGTAATGAAGCACTTCGGCTTCACGGCCGCCAACATCGTTGAACAGGCGCGCAAGGTGCTGGGTTAACGGCGGCTAAAGCATTCTGTCATTGCGAGCGAAGCGAAGCAATCTCGCACAATGCTCGGTGCGCTTTTCATTATTGAGATTGCTTCGTCGCAAATCTTCCTCGCACTGACAGGAAAAATGAATCGCTTATGACGGTCGATTTTCAGAAAATGCGTGCCGACGCTCACGCCATCGCGGATGCACTGCCCGACGACTTGCTACAGCGCTGGGTAGCGCTCGGCAGGGCGCTTCGCCAGCAGTCCGAAGCCAAGACCCCGGAAGAAATCAGGCTGTGGAAGTCGGTGGCCAGAACTATGTGGGAAGACCACGAGCTTTTCAAGCGACTGGCGTTAGTCGATAGTGGACCTGAAAATCGCCCTTCGGACGAGTGGCTCGCGGAATCGCAAGCGCGTATAGAAGCAGAAGACGCCGCTCGATTAGAGGCTGCCCAAGCTCGGCACCTCGAAAAACACGGTCAACTGCCCCCCGGCACATCGTAGGGGCGGGCCTTGTGCCCGCCCGTGTGTGCATCCCGAACCATCCGTGCGGACGGGCAAAGGCCCGCCCCTACGTTTCATCACAAATCCCCCCCCTCAAATTTCTCTTATCGTGAACCCCCTCCAACACCTCGCCACCCTCGGCCAAAGCATCTCGCTCGACCTGCTGGGCCGCAACCTCATCAATTCCGGTGATCTCAAGCGCCTCATCGCCGACGACGCCGTGACGGCCGTAACGTCGAACCCGGCCATTTTTGAGAGCTCGATTCTAAAGTCGGATCTCTACGATGCGGATTTACAGACGATGGCCGGCGCCGGCAAATCGGTGCAGGACATCTACACCGCCCTAACCATCAAGGATGTGCAGGATGCGGCCGACCTGCTGCGCCCTACCTACGACCAAACCGGTGGCAAAGACGGCTTCGTGAGCCTGGAAGTATCGCCGCACTCGGCACTCGACACCGACGCGACTATCACGGAGGCGCGCCAGCTCTGGAAGCTGCTCGACCGGCCGAACGTGTACGTCAAGATTCCGGGAACTGAGCCGGGGCTGAGCGCGATCCAGACCGCCATTGGCGAAGGCATCAACATCAACGTGACGCTGCTCTTCTCGCTCGACCGCTACCGCGATGTGACGGACGCGTACCTCGCGGGGCTGGAAGCACATTTGGCGGCCGGACACAAAATCGCGCATATCTCGTCGGTAGCCAGCTTCTTTTTGAGCCGAATCGATTCGGTGGTGGACCCGCTGCTCGAAAAAATTATCGCTGAAGGTGGCGACAAGGCCGCCACCGCGAAAACGCTCTACGGCGAAGTAGCGATTGCCTCGGCACGGCAGGCGTACGTGATCTGGCAGGAAGTCTTCTCGTCCGAACGATTCAAAAAGCTCGAAGCGCAGGGGGCTCAGAAGCAACGCCTGCTGTGGGCGAGCACCGGCACCAAGAACAAAGCCTTCTCCGATGTGAAGTACGTGGAGGCGCTGATCGGGCCGGAAACGGTGAACACGATGCCGCTCGAAACCCTCGAAGCGTACCGCGACCACGGCCAGCCCGCAGCGCGCCTGACCGATGGTTTAGCCGATGCCCAAGGCAAGCTCGACGAGCTCGCCGCGCTCGGCATCGACCTGACCAAAATCACGACGGACCTCGAAACCGAGGGCATCGACAAGTTCGTGCAGCCTTTCAAGAAGCTCTTCGCGGCGCTGGAAGAAAAGCGCGCGGCCGTGGCGCGGTAGCGCCTTCTGCTCGGACCGGAAACAGCTGTCCCCGGCGGGGCGACTGATTAGTCGCGCCGCCGGGGTCAGTTCGTTTGTCGAAGGGCACCGGACGGCTAGTGGCCCTTGCCTTTCCCGTGGCCGTGGCCCTTCCCGTTACCGTTGCCGTGGTCTTCGTAATGATCTTTATCCTTGCCGTAGACTTTTTTCGCCTGACCGGGGGGCAGATTCGTGACGCGGTCGCGGTAGATGACGCGGGGGGCCGGGGACACCGCTTTCACGTACTTGACCTTGGCGTATTTAACGCGGTGCTCGCGCACCCGCACCCACGGCGTAGATCCCACGTAATCGACCACGACCGGGTGGAAATTGTTTGGGTTGTAGCCAACTATCGTCGCGGGGCGTACCCACTTTCCTTTGCGGAGCACCACGTAACGGTCCGTGTGCAGGTCGTAGTACCCATCGATCTCGGGGATGTAGTAGTACTGCGCCGTTGGGGGAGCAGGCGGGCCCCAGCTCGGCGGGTTGATGTTGATGTTGATCTGCGCCTGGGCCGGCGCCGGCCGTAGCGCTAGCACCAGTAAAGCAACGGCCAGAAGGGTTTGTAAGGGTTTCATGACGAATCCGATAAGGGGTGAGACGGGAGCGGGAGCTCCCACGAGGCCGCCAGGCATCATCGGCAGGTCAACTGCCGGCCCGGTGCGCTGTGCTGCCCGTGCCACAGCCGTGCCAGAGTTCAAATTGTGCGCGTTCGCCACGCCCGCTGGCTGGCTCAGCAATAAGCCGATAGCTCTTTATCATCCACGCCGGTCAGCGAGTCGAGGCGCAGCTCGAAGCCGTCGAGGCAACGCAGGAACTCGACTTTCTCGCGGATGAACAGATCGGTGATGATGCCATGGTGCGTGGCGGTCGCGCCGGCTTCCGTCAGAAAATGCACGGCGCACGGCTGGCGCAGCGTGGCGCGCGCTTCGAGCTCGTCGTAGAACGAGCAGGAAATGGGGCGGTAGGGATCGCTTTCCATCGGCTAGGGGTGGGGCACAACGTTACGACTGCTCAGTTTGGAGCTGCCGCTCGTGCAGGGCGCGGTACACGCCGCCTTCCTCGGCCAGCAACGCCGCGTGAGTGCCCTGCTGCACCACGGCACCATCGTCAAGGACCAGAATATGATCGGCGAGACGTACGGCCGACACGCGGTGCGAGATGATCAGACTCGTGCGCCCGCGCATCACCCGGCGCATATTCTCCAGAATAGTGTGCTCGGTGCGGGTATCGACGGCGGAGAGCGAATCGTCGAGAATCAGGATGCGCGGCTCCTTGATGAGCGCGCGGGCAATGCTCACGCGCTGCTTCTGCCCCCCGGATAACGTGATGCCACGCTCGCCGACTTTGGTCTGGAAGCCCTCGGGGAAGGCGTCAATATTGGCCAGCACGTCGGCATCGTGGGCGGCTTGGCGAATCTGCTCGTCGGTGGCGCGGTCGAGGCCGAAGGCGATGTTGCCGCGGATGGTGTCGGAGAAGAGAAACACGTCCTGCGGGACGTACCCGATCTGGGCCCGCAGCGAGTCGAGGGCATAGTCGCGCACGTCGACGCCGTCGATGGTGATGGTGCCGGTCTGCACGTCGTAGAGGCGGCAAAGCACGGTGGCGAGGGTGCTTTTGCCCGAGCCGGTGTTGCCAATGACCGCCAGCGTCTGGCCCGCCCCGATGCGGAAGCTGACGTCGCGCAGGGCCTCAATGCCGGTATCGGGATACGTGAAGCTCACGTGGTCGAAGACGATCTCGCCGGCCATCTCGCGCTTGATGTTCTGGCGGGAGACGATGTCGGTCTTGGTGTCCAGAAACTCGTTGATGCGGGCCTGCGAGGCCGCCGCGCGCTGCACGAGGCTCGTCGTCCAGCCGAGGGCCGTCACGGGCCACGTCAGCATATTGACGTAGATCAGAAACTCGGCGATGTTGCCGGGCGTGAGGGCCCCGGCCAGCACTTCGCGCCCGCCGATCCAGACGGTCATAATCTGACTCAGCCCGATCAGGAACAGCACGAGCGGAAAAAACAGCGCGTTGACGAAGTTCAGCTCCAGCGAGCGCGCTTTGTAGGTGTCCGACGCCACGCCGAATTTCAAGTGGTTATCCGCCTCCCGCACGAACGACTTGAGCACCCGAATCCCCGAGAAAGCTTCCTGCACGTAGGTCGTCAGCTCGGAGAGCGAGCGCTGAATCTCATCCGATTTCCGCTCGATGATGTTGTTGACGTAGTAGATGCTCACCGACAGGATCGGCAGCGGCGCCAACGTCCAGAGCGTCAGCGTCACACTCTCGCTCAGCATGTACGGGATCACCATCACGAACAGCAGCACCAGGTTGATGCCGTACATAATGGCCGGGCCGAGGTACATCCGCACCCGCCCTACGTCCTCGGAGATGCGGTTCATCAGGTCGCCGGTGGCGTTGCGGCGGTAAAACGAGAGCGGCAGGCTCTGGTAGTGGTCGTAGATCTCGTTTTTGAGGTCGTTCTCGATCAGTCGGCTCATCACGATGATGGTCTGCCGCATAAAAAACAGCAGCACCCCGCGCCCCACCGCCAGCGCCACGATGAGGGCGCCGTAGAAGACGATGTTGCGGCCGAAGACGCCGTAAATCGTTTGCTGGGCGGCCGTACCCACGTACAGCTGGTTGAGGCTGATGCCCTCGCGGACCAGATCGAACGCGTGGCGCACGAGCTGCGCGGGGATGATGGCCAACATGTTAGACGCCGCCACGAACACCGACCCGAGAATCAGGCGCGTGCGGTACTTCCAGAGGTAGCGGTTGAGCGAAGCGAGCGGATGAGCCACGGGGCGAAGGTCGGGAACGACGCGTGAAACGGCGCCGAGGTTGAGCAGGATGAATTCGAACGAGGCTTGGACGTTGACGAGCGAGGCTCAAACGTTAACGAGACGGCTGCGGATGATCACGAGCGAAGTTTGGACGCTCACGAGCAAGATTCGGACGCCGTTCCCATCATCCCGGCCACCGCCGCCACCCCCGGGCGGAGGCGCCGCGCGGGGGCGCCACACGCCAAACCCAAAACCGGTTAACTTTGTCTGCCCAAACCGCGCGGTCCGCCTCGGCGGCCTGCCCCACCAACCAACCTTTCACTTGCAACCCGGCGGCCTCGCCGCCGCCCCTCCTCCGCTAATGGCCGAAGTCCTTTCCGCGCCCGCCGTGGCCGCGCCGTCCGTGTTCGAGCAGATTGAGCAGCATCACCACGAGCAAGTCGTGTTCTGCCACGACGAAGAAACCGGCCTGCGGGCCATCATCGGCATTCACAACACCGTGCTCGGACCGTCGCTCGGCGGCACGCGGATGTGGCAGTACGCCTCCGACGCCGACGCCCTGCACGACGTGCTGCGCCTCTCGCGCGGGATGACCTACAAGGCGTCCATCTCGGGCCTCAACCTCGGCGGCGGCAAGGCCGTCATCCTCGGCGACGCCAAAACCCAGAAGACCCCCGCCCTGCTGCGCCGCTTCGGCCAGTTCGTCGAGAGCCTGAGCGGCAAGTACATCACGGCCGAAGACGTAGGCGTCAACACGGCCGATATGGCCCAGATTCGCCACGAAACCAAGCACGTCACGGGCTTGCCCGTCGAGATGGGAGGCTCCGGCGATCCGTCGCCCGTCACGGCCTACACCACGTACTTGGGCATGAAAGCGGGCGCCAAAACCGCCTTCGGCTCCGACTCGCTCGCCGGCCGCAAGGTGGCGGTACAGGGCGCGGGCCACGTAGGGATGCACCTCATCGACCGCCTGATCGCCGACGGGGCCACGGTGTTCATCTCCGACTATTACGCCGAGCGCGTGGCCGCCATCACCAAGCAGTTCCCGCAGGTGAAAGCCGTAGGACTCGATGAGATCTACGACCTCGACGTCGACATCTACGCGCCGTGCGCCCTCGGCGCGACGCTCAACGACGATACCATTCCGCGCCTGAAAGCCGCCGTAGTGGCCGGCTGCGCCAACAATCAGCTCGCCGACGAGCGCATCCACGGGCCGCAGCTCGTCGAGCGGGGCATTTACTACGCCCCCGACTTTCTCATCAACGCCGGCGGGCTCATCAACGTCTACTCCGAGCTGCACGGCTACAACCGCGAGCAGGCGTACGCCAAAGCCGAGAAGATTTACGACCAGACGCTCGACATTTTCCGCTACTGCGCCGCGCAGGGCGTCCACCCCCAGCAGGCGGCTATCCGCATCGCCGAGGAGCGCATCGCGCAGGCCCGCGCCGCGGCCATCCCCGCGCCGGTGGTGCTGTAAGCTCATTTTCGATTGAGTTATTTTTGATTGGGCGATTGCTCGCCGGACGGGCGGCATTCTTTCTGGATAAGGTCGCGCGGGGCACTCGTCCCGCGCGACCTTTGCATTTCTCGTAGCCGGCACTGTCTCAGTGCCGGAGTTGATTTGCCCGACTTGTATTCGCCTTTACTCCGTCTCTGGGACAGAGCCGGCCCCATTTTCCTCCCCTATGCTCAACCGCCGCACCCTCCGAATCAAAGCGATGCAGGCCATCTTCGGCTACTGGCAAGCCGAAGGCGCCAACGCCCAGCTCGCGCTCGACCAGATTGCCGCCGAGTTTGAGCCTGATTTGATGGCTGAGACGCCGCCCGACCGCCGACGCCTCGAAGGCGAGCGGCAGCTCGCGGAGCTGGCTTTCCACGCGTGGCGCGAGGCTCGGAAGGCCGGCACGCCGAAACCCGCCTTCGCCGCCGACGACACCCTCACGGAAGCGACCATCCGGGCGGCGGTCAACAACGCGACCCGTCGCTACGAGGCAGGTTTGCAGCGCGATGCCAAGCGCCTGGAGCACGAGCTGCTCGCCGCCGTCGAGCGCATCTACGACCATTATCTGCTCACGCTGCTGCTGCCCGAGGCGCTCCAGCGGCTCATCATCGATGAGCGCGAGCTGCTGGCCCGCCCCACCCGCACCGGCGAGCCCCGGCCCGCCACGCTCAACACCACGCGGCTGCTCACCAACCCCGCCATCGATAAGCTCCTGGCGAATCCGCAGCTCCGCGAGCGCGCCATCCGCCGCGACCTCAAGTGGGAAGGCGACGATCTGAAAGTCCTCCGCGACTTCTACCAGACCACCTTTAAAGACGACGAGGAGCTGCGCGCCTACCTGGTGAAGCCCGGCGAGCCAACCTACGAAGAGCATCAGGAGGCGCTGCGACACCTACTCAAAGGCCTCGTTTTCAAGGATGAAGGGCTGGAAGCGTGGTTTGCCGCCCGTGACCTTAACTGGGAGGAAAACCGGCCCGTCGTGCGCTCCCTGGTGAACAAGACCATCAAGTCGCTCACGCCCGCCGCCCCGCTCGACGAGCCCCTGCTCGACCTCTCGCCCAACTGGCAGGAAGATCAGGCGTTCTACGAAGCGCTCTACCACCGGGCTATTCACGACGACGCACAGTACGAGGCGCTCATCGTGGGGACTCTCCAGAACTGGGACGTCGAGCGCGTGGCCCTCACCGACCGCATCCTGCTCAAGCTCGCGCTCGCCGAGATGCACCTCTTCCGCGACATTCCCGTGAAGGTGACGATCAACGAGTACATCGAAATTTCGAAGCTCTACTCAACGCCCAAGTCCAAGCAGTTCATCAACGGCATCCTCGATAAGCTCGCCCAGGAGCTGACGCAGAGCGGTGCCATCCGCAAATCGGGCAAAGGGCTGCTGGATAATAAGTGAGTTGGTATTTGGTATCTGGTACTTAGACTACCAATGCTCATCATAGCCAGTACCAAGTACCAGATACCAAGTACCAAGTACCTATTTTTGCCGACGTGCGTAGAAGCGTGCGTTTTCCCACTCCTTTCGTCCTTACCTCTTTCGACCAATGGCCAAGAAAGTCACCATCGCTTCGTTTTCGTTTGTGGCCGGCGCGGCTACCGGCGCCCTGCTCGGCTTGCTGTACGCTCCCACGCGGGGCCGTGAGACGCGCTCGCGCATCTCGTTTCAGGTGGAGAAGTACCGCGATCGGCTCGCCGATATCTCCCAAAGCCTGATTGCCGCCCGGCCCGACTCGCCCGCCGCCTCCACGGCAAAATCGGAGGGCCAGCGCGTTATCCGCGACGCCCGCGACAAAGCCGAAGCCTTGCTCACCGACGTCGATTCGCTCATCGAGCAGATCAACTCGCGACGCGCCGGGTAATTCCGGGTGGAATGAGGCGTGATTGCAAGTGCTTTACCTCATCACGCCCTCGCAGATCGCTCACTCGCTCATTTACCTTGATGAAAATCCCTCATTTGGTCCTGGCGCTGCTGCTCCTGGGCACCTTGCCCTCTTGCGAGCAAACGAAGACCAGCGACGCTTCCGCCGCTCCCCGGGAGGAGGCCGACCTGTCGGCCGAAGACCTCGTCAGCAACCCCAATACGGCCAATCCGCAAGCGGTGCCGGTACCGGGCGATCTGGGCGTGATGACGTTCAGCGAGAAGGAATTCTCGTTCGGTGATATCAAGCAGGGCGACGTGGTGAAGCACACCTTCACCTTCACGAATACCGGCAAGAAACCGATCATCATCGACAACGCCTCCTCGTCGTGCGGCTGCACGGTGCCGACTTATCCGCGCGAGCCCGTCGCGCCGGGCGCCAAGGGCCAGATCGACGTCCAGTTCAACTCGGCCGGCAAGCACGATCAGGTGGTGAAGGTGGTCTCCATCCGCGCCAACACGCTACCGAATATCAACGAGGTAACGATCAAGGCCAACGTGCTGATGCCGAAGAACTAAGGGCCGGCTGGCAATTGAGTGATTTTCGAGTGCGTGATTTTAGATTGAATGGAAGAGTCGGCGAGCGCGAGGAGCGAGCAATCACAAATCACTCAATCACGCAATCATAACTTCCTGCCGTGGCTGCTGGTAGTCGGGCTGGTGTTGATGTGGGGGACGTCGTTCATCCTCATCAAGCGTGGCCTGACGGCCTATCGACCGCTGGAATTGGGTGCGTTGCGCATCGTGCTGGCGGCCATCGTGCTGCTGCCATTCGCGGTGCGCGGTCTGCGGCTGGTGCCGCGCGCGCGGTGGCGGTGGCTGCTGGTGGCGGGGCTGATGGGCAATTTTCTGCCGGCGATTCTCTTCGCGTGGGCCGAAACGCGACTGGCTTCCGGCCTGGCGGGCATCCTCAATAGCCTCACGGGGTTGTTCACGCTGCTGGCGGGCGCGGCGCTGTTTGGGCAGCGCCTGACCCGGGCGCGGCTGGTGGGGGTGGTGCTGGGGATGACGGGTACAGCCATCCTGCTCAGCAGCGGCCCCGGCGGGCTGGGCCGCGTGGCGCCCGCCGATGTCCCGTACGGGCTGCTGATTGTCCTCGCCACGGCGATGTACGGGCTGAATCTGAACCTGATTAAATACCGACTGACGGGCATCCCGCCGGTGGAGATGGCCGCGCTCGCGCTGTTTTTCGTGGCCGGTCCGGCATTGGCTACGCTGGCGTTTACCAACGTGGTGGCTCACACTACCGCCCCCGGCGGGTGGGCGGCACTGGGGGCCGTAAGCGTGCTGGCCGTAGGCTCCACCGCCCTCGGGCTGGTGTTGTACAACTGGCTGATCCAGCTGCGCGGCACCGTCTTCGCCACCACCACCACCTACCTGATGCCGATCGTGTCGCTGGCGTGGGGCGTGCTCGACGGCGAGCGAATCTACGCCGGCCACTACGCGGGGCTCGCGGTGATTATGGCCGGCGTGGCGCTGGTGAGCCGAGCGAGGTGAGAGGTGAGAGGTTAGAACTGAGAGGTGAGAGGTGAGAACTGAGAGGTGAGAACTGAGAGGTGAGAGGTTAGAACTGAGAGGTGAGAACTGTGAAATAGCATTCGTTCACAGTTCTCACCTCTCAGTTCTCAGTTCTTAGTTACTCCGCCCGGCAGCCTTTCGTACCTTCCCTGGGTCTAGCCACGGTACTCCTCCCCTACCAGCTGCCCCGTCGAATGCTGGCCCCTGACCTTGAGTTGTTGCTCGCGCGCTGCCTGCACCGCGAGCCGGGCGCGCAGCGTGCCCTGTACGCGCGCTACGCCCCCACGATGCTGGGGGTGGCGCGCCGCTACGCGCACTCGCTGGAAGAGGCCGAAGACATTTTGCAGGATGCATTCGTGAAAGTGTTTACCCGGCTGGAAAGCTTCCGGTCAGAGGGCTCGCTCGAAGGCTGGATCCGGCGGGTGGTTGTCACGACGGCGCTCAGCGCCTACGAGCGCGACAAAAACCTGCGCCGCCATCAGCCCATTGAAACCGCTTACCACCTCAACACGCCGGACTCCGACGCGCTCGACCGCCTGAGCGTGGAGGAGGTTTTTCGCTTGATTGAGCAGCTGCCCGAAGGCTGCCGCGTGGTGCTGCTGCTCTACACCGTCGACGGCTACTCGCACGCCGAAATCGGGGAGATGCTCGGCGTCACCGAAAGCACCTCGAAGGCCCAGCTCAGCAAAGGCCGCTCGCGGCTCGTGCAGCTGCTGCAAGCCGAGCAAAACCACATGCCTAGCTAAGTTTTTCGCTACTCATCTTATCCCACTGCCCGCATCTATGGACGAGCAAGACGACACCCGCCTCGATACTTTTCTGCGCGACAAGCTCGGCGCCTACCGCCCGGCGCCCGCCGACGCGGTCTGGAACGCGATCGAATCGCGCCTCGGCGCGCCCGCTCCGCCCCCGGCGCCCCGGCGCGCGTGGGGTGGCTACGTGCTGCCCGCGCTGGTCGCGGGCCTGCTGGGCGTCCTGCTCGGCTGGCTGCTGCCGCGCGCCGGCCACGATCAGGCGCCGATGATCGCCACGTTAGCCCCCGCCACGACGGTGGCAGCACCCGGGCTACCCGCTGCCGCTGGATCAGCAGCGCCCGCTTCAAACTTTGATCGGGCAAGCATCGCATTCCGCGGAGCCAGCAGGGCGACGAACGCGCACACTGCCGCCCCGGCGCGCTGGTCAAGGGGCCGCGCGGAGCAGGTTGCCGGCCGTTCCCGCCTTAGCGCTCAAGCGCGTCATTCGGGGGCGGTGCTGCCGGCCGGCGCGGCCGGGCTGGCTTTAGTCCCCGCCCAGCCAGTCGGCGGGAGCGCCTCCCTGCCGGCGATCCTGCTCCCCTTACTCGCGGCGGAAAATGCGGTGGCGACGACCTCCTCCGATTCCGCCACGACTGCCCGGACGCACTACCAGCAGGCGCTGTACGCCGAAAAGCGCGCGCTTGCCCGCCTCCAGCAGCGCGCCGACTCGCTGCTGCACCTGCTCGCCCTCGGGGCCGAGGCGACGGTGCTCGCGCCAAGCGCGCTGCCCGTCGAAGACAACGCACTGCCCGCCGCCCGCGAAGTCGTGATTCGTCGCGAGCCGCGGCTGGCGCACCGCTGGCTAGTGGCCTTGACGGGCGCGCCCGAGCGCGCGTTTCTGCGCACCACCGCGCCCGCTACCGACAACCTCGCGACCCTGCGCCGCCACCACGAGGCCGGCCGTACCGGCCTGAGCGCGACCGTGCAGGCCGAGTACCGCCTGTCGGAGCGCGTGAGCGTGGGCGCGGGCGCGGGCTATACGCGCCTCAACACGGAGCTGCGTCTGACGGAGCAGCACACCACGATGGATGTGCGCTACGTGACCACCACGGTCGTGAACGGCAACCAGACCATCACCACCACCACCCCCATCGTCGAGCAGCGCACCACCGAAAGTTACCGGGTATTGCGCCCCACTTACCACTTCCTGACCGTGCCGGTGCTCGTGCGCTACCGCCTCACGCCCGCTACCCGCCGCACCCGGTGCTGGGCCGACGTGGCCGTAGGCGCCCAGGCGCAGCTTTTCCGGGGCGGCACGCAGCTCGTGAGCCCCGACGGCAACACGCTTCAGGTGGCGCGGGTGGGGGCGGGAGATGCCGCTTTCCGCCCGGCGACGGTGGCCCTCACGGGCGCGCTGGCCGTCAACTACGCCCTCACGCCCCGGCTGGCGGCGAGCCTCGCGCCCGCCGTGCGCTGGCAGCCCCAGAGCGTCTACCGGCGCGGGAGTACGTTACAGCAGCGCCCGACGAGTACCGGCCTCCAGCTCGGGCTGCACTGGACGCTGTGACGTGCTAGGCTGCTAGCCACACGCTCAGCGTAGCGGCTTCGGCTTCGAGCAGGTACAGCCGCAACTGATCGCGGGCAAGGGCCACCGGATCGAGCGGCCCACCGGGCATCTCATCGAGGTGAATGAGGTCGATCAGCTGCTGTTGAAACCGGGCGGTGCGGCCAGGGTCGTTGTCGGGGGAAGCGGCCCGGTAAGTGGCCGCGGCCGGCGGCGGATCGGCAAAGGCTGCCAGCAGCGCCCGGCGCCAGAAGTTGACATACTGTTGCGCGTGCGCCAACGCCAGGCGCTGAGACAGCCCGTGGCGCAGCTGGCGGGCGTGGTGCTCACTGGTCCGGCGTTGCCACTCCAGTTCACGCCGTTGCTCGGCCGACAGCTCTCTGGGCGGCGGCGGCACCGGCAAGGTGTCCGGGGGCGGCAGAGCGGCCGGCCCCGCGCTGAGCGGATGCCCCGCCATCAATTGGGGAAGCAATAGCTGGTCGAGATACTGGCTGCGCCTGGCGGGCGTAGTCGTCAGGGGCCGGCGATTGGCTTCCGCATCGGCCACCCGGTTGGCGCTGACACCCAGGTAGGCCGCGAATCGCCCTTGCGTCAGCCCCAACAGCTGCCGCGTATTCGAGCGCTCAGGATCTCTGACGAGCTTTCGTAATCCTCGGGGGCGATTCATCGGAACGGTGGAAATGCGTTGGGTAGTTTTGCATTGGGTAGTTTGCAAGCTACCCAATGCAAAACTACCCAAATCCAATCTCCCGGCGTGGAGTAGCGCAAGCCGGGCGCGGCGCCCTCCTGCAATCGTACTGGCTCGACGTCCAGCCCGGAGGCTTGGGGACGTGCGGACCGTCGCCGACGATGTGGCCGGGTCATTATTTCTAAACTCCGCCGCCGCGCCTCGGTTACCGCTATCGTGATGTTTCTACCTGACTCCCGATGCGGCCGCGCTCTGGCACGCTGGTTCGTGCTGCTGGCCGGCTTGCTCCTGGCTCCACTGGCCCTTTTTGCTCAGCCCGCCGCCACCCTCACGGGCCTCGTGCGCGACCGCGCCACCCAGGAGCCGCTGATCGGCGCGTCGGTGTCGCTGGAAAACACTAAAATCGGCGCGGCCACGGATGTAGAAGGGCGCTTTCGGCTGACCGCTATTCCGCCGGGCAACTACAACGTGCGGGTGCAGGCGGTGGGCTACGCGCCGTTCACGCGCTTCAACGTGGCCCTCACCACCGGCAACGCGGCCACATTAGTGCTCGAACCGGAAGCCGTCGCCCAGCAGGTGGGCACGGTGGAAGTGACGGCGAGCCGCGCCATTCGGGTGGCGACGGCCGAAACGCCCCTGAGCGTGCAGCGCCTGACGAGCGAGGAGATTCTGACGAACCCTGGCGGCTCGTTCGACATCTCGCGCACCGTGCAGAGCTTGCCGGGCGTGGGCGGCGGCGGCACCGGCGGCACGGCGGGCTTCCGCAACGACATCATCATTCGGGGCGGCGCGCCCAACGAGAACGTGTACTACCTCGACGGCATCGAGGTGCCCGTCATCAACCACTTCGCCACGCAGGGCAGCGCCGGCGGGCCGGCGGGCATCCTGAACGTGTCGTTCATCGAAGACGTGACGCTGAGCTCGTCGGCCTTCGAGGCGCGCTACGACAACCCCCTGAGCAGCGTGCTGCAATTTCGGCAGCGCGACGGCTCGCCCGAACGGGTGCAGGGCAACGTGCGGACGTCGTTCACCGAAGCCGCCCTCACCCTAGAGGGGCCGCTGGGGCGCTCGACCCGCAAAGACTCGGTCAATGGGGGTCGCACCACGTTTCTGGCGAGCGTGCGGCAGTCGTACCTCCAGAATTTCTTTGCGCTGATCGACCTCCCGATTCGGCCGAAGTACGCCGACGCGCAGTTCAAGATCACGCACAAGATCTCGCCCAAAACCACCGTCACGTTGCTGGGGCTGGGTGCCCTGGACGATTTTTCGGTGGTGACGCCGAAGGAGTCTTCGCCCGAGAAAGACGACGTATTGCGCTCCACACCTTCCTTCATTCAGCAGAACTACACCCTCGGGGCCGGCCTGCGCCACCTCGTGCCGGGTGGCTACCTCAACGTAGCCCTCAGCCGCACGAGCATCTGGAACAAGGTGGATCAGTTTCAGGGCCGCGACCTCGGCAACGAGGCCGCCCGCAACCTGCTCACCCGCTCCACAGAAAGCGAAAACAAGCTGCGTATCGACCTCAACCGCACCACGGGCGGCGTGCGGTGGGCGGTGGGCGCCAGCGGGCAGGTGATCGAGTTCGACTCGCGGTTTTTCAGCCGCCTGCGGCGCGAAGTGCGCGACGCGCAGGGCCAGGTAGTGTCGCCGGCCGTCACGGTGGCCTTCCAGAACGGCCTCACCTATGGGCGCTACGGCGCCTTCGCGCAGGCCACGCGCAGCTTTGGGCGCACCAGCCGGCTGAGTCTGTCGGGCGGCATTCGCGCCGACGGCAACACCTACACCACCACCGGCCGCGAGGTGTGGCGCACGTTTTCGCCGCGCGGCTCGGCGAGCTACGCCCTGAGCGACCGCTGGAACCTCAACGCCTCCGTGGGCACCTACTACAAGATTCTGCCCTCCACGCTGCTCGGCTTTACCGCCCCCGACGGCACCCCGCTGAACCAGAACGCCGCCTACATCCGCTCAACGCACTACGTGGCGGGGCTGGAGTTTCTGCCCACCCCGGCGCGGCGCTTCACCGTGGAGGGCTTCTACAAGCGCTACTCCGACTACCCCGTGAGCGTGCGCGACGGCATCTCGCTGGCCAATCTGGGCGGCGATTTCACGGCCCTCGGCAACGAGGCCATCACCTCCACCGGTAAGGGCCGCGCCTGGGGCGTGGAGGCGTTTGCGCAGCAGAAGCTGACCAGAGGGCTGTTTCTGGTGTTTTCGTACACCTACTTCCGCTCCGAGTTCAGCGGGCGCGACGACAAGCTCAAACCCAGCGCCTGGGACACGCGCCACCTCGTCTCGGCGCTGCTGGGCCGCCAGTTCGGCAAGGGCTGGCAGCTGGGCATGAAGCTGCGACTGGCCGGCGGCGCCCCCTACACGCCGTGGGATATGGTGGCCTCGCGCGCCAACTTCCCCGTCGCGGGTCAGGGCGTGCTCGACTACGCCCAGCTCAACACCGCGCGCACGAAGCTCTTCCGGCAGTTCGATTTCCGGATCGACAAGCAGCTCAACTTCCGCCGCACGTCGCTGGACGTGTACTTCGACGTCACGAACGCGTTCGTCTTCAACAACCCCGGCCCGGCGCAGTACACGTTCCAGCGCGATGCGGCCAATCCCACCGTCTTCGCCAGCACCGACGGCCAGCCCGTCCGGCCCGACGGCTCCAACGCCATCCCCGTGCTGTTCACCGATTCTGCGCCGTTGGTCGTGCCCACGATCGGCGTGATTTTCCAGTTCTAAGCGCCCCACGGGCCCACCCTCGACCCCACGCGCTCCGCTTCATTTGAGCGGCAAGTAAACTAGCGGACAGCTTTTTGCGAATAAGCCCCCGTGGCCCCCTCGCTTTCCGGGCTGCCTCCTTCTTTATGCGCCTCTCTACCCTTTTCCGCACCGGCTGCGCCTTTCTGCTCGGGTTGGCTCTGGCCGCGCCCGTTGGGGCCCAGCCGGGCCTGAACAACGTACCGGCTGCCGTCCGCTCATCGTTCGCTGATCGCTTCGGGCCACCCGCCCCCACGCCTACCTGGGACCGCGAGCGCGGCGGGGTCTGGCAGGCCGTCTTCCGGCATAACAACGGCGCCGCCGCTTCCGCCCGCTTCGACAAGGAAGGACATTGGCTGGAAACCACGCGTAGCGTATCCGTCAAGGAATTGCCCGCCGACGCGCGCGCCTACGTCGTCGAGAACTACCCGCAGAAGCGCATCCGTGGGGCGGCCCTCATCACCCGCGCCGACGAAACCCAGCGCTGGAAAGTCAATATCGACGGCCAGCGGCTTTTCTTCGACCACACCGGCCACCTGCTCCGCTCGGCCCCCACGCGCGGCATCGCGAGCGAGAAGCCCCGGCGGAAAGGCGCCAGGAAAACGGCCGCTATCCTCGCGGAACCCGGGAATACGGCGCCGGCCCCCTCGACCGTTCCGGCCCAGGCCGAGCGGTAGCAGCGGCAGCGTAATCAGCAGGCGGGACAGTGTGGCCCCACGTTTGAATAAGGGTCAGATGTCCTGCTCTTTCCCCCTTCACTTTTCCGCCTTACCCCGATGATTACGCTCCGTTCAACTTCCTTTTTGTTCACCGTCGCCACCCTGTTGAGCTTGGCTCAAGGCGCTGCCGCCCAGCACCGTCCCGGTAGCCAGACTGCTTCGGCGCCAGCGGCAGTCAGTAGCCCGAAGAGTCACGAGCCGGTTGTCGCGGAAAGTCTCTCGGGCCTCGACCTGATTCCGAACCGCAAAACCGGCATGTTCGGTATCCGGATCAGCCACCGGCTCACTCAGCCCGCAACCCTGCGGCTTATCGACGTTAAGACGGGCCGGTTCGTGAAGACCGAGCTGCTCGAACCCAGCGCCGCCCCGATGCGCGCCGTGCAGGTTGGCCGCCTCGCGTATGGCGAGTACAAGATGGAAGTAGTGATGACCGACACCACGTACTGGAAAACTGTCCGCGTGAGCCGCTAAGGCCCTTTAAGCTTCTACCTACTCTACTACTCACCGAAAAAGGGAGCCTCCGGGCTCCCTTTTTTAGTTTTCAGATGTGCGAGTAGGCTCGTCCTCCCGAGCCGGCGCGTGCACGAACGTGTGGCTTACAACAGTTTCGCAGTCGCTGTATGAACGTACCCTGACGCTAAAACCGCTCTAAAACGCCTCGCCGATACTGAAGTAAAAACCGCCGGCGCCGCCTTGCCCGATGCCGTAGTCGGCGCGGACGTTGAGGCGCTCGCGCCGGTTAAACGTGAAGCGGACACCCGCCCCGCCCGCGACGCGCGGGTGGTTAAAATCGCTGAGTCGATAGCCCACATCACCGATTCCGCCGAACGCTACCCCGCCGAAGCGCCGCCAGATCGGGAAGCGGTACTCGGCCTGGGCCGCCGCCAGCTGCCGCCCCCGGTACCGTCCCTCGTAGTAGCCGCGCAGCAGCGAGATGCCGCCCAGGGGTGCCAGCTCGCGAAACGGCACCTCGCCGGCGTGAAACTGGCCCACGGCCTGCACCGCCAGCACATGCTTCCCCCGACCGCCGTCGAGGCCGATGTACCGACGTAGGTCGGCCACGTAGCGGCCGAAGGAATAATCACCGCCCAGTCCGGTGAAGGTGGCGCTCAGCTCGGCGTAGGCGCCGGCAGTCGGAAACGTGAGCCGGTCGCGGGTATCGAGCAGCAGCACCGGCCCGGCTCCGACAATCAGGGTCGATTGCAGCTCGCGCGCGGGGCGCTCGGCGAGCTTCGGCGCCTTGGTAGCGTCGATATCCCAGAGGCTCGTCAGCACGACTTGTGGCCCCACGAACAGGCGCGGGGCCGCTTTTTCGGCAGTCCCTTGAGCGGTTGACGGCGTTCCGCGGCCTAGGCGACGCAGGACCCGCTGCGAGAGCGTGACGAGCTTGTATTGCACCAGCCCTTCGTCGGCCTTGCGCGTCTGGTCGCCGGTGCCGTAGTAAAAGATGGGGTAGTCGTAGAACCGCCAGTTGCCAATGATGGCGTAGCGCTCGCCGGGTGTGAAAAGCGAATGCTCGAGCTGCACGCTCCACTGCTTTTCCTGGGTGTAGTACCCCAGCAGCCGCCCGGTCGACTTGCGGGTAGCCGTATCAGCGCCAAGGCGGAAGACGGGGGAGATGAAAAGGGCCACGCCCAGCCGCGTTTCGGGCGAGTAGAAAGCCCCCGCCAGCGGAATAAAGCTCGGCCGATCGGGCTTGGCGACGGGTACGGGCTGCACGGCACGAGCTGAATCCGCCGCAGGCGCGCCACTGATCTGGGCATGCGCCGCGCGCCCGGCGAGGAGAATGAAGGCGAGGAAAAGAAGACGCATAAAGGCAGAGTAGCGCGTACTAGGTAAGCAGTGGTGAGTGGGCAGCAGGCGGGTTACTGCCCTCAATAGTACAGCAGCATCGACAGCATACCCGCGAGCATCAGCAGCTTACCGAGTCCGGAAAGCCGCGCGAAGTGTACGCGGCGGTCGGCGCGGTGCAGCCACGCGCTCAGCAACCCCAAGGGGGCGAGCACCGCCAGCAGTAGAAATCCGTTGAAACGCCACGCCTCCGGCCGGCGCACGACCACTACGAAGAGCGCGCCCACGAGCAGGACGATCAAACCGTACAGTACCGTCTTGGTGCGCGGCAAACCCACCACGATGGGCAGCGTGCGGCAGTTGAAGCGCGCATCGCCGCGCATGTCCTCGGCATCCTTTATAATCTCGCGGATCAGCGTCAAAAGGGCTGCCAGCGCCGCGTACACCCACACGGTGCGGCTGTGGGTGCGCGCCGCCACTTCGACCACCAGCACCATCGCCGCGCCGAGCGCGGCCACCACCAGGTTGCCCACCAGCAACCGCCGCTTGAGCTGCGCTGAATACGCCCACAGCGCCAGCGCCGAGCCCGCCGCGATAGCCCCCACGGCCCACCCCACCGCAACTCCGGCCACTACGCCCACCGCACTTAGGAACAGGTGCAGCAACATCGTACGGCGCCGGGTGAGGGCACCCCGGCCCACTACGCGCCGCCGCGGGCGGTTGACTGCGTCGATCTTGACGTCGTAGTAATCGTTGATCGCGTAGCCCCCCGCTCCGACTGCCACCGTGCTCAGGGTGGTGAGCCAGAACGCCGGCCAGCTCACGGCCGCCCACGGCTGCGTCGGGTACAGCAGGCACGCCTGCACGAGCGCCTGCGCCAGCAGCATGAGCAGCAGGTTCGGGACGCGCAGCAGGCGAAGGAGAGGCATTGAGGCGATGTGGAGATGTGCCGATGTGGAAAATGTGCTGATGTGCTGATGTTACTCAACAAATGCACACGGCGCGACGACCTCAAAGGTCCGCCGCGCCGCGCAATGTCAAGACCTTGCATCTTTCCCATTTCCACATCAACACATCGCCCACATCTCCCACATCTTCCACATCTTCCCCTAAAACCCGTAGCCCTTGAAGTCCGGCGTGAACTCATTGTCGCGGAACGCGACATTGGGCTTGAGGTCGTGGTACTCGTACTGCTCAAACAGACCTTTGTCGTCGTAAATGGCGATGGAGACGGGCAGCAGCGACAGCTTATCGATTAGCACCGTCGTTCGGCGCGCGTAGGTGGTGGGCACCTGAATCGTCTGCCCGGCGGGCAGCAGGCGCTGGTAGTCGCCGTCGAAATCGGGTAGCTTCTCGCCGATCATAAACTCACTGACCCCCAGGCGCTGGCCCAGCTGGCCGAGGCTCTCGCCGCCACCCTTGATGGTGTGCGGCACGAAACGGAAGCGCGGGTCATCCATTTTTACCGACCAGCACGGGCGATTGTCGAAATTGACCGGCGCGGGGTCGAGCCGCAGCAGCTTGGGTAGCTCTTGGGCCTGTTCGCGCATCTGGCGCGCGATCACCTCCACTACCCGGCGAAACCCCACATCGTGCAGCGTGTGGTGCTGATGCTGCCGGATGCGCGCGCCGAGCGGATCCAGACTGACGTTGACGTACGGAAACGAGCCGGGATTGACGAGCGCCTTGCCGCCGTTGGCGCCCGTGACGAACAGCACTTCCCGACCGGGGTTGGGGCGCACGTTCTTGATGTAGACCTTCAGCGGCTGATTCTGTAGCTTAACCAGCGCCTCATCGCTGGAGGCAGCGCCCGCGATGCGCTCCGACTTTACCAGCCGATACGTGGACGTATTGACCTGGGCGACGGCCGCGAGCATGCGCCGCATGAGATCGGCAGGGCCCGGATCGGCGGTGATAGCGGCTCGCAACGGCGCATACGCCAGCGCCGAGAGCAGCAGAATCAGGAAGAATGGGCGGAAGTGGCGGAAGTAATTCAGGATGATTCGGGCGGCCTAACGCGCCGCGTGGGGTGGAGTTCAGGACGAACATACACATAGCGAGCCGGAAGACGCTACTTGCGAGCAACGGGATGCTGGTTACGAACCCCTTATTCGAAGCTCGCCGGGCGTACCGGGCAGCGCTGGCGCTACCCGGCCGGGGTAGCGTTGGCGGCTTGCTCGGCCGCCTGCTCTTCCAGGGGCAGCCACTGGCCGTGCGCTTTGAGCACGGTTTCGATCAGCTCGCGGACGGCGCCGCGCCCGCCGCCGTGCTTGCTCACCCAGTGGCAGCGGCCGCGGATGTCGGCTACGGCGTCGGCCGGACAGGTGGCGAGTCCGCACCGGCGCATCGCGGCCAGATCGGGCAGATCGTCGCCCATATAGGCCAGCTCGGCGAGGGAAAGGCCGGCCTGCGCGGCCCACGCCGTCAGGACCGCTACCTTGTCGGGCACGCCCAGAAACAGGTTGTCGTCGGTGATATCGAGCGAGTAGAGCCGGCGCCGGACGCCGTCTTCCAGCCGACCGGAAATGATCGCTATGCGGTAGCCGCGCTCGATCGCGTGGCGGATGGCGAGACCGTCATGAATGTGAAACGCGCGCACCTGCTCGCCGGAGGCGAGGGCCAGCACGGTACCGTCGGTCAGGACGCCGTCGACGTCGAAGACGAAACCGCGGATGGGGGTAAACATGGGCAGATGCGTGAACGACGGCGAACGGTGGTAGGGGCGGGCCTTGTGCCCGCCCGCAATGCGGTTATGCGCGGCGCGCAATGCGGTTATGCGCGGCGCGCGGGCGGGCACAAGGCCCGCCCCTACGTTGACGCACTCAATACGCCAGCAGCTCCGCCACCTTCGCCCGGAAGCGGGCAACTGGCAGGAACTCCTTTTCCAGCGGCGGGGCGAACGGTACGGCCGTATCGAGCGAGCCGATGCGCGCTACGGGCGCATCCAGCGCGCTGAAACAATGCTCAGAAATCCACGCCGCGATCTCGGCGCCGATTCCTCCCGTCAGCGTGTCTTCGTGGAGTACCAATACGCGGCCGGTTTTCTCCACCGTGCGCTTTACGGCTTCCATATCCCACGGAATCAGGGTGCGGAGGTCGAGCACGTCGATGCTCAGGTCGGGTTGCTCTTTCAGCAAGTCCAGCGCCCAATGCACGCCCATTCCGTAGGTGATGATGCTCAGGTCGGTGCCCTCAGCGGCCAAAGCGGCTTTGCCGATCTCGGTGGTGTAGTAGGCATCGGGCACGGAGGCCGAGATGGCCCGGTAGAGCGCCTTGTGCTCGAAGTACATCACCGGGTTGGGGTCTTCGATGGCGGCCGTCAGCAGGCCTTTCGCGTCGATCGGGTTGCTCGGGTACACGATCTTGAGGCCCGGCACGTGGAAAAACCACGCCTCGTTGCTCTGCGAGTGGAACGGCCCGGCGGCGGTGCCCGCGCCGGTCGGCATCCGCACCACCACGTCGGCGTTCTGGCCCCAGCGGTAGTGGCTTTTGGCGAGGTTGTTCACGATCTGGTTGAAGCCGCAGGTCACGAAGTCGGCGAACTGCATCTCCACCACGCTCTTCTGCTTGCGGATGCTCATCCCCAGGCCGATGCCCACGATGGCCGACTCGCAGAGCGGCGTGTTGCGCACCCGGCCTTTGCCGAACTGCGCCACGAAGCCGTCGGTGATCTTGAACACGCCGCCGTACTCGGCCACGTCCTGGCCCATAATCACCAGCTCGGGGTGGCGCTCCATCGCCTGGCGAAGGCCGTCGGAGATGGCGTCGACGAGGCGCTTGTCGGTGCTCGGGCCTTCGGGCGCGACCACTTCCTGGGTGAACGGCCGGTACATATCGGCGATCTCCTCCGCCACGTCGCACGTGACGGCGGGCTGGGCGAAAGCTTCTTCCAGGCCGGCGTCGATCTGCGCCTTGAACTTATCGCGCAGCTTCTGCTGGTGGTCGTCGGTCAGGACGCCGGTTTCGATCAGGTAGCGCTGGTAGTTTTCGACGGGGTCTTTCTTGGCCCACTCCTCGAACAGCTCGCCGGGGACGTACTTGGTGCCGGAGGCTTCCTCGTGGCCGCGCATCCGGAAGGTCATCGCTTCGAGCAGCACCGGGCGCGGGTTTTCGCGCATCGATTCGGCCAGGCGCTTCACCGTGTCATACACTTCGAGCACGTTGTTGCCGTCGACCTGCACGGCTTCCATCCCGTAGGCCGGCCCCTTATCGATGAAGTAGCGGAACTTGAACTGCTCGTTGCTCGGCGTCGAGAGGCCGTAGCCGTTGTTTTCGATCACGAAGATGACCGGCAGGTTCCAGACCGCCGCCACGTTCAGGGCCTCGTGGAAATCGCCTTCCGACGCACCGCCGTCGCCGCTGTAGGTCAGCGTCACGCGCTTTTTCTGTTCCAGCAGATCAGCCAGCGCGATGCCGCCCGCCACCGCCAGCTGCGGCCCGAGGTGCGAGATCATCCCGACGATGTGGTGCTCGTTGGTGCCGAAGTGGAACGAGCGGTCGCGCCCCTTCGTGAAGCCCGTCAGCTTGCCCTGAAACTGCGCGAACAGGCGCCCGAGCGGCACGTTGCGCCCCGTAAACACCCCCAGGTTGCGGTGCAGCGGCAGGATGTACTCGTCGGGGTTGAGGGCCAGCGTGCTGCCCACCGCGATGCCTTCCTGCCCGATGCCCGAAAACCACTTGCTCACGCGCCCCTGCCGCAGCAGGATGAGCATCTTTTCCTCGATCATCCGCGGCAGCAGCAGCCCTTCGTAGAGGCGCAGCAGGTCGGCGTCGGAGTAGGTCTTGCGGTTGAACACCATCGAGGCGATGGCGGTAGGGGCGTCGGCAGTTTGCATGCCGCAAAGGTAGGGAGGGGCGGCGGGGGCAAAAGAACGGCTTGGTGGGTGGAGTAGGGCTTTAGTCGTTAGGATTAGAATCGTCGTTAGGGTTAGAATCCGGAAAGGA
>JBKJUQ010000002.1:0-2675 GCA_046590685.1 Hymenobacteraceae bacterium
CGCAGCACCGAGTGCCAGAACTGCGCGTCGCCCAGCGCCTTGCCCTGCCCATAAATAGGCAGCGCGTTGTGGGCGTAGCTCTCGATGTGCGGGTTGCTCAGCCCCAGCAGCACCTGCCCGATGTGGTTGAGGTTAAACCGGGCCTCGGTTTGCACCGTGGCGCGCAGGGCCATCCCCACGGCCGCCTCGCCCTCGAACCGCTCCTTGGGGTGGCGGCAATTGTCGCAGAAGCCGCAGTCGGTGTCGAGCTGCTCGCCGAAGTAGTGCAGCAGCTGCCGGCGGCGGCACACGGCACTTTCGGCGTAGTTAGTCATCTCGGCCAGCAGCTGGTGGGCGTTGTCGCGCTCGGTCACCGGCTTGTCCTTGCTGAACTTCTCCAGCTTGAGAATATCGTCGTAGCTGTAGAACATCAGGCAGTTGCCTTCCAGGCCGTCGCGGCCGCCGCGGCCGGTTTCCTGGTAGTAGCCCTCGATCGACTTGGGGGTGTCGTAGTGGACCACGAAGCGCACGTCGGGCTTGTCGATGCCCATCCCGAAGGCGATCGTCGCCACGATCACGTCGCAGTCCTCATTGAGAAACGCGTCCTGGTTGTGCATCCGCGTCTGCGGGTCGAGGCCGGCGTGGTAGGGCAGCGCGTTGAGGTCGTTGACTTTGAGCAGCTCGGCGATCTCCTCCACCTTCTTGCGGCTCAGGCAGTAGATGATGCCCGACTTGCCCTTGTGCTTCGTGACGTACTGCACGAGCTGCTTTTTGGTATTGTGCTTGGGCCGCACCTCGTAGTAGAGGTTGGTGCGGTTGAAGCTCGACTTAAACACCGACGCCTCGTCCATCTGCAGGTTTTTCTGGATGTCGAGCTGCACCTTCGGCGTGGCCGTGGCGGTGAGGGCGATGAGCGGCATCTGCACGCCCAGCTCATCGACGATCGAGCGGATGCGGCGGTATTCGGGCCGGAAGTCGTGGCCCCACTCCGAGATGCAGTGCGCCTCGTCGATGGCGACGAACGAGATTACGGATTGGCGCAGAAACTCGACGGTTTCGTCCTTCGTGAGCGATTCGGGCGCCACGTACAGCAGCTTCACTTCGCCCGAGATCACGTCGCGCTGCACGCGGCGCATCTCCGTCTTCGAGAGCGTGGAGTTGTACACCTGCGCGTTCACGCCGAAGGCGTTGAGCTGGTCGACCTGATTTTTCATCAGCGCGATCAGCGGCGAGATGACGATGGCCGTGCCCGGCAGCATCAGCGCCGGCAGCTGGTAGCAGAGGCTTTTGCCCGCGCCGGTGGGCATGATCACGAAGGTGTTGTGCCCGGCGAGGATGTTATGAATGATCGCTTCCTGATTGCCGCGGAATTGGCCGAAGCCGAACACCTCCTGCAATTTACCTTTGAGGGCCGCGGCGAGCTCGGGAGAAATCTCGGATGAAAAACGCGAATTATTGGTCAAGATGGGCGTCGCTGACACTGGTCGCGCATCAACGATTGAATCGGCAGTGGGGGCCGCGGGAGCGGCCACTAGGACAGAACTCATATTAAATGGGTCAATCGGGCGAAAGGGTCGGCTTCTCCAGCGAACGCCGGCCGCGTGCTCCCGAGCGACACAGCGAAGCTAACACCGAAAACCCGTTTGACCGAATCGCAAATCCAGAATTCCGCCCGGCGGGTGCTCCTCGCTGAGGCCGACGCCGTACGGGCCGCCGCCGATCATCTCGATGCCGGCTTCGTGGGGTGCGCCCGCGCCATTCTGGCGCTCAGTGCCGCCGGCCGAGTAGTGGTGACGGGCGTGGGGAAGAGTGCGCACATTGGCACCAAGCTCGTCGCCACTTTCAACTCCACCGGCCAGCCCGCCCTGTTTATGCACGCCGCCGACGCCATCCACGGCGACCTGGGGATGATTCAGCCGCACGACTTCGTGCTCTGCATCTCCAAGTCCGGCGACACCCCCGAGATCAAGGTCCTCGTGCCGCTGCTCAAGCGCGCCGGGGCGGCCCTGGCCGCGCTGGTGGGCAATCCGGCGTCTTACCTGGCGCAGCAGGCCGACTTCGTGCTCAACGCGGCTGTCGAGCGCGAAGCCTGCCCCCACAACCTGGCCCCCACCACCTCCACCACCGTGGCCCTCGCCCTCGGCGATGCGCTGGCCGTCGCGCTGCTCGAAGCGCGGCAGTTTTCGGCCCGCGACTTCGCCCACCTGCACCCCGGCGGCGCGCTCGGCAAGCGCCTGTACCTGCGCGTCGGCGATCTGCACGGCCTCAATGCCCGTCCGCACGTGGCGCCCGACGCGTCCATCCGCGACGTGATCATCGCCATCTCTACCGGCCGGCTCGGCGCGGCCGCCGTGCTCACGGCCCAGCACGCGCTCATCGGCATCATCACCGACGGCGACCTGCGCCGGATGCTCGGCCAGTTCGATGAGCTCGCCGGCATCCGCGCCATCGATATTATGACCCAGGAGCCGCTCACGGTCGATACCGACGTATTTGCCGTGGAAGCGCTCGAACTGATGCGCGCCCGCAACATCACGCAGCTGGTGGTGACGGAGAACGGTACCTTCGCGGGCTTCCTCCATTTGCACGATTTGCTGCGCGAAGGCTTGGTGTGAGTTGATGTGCTGATGTGCTGATGGGAGGATGGGAGGATGGGAGGATGGGAGGATGGGGCTTATCTTAAAAAATTAATGAGT
>JBKJUQ010000275.1:0-22413 GCA_046590685.1 Hymenobacteraceae bacterium
GACGATCGTGCTCAGCGACGAGCCCACCAGCGCCGGCAGCAGGTGCTTGACCGACCGCGATACCACCTCCGCCGGACTGGCCTCGGGGTGGTCTTCGCCGACGCGGTGCAGTTGCTCGACCATCACCACGGCGTCGTCGATCATCAGGCCGATGGCGGCGGCCACGGCCCCCAGCGTCATGATGTTGAGCGAGTAACCGAGGCCGAAATAAAGCACGGCCAGCGTCATGGCCAGCGCGATGGGGATGGTGAGCAGGATGGTGAGCGACGCCCGCCACGAGCGCAGAAACAGCGCCGTCACCACCAACGCCAGCGCCAGCCCGATCCACAGCGAATCCTGCACCGAGCGCACCACCTCCGTCACGAAATCGGCCTGGTCGTAGTACGGTTGCAGGGTGATGCCGCGCGGCAGGCCGCGCTGGAGCGCCCGCACCTGGGCACGCACGCCGGTCGAGACGTCGACCACGTTGGCGTCGGGCTGCCGCAGTACCGCGATGAGCACCGCGTCGTGGCCGTTGGCGTTGATGCGGGTATACTCGGGCTGTTCGCCGAGCTGCACGGTGGCGACGTCGGCGAGGCGCACGGTGCGGCCGGCGTCGTTGCGGAGGACGACGTTTTCGAGGTCGCTTTTCGTGCCGATGGTCGCGTCGGTGACCGTGAGGTAGAGGCGGCGGTAGTCGCTCAGGTAGCCGTTGCTCTGCACGAAGTTGGTTTGGCCGAGCATTGTGCTCACCAGGGCCGGCGTGATGCCGAGCGCGGCAAGCTGATCGGGCAGCAGCTCTACCTGATACTCCTTCGTGCGGCCGCCCTGAATCTGCACCGCCGACACGCCATCGACCTGCGAGAGGAAGGGTTTGACGGTGTACAGCGCGAGCCGCCGCAGCTCCAGCGCCGAGCGGCCGGGGCCTTCGAGGGTGTAGCCCATGACGGGCAGAATCGCGGGGTTCATGCGCTCTACGCTGATCTGGGTGCCCGGGGGCAGGTCGGCGCGAATCTGGTTGAGGCGCGACTCGACGATCTGCTGGCTCTGCACCACGTTCACGTTCCAGTCGAAGAAGGCGGAAATCTCGCACGATCCCCGGCTGGTGGTCGAGCGCAGCAGCTTGAGCCCCGGCACCTGCTTCATCGCGTTCTCCATCGGCTTGGTGACGGTGACCATCATCCGATCCACCGGTTGCAGGCCGTTGTCGGCGATCACCTTCACTTTCGGAAACGTGACTTCCGGAAACAGCGCCACGTTGATGCGCTGGTACGCGAGCGTACCGAGCACCAGCACCAACGCCAGCACGACCGCGATGGGCGCTTTATAAGACTGGAGATTGAGTGATGGAGGGAGGGATTGAGTTTGCATTCGTTGTCTCGTCAGGTATCCAGCGCCGAAAAATCACGCAATCGCAGAGCGAGTTGACCGCCTGACAATCACTCAATCGAAAATCACTCAATCAACCGTGTGCTCAATGGCTCAGCTGAACGGCGGCCGTATCATCGAGGCCATAGTTGCCCGATAGCAAAATGCGGTCGTGCGGGCCGAATCGGGGGCTTTTGATTTCCACCCGGTCGCCCTGCTCGGGGCCGCGCTCCACCGGCACCTTCACGGCCGTGGAGTCATTGAGCAGCCGCATCACCCAGAACGCCGTCTGCGTCTCGTCGGTGAGGACGGCGCCGCGCGGCAGGGTGGGGGCGACGTGCGGTGCGGTGCGGTTGAGCTCTACCTGCACGGCGAGGTTTTCGGGCAGCTCGGGTACGGTCCCTAAGGGGCGCACGGTGTAGCGCTGGGTCTGGATAGCGACGTCGGCCGTCGCGAGCATCTCGGCCACTTGGCCGGGCAGCACCCGCCCGTCGGGCAGCCGAATGCGGCAGTCCTGGCCGGGGTGCACGTAGCGCAGCTGCGTAGCGGGCACGTCGAGGACAAAGCCGAAGCGGGCGCGGTCGTACACCACGGCCAGCTGCTCACCGTCCTGCACGTAGTCGCCGGCGAGCTTATCGACGGTCGAGAGGATGCCAGCCCGGCCTGCCTGGATGGCGATGATGCCCGAGAAGCGCAGCCGCGGGTCGCCGGTGATCTGGTCGAGGTGGAGGGTTCTGGACTCCTTGGTTTGCAGCCGAAACACGGTCTGGCCCGCGCGCACCGCCTGCCCCGGTACGGGCGTGGGATTCAGGACGTAGCCCGTGGTGGTCGCCCGCAGGATATCCTTGGCCGGGTAGGCCGAGATGGCGCTCAGCTGGAGGACGTCGCGCAGGGTATCGGCCCGGACGGTGCCCACGGTCACGAGGGCGCGCGGCGCGGCCGTTTCGGCCTCCGCGTCAGCCTCGGCGGCGGCGGAGTCGGGGGCGGACTGGCAGCTGGCGAGCAGCAGCCCCGCCGCGCAGGTCGCAAGGGCAAAAAAGCGCAAGGGAAACGGGGTCATGGACAACAGGCTATTGCTCGGCCAGGTAATCAAGTGCGTAGAGGCTCCGCAACCGGTCGGTCTGCGCCTGCGAGAGGCTGAGCTGAAGGGTGCGGGTGCTGGTCACGACGGTGAGGTAATCGAGAATCTGGACTTCCCCGCTCGCCAGCTGCTGGCGGCTGGCCGTCACGAGCGCCTCGGCGATGCGCAGCTGCTCGCGGATCCGGGCCAGGAGCGCATCGGCCGCCCGGACTTCGCTTTCGAGCTGCGCGTACTGCTGTCGCCGCTGCCCCGTCAGGAATTGCCGGTAGCCCTGCCGCGTGCGCTCGCTCAGCTCAAGGCGCTGGTACTGAAGCTGGCGCTGGTGGCCGTCGAAGATGGGCACCGACAGCAGCACCCCGCCGCTCACGCCCACGCTGCGGCCCAGCGCCAGTGGCAGGTACGACGTGGATTGCAAGCCCGCGTCGGCCACCAGACTTACCCGCGGGCGGTAGTAGACGTCGACGGCGCGACGGTCGAGCTGGTAACGCAGCGAATCAAGCGTGTATTGGCGCTGGGCGGGGGCCAGCAAACCCGCGAGCGGACGGTGGGTCGGCGGATTCGGCGTTTCGAGGGTTAGGAGGGCAGTATCGGCCACGCCGGCCAGCGCCCGCAGGGTGCCAAGCTCGCGGCGGTACGTAAGTCGACTCTGCTCGACGGCGACCTCCTGAGTGCTGATCGAGAGGTAAAAACTCAGGTACTGCGTCTGCTTGAAGATGCCCGCCTCGACCAGCTGCCGCAGCTGGCGGTCCTGCTGGCGCAGCTGGGCCAGCAGGTCGCGATTGAAGACCAGCTGACTCTGGGCAGCAAAGGCCGTCAGAAACTGATCGGTGACGGTGCGCCGCAGCTCGAGGGCGTTGAGCTGACCGGTATTGCGCAGCACCGCGCCCTGGCTGGCGAGCAGGCGGTAGTCGTTTTCGAGCAGGGCGCGGTTGAGGATCGGCTTCGTGACCTGGCCCACGGCCGCGTAGTTGCCGCCGTTGGTGATGGCCGGGTCGTACCCCAGCGCCGCCTCGCCCCGGCGGTTCGTCACGGTCGGGTAGTACACGGCCGCGGCGTTGCCATTCACCTGAAAGCCGTTCTGGGCCTTACGGCGCAGGCTATCGAGGCGGTTCTGGCCGACCTGATTCGTCAGGTCGCGCAACAGCGGACTGTTGCGACGGGCCACGGCCACGAAGTCGGTAAGGCGCTGCGGACTGGCTGGCAGCTCGGCAGCTACGGGTAGTGGGTCAGGCGCGGGTTTCGATACCGGGCCCGGCGTTTGGGCCAGCGCCGGCACCGCCGCCAGTAAAGGCATCAGCAGCCACGCGCGGCAGCGATCAGGGAGTAGCGAGCGGACGGAGGCGGTCAAAGGGAGCAAAGGCAGCAACACATGCAGGGCAAGCTGGGCGAAGCCCGCACAAAGCTCTCCAACGATTCTGAAGCAAATCTGGCTGAAACCCACCAACTCCCAGCTACGCCTTATTTGCCGGAGCTTGCTGCCGGTGCGCCCTTGATGCGAGCGCGAAGCGCTTCCCGCGCTCATTGTCACGACTAACAAAGCGGGGAGAAGTCGAACCCCTCGTAAACTTTCTTAAATAAAATCTACTGGTCCCGAGCGCGAGGTGCTTACCGCCGACCGCGGGTGCTGGAAGTGGTTGGAGCGGGGACTGCAAGCGCAACGAAAGCGTTTAGTCACTCACTTTCGCGCGGGAAGGGGTGCTGCATCGTGTTGGTATTCAGTGGTTAGGTCGGCTTTGTTGACCAGTTCGGCACTTTCAGGAGCGTTTGGTTGTCAAGTCATCCATAGTCTTTGTCTCAGATATAAGATAGTTTATCATAAGGTGATATTCTTTGTTTCGCTAATCGGTGGTGAAAGCGCGCCGACTCCGGACCTTTACCTCTATTCCTTCCTCATCACCCTTGCCCGACCGCATGGCCCTACCGTTTCGCACGACCAGCTGCTCATCCACTCTCCTTGGTTACTCGCTGCCGCGCACCGCGGCGCTGCTGGTCGCCCTGCTGATCGGTCCGGGGGCCGGTGCGCAGGGGTTGCTGCCCGCCACCATTTCCGATGAAGCCGGCACGCCGCGCTTGATTCGGCTGGCGGCCAACCCCGCCGAGCGTCCGGCTTCGACCGACGTCACGCGCGTACTGCGCCAACAGCTCCAGCTGGGTCCCAACGACGAGCTGCGCCCGCTGCGCACCGAGACGGATGAGCTGGGCTACGTGCACGAGCGCTTTCAGCAATATTACCGCGGCGTGAAAGTGGAACATGGCCAGTACGCCGCCCACAGCCGGCACCAGCGGATCGAAACCCTCAGCGGCGAAGTGAAGCATCCGGCGGGCGTAAGCGTGCGGCCGACGCTGAGCGAGGCCACGGCCTTGCAGCGCGCGCTGGCGGCCGTCGGCGCGCGGCGCTACATGTGGCAGGATGCCGCCGAGGAGCAGGGCCTGAAGCGCCAGCAGCACAACCCCCGCGCCACGTACCGGCCCACCGGTGAGCTGGTGCTGGTGGAAGATTTCCGGCAGCCCGAAGCTGTCCGGCCGCTCGTGCTGGCCTGGAAGTTCAACATCTACGCCCAGCAGCCGGTCAGCCGGGCCTGGGTGTATGTCGATGCCTGCACGGGCCAGGTGGTGCTTTCCGATGCCATTATCAAGCACGCCGACGCGCCGGGAACGCTCGTTACCCGCTACAACGGCACCCGAACCAGCACCACGGACTCTTTTGCCGGGGGCTTCCGGCTACGGGATGCCGCGCGCGGAACCGGCATCCAGACCTTCAACTGCCAGCGCGGCAACGTGTATGGCACGGCCATAGACTTCGTCGACAACGACAACAACTGGACGGCCGCCGAGCACGACAATGCCGTCTTCGACAACGTCGCCCTCGACGCGCACTACGGCGCCCAGACTGTCTTCGATTACTGGCTGACGCAGCACGGGCGCAACAGCTACGACAATACGGGTAGCGGCATCGTCAGCTACGTGCACTTCGACGACGTGCCGGGCGGCGTGGGCTACGAAAACGCCTTCTGGAACGGGTCGTCGATGACGTACGGCGACGGCAATACCCAGTTCCGGCCGCTGACGTCGCTCGACGTGTGCGCCCACGAAGTCGGCCACGCCGTGTGCGAGTTCACCGCTAACCTGATATACCGCAACCAGTCGGGCGCGCTCAACGAAGCCTTCTCCGACATCTGGGGCGCCGCCGTGGAGTACTACAGCAACCCGCTGAAGCAGACCTGGCTTATCGGCGAAGACATCAGTAAGACCGCGCCCGCGCTGCGCTCAATGAGCAACCCCAACTCGCGCAACCAGCCCGACACCTACCTGGGCACCCTGTGGTACACCGGCACCGGCGACAACGGCGGCGTCCACTACAACTCGGGCGTCCTCAACTACTGGTTTTACCTGCTGAGCGTGGGTGGCTCGGGCACCAACGACTTCGGCAACGCCTACGCCGTCACGGGCATCACGATTGAGCAGGCGGCGCGGATCGCCTACCGCACCGAGCGGCTGTACCTGACCAGCTCGGCGACTTACACCACGGCGCGCGCCGCCAGCCTGCAGGCCGCTACCGACCTGTTCGGCTCGCCTTCGGCGCAGGTGACGGCGGTCGCCAATGCGTGGTACGCCGTCGGGCTGGGCGAAGTAGCGCCCACCGTCACCACCCTGAATCCCACCAGCGGCCCGGTCGGCTCGACGGTTCTCATTACCGGCACCAACTTTCTCACGACGACGCTCGTGCGGTTCAACGGGACGGCCAGCCCCTCCTGGGTAGTGAACTCCGCTACCCAGCTTTCGGCTGTGGTGCCGGTCGGCGCTACTACTGGAACCGTCTCGGTCAGCACGCCCACCGGCACGGGTACCAGCGCGGGTGTCTTCACCGTGACCTCTACCGGCGCGGCCCCCACCGTTACCTCGTTCGCTCCGGCCGCGGGCCAGCGCATCGGCGGCGTGACGACTATCACCGGCACCGGTTTCAGCGGCGTGACGAGCGTGACGTTCAACGGACTGGCCGCGGCGAGCTTCACGATTGATTCGCCGACGCAGATCACCGCTACCGTACCCGATGGCGCGACGACCGGTGCGCTGCGCGTCATCTCCCCCGGCGGCATCGCTACGGCCCCAACGACCTTTAACGTCACGCCCTACATCCTCACCTTCGCGCCCGCTACCGGACCAGTAGGCACGGTGGTGACGCTCACGGGGACCAGCTTCAGCGGCGCGACCAGCGTCCGGTTCAACGGCACGGCGGCGACGAGCTACACCGTGGGTTCCGCTACCGCCATCACCGTCACGGTGCCCCCCGGCGCCACCACCGGGCCGGTGAGCGTCACGACACCCAGCGGTACCTACGCTACGCCGACGAGCTTCACGGTTACGACCAGCCCGGTGCCGACTATCACTTCCTTTACGCCCACCAGCGGCGGGCCGAACACGACCGTAACCCTGACCGGCACGGGTTTCCTGGGGGCCACGGTCGTCGCGTTCAACGGCGCGGCCGCCGGGGGCTTTACGATCGTCTCGGCTACTACCATCACCGCCTCCGTACCCCTGAACGCTACCACGGGCCCGATCGCCGTGACGGCGCCGGGCGGGACGGCTACTTCGGCCACCTCCTTCACCGTGACGGCCACCACCTGCCAGCTGGCCGCGACGGTCAGCCCGGCGGCCCCGGTGGTCTGCGCCGCCAGTGGCGGTAGCGTCACGCTGACGGCTACCCCAACCGGCGTGACCCAGGTGCCCACGTACGCGGTGTCGGCGATCAGCTACGCGCCGCTGAGCACGGCGGGCACGGCCGGGCCGACGGGCGACGACGCCATGTCGGTAGATCTTCCTATCGGCTTCACGTTCTCCTTCTTCGGGCAGGCTGCTACTACCTTCAAGGTGAGCACCAATGGCAACCTCCAGCTGGCTGCCGGGGCGGGGAACAGCGTCGCGCAGTACCCGGGCACGATCCCCGCCGCCACCACCCCCAGCAACTTCATCGCCCTCGCCTGGGCCGACTGGAACCAGGGCGCCGGAGGCACCATCACTTACTACACCACCGGCACGGCGCCGGACCGGAAGCTGGTCGTGAGCTACTCGGGCGTGCCGCACTACGATGGCGGCGGCTTCTTTACGGGCCAGGTGGTGCTGCACGAGGGCAGCAACCTGATCGACCTGATTTACACGGCTACCGGGCCGGCCGTGCATCGTATGCTGGCGGGCGCCGAAAACGCGGCCGGGACTGTGGGCGTGGCGTTGCCGGGCCGCAACAACACTGCCTGGGCCGCCACCAACGAAGCGTGGCGCCTGACCCCCGCTTCCACCCCCGGACCGGTTAGCTACGCGTGGTCGCCGCCCACGGGGCTTTCGGCCACTACCGGCGCAACCGTGGTTGCTTCGCCCGCTTCCCCGACTACCTACACCGTGACCGTGACGGACGCGCTGTGCTCCACTACGGCCACCGTGACGGTCGCCACGGACGTGACAATTCCGACCACGACGGCTACGCCGGCCAGTATCAACCTCGGCCAGAGTACCACGCTGACGGTCACTAACCCCCAGGCCGGCGTCGGCTATGTCTGGACGGGTCCCGGCCTGCCCGCGGGCGGCACGGCGGGGGCGAGTTTGAGCGTGACGCCACCCACGGCCGGGTCGGCGAGCTACGTCGTGACGGCCACTGCTGGCGCCAGCTGTTCGGCCACGGCCACCCAGGCGGTGACGGTGAGCGCCGCGCTGGCCGTTACCAGCTTCGCGCCGGCCGCAGCGCTGGCAGGCGCCACCATAACCATCACGGGCAACAACCTCACGGGTGCGACCAGCGTCACGTTCAACGGCACAGCCGCGACGAGCTTTACCGTGGTTTCTGCTACCAGCCTGACGGTGACGGTACCCGGCGCGGCCACGACGGGCCTGATCTCGGTCACGATGCCTGCCGGCACGGCTACCTCTGCTTCGGCCTTTACGGTGCAGCAGGTGTACACCTTACTGGCGAATCAGTGCCTGACGACGGATGCCATCACCAGCACCGGCTCAGGTCAGTGGCAGACGCTACTGAAAGACGGCTACGTGGTGGCGGCCCTCAACGACCAGGGCCAGGTACTCGGGACGGTTTCGGCCGAGTTCACCGTGCGGCAGGGCAGCCCGGTGCGGGCCGACGTCAATGGCACCGAGTACCTGGATCGTAACTGGCACCTGTCGGCGCAGAATACCTTCGCGGGGCAGGCGGTGCGGGTGCGCTTCTACGCCACTAACCAGGAGTTCACTACCTATCAGCTCGCCAACGACGGCGACGGCAGCGACGCGCAGTCGACCAGCACCCTGCGCCTGACGCAGTACGACGGCGTCAACGAAGACTGCCTGCTGGCGAACAATCAATTCCGCACCGCCCAGACGCGGCTGCTGACCCCGACCGTCAGCGCGCCGGCTGGGGCGGCGTGGTTTGCCACCGAAGCCACCGTGCCCGATCACTTCTCGGAGTTCTACCTGGCGGGCGGCCTTCGGCCCCTGCCCGTGGAATTGCTGGCCTTCCGCGCCGAGCGCGTGAGTGCTACCGCCGTCGCCCTGTCGTGGCAGACGGCTTCGGAGAAAGACAACTCCGGGTTCGTCGTGGAGCGCTCGCTCAATGGTCGTTCCTTCACAGCGGCTTCAGCACAGATTGCCGGCGCTGGCACCAGTCTCGACTCACACGCCTACGCTTTCACGGATGCGACGGCCCCCGCCGGGCTGCTGTACTACCGGCTGCGGCAGCAGGATGCTGACGGCGCTACCCATTACTCGGCGATAGCCACGGTGCGCGCCGCCGCGCAGGCCTCGGTGCTGGAGTTGGCGCCGAACCCCGCGAGTGGCTCGGTACGCATCCAGCTCAGCCGCCCGATGGCGGAGGATGTGGAGCTGCTCGATGCGCTGGGACGCGTGGTTCGCTCAGCGAAGGCGGCCGCTGACGTGCTGCTGCCCCTCCACGGGCTGCCCGCCGGCGTATACGTGGTGCGCTGCGGCGGTACCACCGCGCGCCTCGTAGTGGAGTAAGCCTGGCCCGTCGGCGCTTGATGATCCTGAAGTAATTGGTAAGCGCCGGGGGCTGTGCTTCCTTGGCCGTGGAGTGTAGCCGGCACGGTCTGAGTGCCGGTTGGCTCAGGTAGCTCCGGCACTCAGACCGTGCCGGCTACGGTTGCTACCGTTTTCCAGGTCAACCACCTTCAGACCACTGCCTCGCGGGGGGCGTGGCGTCATTTGTACGAATGCTCCTGGAGCCAGTTACGCAGTTGTTTTTGCCCAGCACGAAATGTCGCACCTCCGCCGCGCTATGAATCTACAAGGCTTACCCACCTTGCCTGGCGTGCCCGCGCGCCGCTGGCGGTCGCTACTACTGCGGGTCCTGCTGCTGACTCTCGTGGGCAGCACGGCCTGTAAGAAGGATGAATCGGCGCCCGTCATCAGTACCCCACCGGTGACGATTCCACCGAGTACGGCGACCATCGCGGTCGATAGCGCGGTGGTGTACGAAGCGTACGTCCGCGATTGCAGCGCCGCGGGTACGTTTGCCGGCTTGCAGGCCCGCCTCGACTCCATCAAGAGCCTGGGGTGCAACGTGCTCTGGCTGATGCCTGTCCACCCGATCGGGCAGCTCAAGCGCGTTGGGGCGCTGGGGTCGCCGTATTCCGTGCGCGACTACCAGGCCGTCAATGCCGAGCACGGCACGATGGTCGCCTTCGATCAGCTGGTGGCAGCCGCGCACGACCGAAAAATGGTGGTGATTCTCGACTGGGTGGCGAACCACACCGCCTGGGATAACCCCTGGATCACGCAGCACCCCGAGTGGTACACCAAGGATTCCGGCGGTCAGATTATGTCACCGGCCGGTACGGGCTGGCTCGACGTGGCCGACCTGGACTTCAGCAAAACCGAGATGCGCCGCGAGATGATTCGGGCGATGCGCTTTTGGGTGCAGCAGCACCGCGTCGACGGCTTCCGGTGCGATGCGGCCGATATGGTGCCCGACGATTTCTGGAAAGAGGCGATCGACTCGCTCCAGCGGGTGCGCAGCGATCTGTTCTGGCTGGCGGAGGGCAACAAGGTGTCCCACTACACCTCCGGCTTTCAGCTCACTTTCGGTTGGGGCTTTTACGATGCCCTCAAGCAGGTGTTCAACCAGAACGCCACCGCCACGACGCTGACCACGACCCATAACCGTGAGCTACAAGGCGCCCCCGCCGGCCGCTACCGCCTCCGGTTCACCACCAATCACGACTATACCTTCACGGAAGGACCGGCGCCGGAAGTCTTCCGCAGTCCTGAAGCCGCCAAAGCCGCCTACGTGGCCACGCTCGCCTACGGCGCCACCCCGATGATGTACAGCGGCCAGGAAGCCGGCTACCCCGCCCGCCTGAGCTTGTTCGAGAAGCGCACCATCCAGTGGGGATACAGCCCCGCCACTACCACTTTCTACCGGGGGGTGCTCGGGCTTTACCACACGCTGCCCGCCCTGCGCACCGGCTCCGTCGCCCCCGCCTCGGTTGCGCCCGGCGTGGTTGCGGTATTGCGCACGGGCTCCGCCACCCAAGCGCGCGTGGCCGTGCTGGTAAACACGCGCAATCAGCCCGTCACGATCGCGCTGCCCGCTACGTGGCCCGTCACGACGTGGACGAATGCCCTAACCGGACAGCCCGCGCCCGCTACGCCAACCATCACGCTGGCCGCTTACGAGTATGCCATCTGGCGCAGCCAGTAGGCCATCGGCGGGGCCTGCCGCTACCTGCTGAATGAGCGTGACGCAGTAGCGCCCTGAACGGTAAAAAGCCGAACCGCCGGCTAGCAGTAAGCCAACGAATCGTTGACGTGCTGTTAGCCGGCGGTTTCGGGTTGTGTCGGGTTGTGTCGGGTTGTGTCGGGTAAGGGGCGAAAGCCGAGCGGTTCTCTCCGCTGGCTTCGGCCCTGCTACCGGCGGCGGAGCTTAGTCGCGCGTCAGGCGCAGCGTCGCCTGGGCGGCGCCCTGGCGTACGCGCAGCACGTAGGTGCCCAGCGCCAGTTGGTTGCCATCGGTTGAGTTGGGCAGCGGCATCACCAGCGCGCCGGAAGTGGAGGGCGTGAAAGTCGCTTGGCGCACGCTTCGGCCGACGGCGTCGAAGAAGGTCAGCTCCACGGGCTCGGCGGTGGGCAGCGTAAGCGCGAGCTGAACCGCCGCGTCGGACTCCGACGGGTTGGGCCACGCCACGGCCGTCAGCGTGCCGGTGCCGGTCTCGTTGAGGTGCAACGGGCGAATCTCGGAGTAAGCCGTCGCGCCGTCGCGGTCGGTCTGGCGCAGCCGGTAGTACACCACGGCAGCCCCGTAGCGCATCAGATCGGCGTCGAGCGCGGCGTAGTCGTGGCGGCGGCTGCTGGTGCCCTGCGCGGCCACGCGGCCGATGGCCGCCACGGGCTTGAAGTCGCGGCCAGTCAGGCTGACTTCCACCTCGAAATAGTCGCTGTTCTTCTCCGAGGCCGTCGCCCACGTCAGGCGGGCCGCCTTACCCGCCCGGGCGGCCTCAAACGTCAGCAGCTCGACGGGCAGCACGACGGTGGACTCGCCGAAGATGGTCCACTGCGAGAAGGCGGGGGCCGCCACCGTCAGGCTGCGGCTGGTGGCCGGCTGCGGCGGGGGCAGCAGCAGCCAGGGCGCGGCGGCCGTAGCGCGGCGGGCGGCGATGGCCCGCGTAAAGTCGAGCCCGTTGTCGTCGTCCGCGACCCACGTCATCGTCAGCGCGGCGGGCTGCCCGATCGCGGGCTGGGTCTGCGGCGTGATCGTCCAGATGCGGTCGATGGACGACTGATTCGTGCCAGCTACTGACACCTGGCCGTAGGTAACGTTGGCCTGTTGCAGACCGGCGGCGCGGTTGACGGTTACGTCGCCGAGCGTGTTGCCCTGCGGATTGACCACGACGCTGTTGCCGAAATCGACGAGGGTGTTGCCGTTGACGTTGGGTTTGGTGACGCGCAGGTTGCCTTGCACGTAGCGGCCGGCGGTTTCGCCCGTGATGGGTGCGCCCGTGGGCAGCACCACGGCGCTGGTGGCGGTGGTGCGGACCGAGCCGGCCGTCAGGGTTAGCCCGCCCGTTACGGTCAGGTCCGTGGGGACGTCGACGCGGGTACCGCCGGGCTTGTTGACGATGAGCTGCCCGACCGTGCCGCCGCCGAGGTCGACGGTCTGGTTGGCGGTGCCCGTCAGGCGCAGCGTGCCGGTGGCGGTGGCCGTGGTGGTGCCGGCGTTGGTGACATTGCCCGTAACGGTCAGGTCGCCGGTACTCAGGTCGAGGGTGGAGCCGGACGCGGCCTGGACGTTACCCGTGACGCTGGTAGCGCCTTCGTTGAGCAGCGTGGCGCCGCTGGTTTGCTCGTAACCGCCCTGCACGCTGAGGATGGCGCCGGGCGACACCGTGATGCTGGAGCCCTGGTTATAGAGCGCCTGGGCAGCCAGCCGGTCAGGCCGTAGCAGCCCCAGAGTGAGGGTCAGGCCCAGCGCCAGGCCGGCCAGGGATGACGGCAGTAGGGAAGTGCGCATAACGCGGAGCGGCTGGTGAGGAAACGAAGCGAAACGAAGGTAGGGCAGCGGCACAGCAGCCACTTCCGGCCGCTGCTATAAATTCAGCACTACAAAGGTCGAAACTGAAAACCCGCGCCGATAGCGCATTTTGATGCGACAAGAAGCCATCCTAAACCAGCCGGCCCCGCCCGTGCCGCAGTACCAATACGGCTGGAGATGAGCAGAGTAGGGGAGGCGGGTTACTTGCGAGCCTGCGAGGCGGGCGGCGCCTCGCCGAGCAGGCGGGCCATCTGCTCTTGCAGGGTTTGCAGCGCGGCATGATCGGCGCCGGCCTGGGTTTGCAGGGCAGCATTTTTCGTTTGCAACTCGGCCACTTGGCGGGCCAGCTCCTGGGTGGCGCTTACGTTGAGCATCGAGAGCGCTTCGTAGTCCACGGCCCGCACGTCGGCGTGCTCCAGGCCGTAGACGAACACTGGCCCTGCGGCCAGCCGCTGCGCACCGCGCACCACCAGGGTGCGGCTGCCCGCCGCCGCGGGCCGGGCCACGCGGGCCGTCACCTCGCCGGAGGCGCCGATCAGCTTGATCCGCTGACCGGCGGTGGCGCCACCTTCGGGCAGGCAGGCGGGTAGGGTCAGGGTCAGCAGCGAGTCGCCGGGCTGGGGTTCCACGCGCGTAGCGGTGACGTACACGTCGGGCAGAAAGCCCACTTGCTGATGGACGGCCTGCGGGAAGACGGCTTCCACTTCCTGGGCAATCACCTTCTTGAACGGCTGGTCGCCGAACTGCACCCGGTCGCGCATGGTGTAGTCGGTGATGCGCAGCCGGTTCAGCAACGCCAGATCGGTGGCGCGGTCGCTGAGGCCCACCACGTGTTTGAGGCGCCGGTCGGAGACGGCGTTGAACTCGGAGGCCACGATGCGGCCCGCCGCACGGATGCTCACGCTCACCGCCCCGCTGTTGCCGCCGAAGCCCGTGCCTCCCGAGCCGTTGAGGTAGCCGTAGTTGATGACGGTATAGTTGGTGTTGCTGGTCTGCACGTCGAGCGGCACGCCGGGGTTGGTGGTGCCGATGCCCACGTTGCCGGTGCTGCCCACGTAGAGGTCGGTGGTCCAGGTGGTGGGGCTGCCGGGCAGGGCCGTCACGCCGGCATCGACGCGGCCAATCTCGAAGTCCTGGGCCGAGGTACGCCAGATGCCGCCCTCGCGGCCGCTGTACTTGATAAGGCCCACGCGGGCGCTGGCGCCGTTGTCGGTCAGGAAGCCGGTGCCTTCGCCCTTGGCGTACACACTGCCGGCCACTTCCAGCTTCTGGCCGGCCGCGCCGGTGGTGCCAATGCCCACGTTACCGGTGGCGGTAATGTTGAGGCCAGCCGTGCCACCGTTGCCCACCAGCTTGTTGGCGCCCAGGTTCAGATTGGTGGTGGCGGTGTGGCTGCCGAGGTCGTCGCCGGGCAGGGTCACGCTGCCACCACTGGTCAGACTCAAGGTCTGGCCGCTGATGCTTAAGCTTTGGTTATCGGAGTCGGTCACTGCGCCGCCGTTGGTCAGGCTGATGGTACTACCGCTTTTGGTCAGGGCCTGGGCATCGGTGGGCACGGCGGCAGTGCTCAGGTTCCCGTTGAGGTCAGCCGTCACCATTCGGGTACCGGTGCCGGCCAGACCGGCAATGCCCACTGCGCCGTCGCTTTTCACGGTGAAGCTGGGCGTGAACGTGCCCGCCGGAATGCCGCCTTCGCCCGTGGCCGTGTTGCGGCCCACGCTGAACTTGTCGTTGGCATCGGCCACGTCGCCCACCACCACGCGCAGCTCGCTGGCATCGGCGGCGGTGTTCACCCGGTACAGCCCCACCGGGTCGGTGTTCAGGCCCGGCCCCACGAACTCAACTGCCTGCCCCGTGCCGGTGGTGTTGCCCCCGTCGTTGCCCAGGCGCAGGTTGCCGCGCACGTCCAGCGCCTGGGTCGGGCTGCTCGTGCCGATGCCCACGTTGCCGCTGGAGCGGTACACGTTGGCTCCGCTCACGCTCCAGGTGCCGGGCACGTCCACGATGTTGGAGCCGTCCAGTACCGGCGCGGCTAGGGCGGATGGCGTTAGGGTGAGGGTGCCGTTGCCGGTGCCAAAGCCGGTCGCGTAGGTGATGGCGCTGCTGCCGGTCGGACTCACATAGGACGAGCCCCCGCCGCCGCCGTAGGTTTCTTCGGTGAAGGCTGTGCCAAAGCCGGCCCCGCCACCGTAGTAGCCGCCGCCGCCGCCGGCGTTGCCGACGGTGCCGGCGCCGAAGGCCGTAGCCGCGCCGCCCTGCCCCAGCGCCCCGCTTTGCTGGCCCCCGGCCGACTGGGTGCCGCCCCGGCCCCACTTGGGCTGCAGGTTGGCGCTGACGCCGGCATCCTGGCCCACCAGCCCGCCGCCGCCCCCGCCGGCCCCATTGCCGTATTGCACCGGCTGGGCCTGCCCGCCGCCGCCGGCCGCCACCAGCAGGCGGTCGGCCAGCGTGGCCGCACCGCGCCGGATGTCGGTAGCCCCGCCGCCGCCGCCGCTGCCATTGTAGCCGGCCCCGCCGCCGTTGAAGCCGCCGGGGCTGGGCACGCCGCCGGAGCTGGGAATGGTCTGGCCCAGCCCGCCCACGTTGATGGTGAGCACCTCGCCCGGCACCACGTGCAGCGTGGCGCGGGTGCGGCCGCCCTTGCCGCCCAGGTTGGGCGGGCTAATGAAGCCGGCCGCGCCGCCCTGCCCGCCCACGGCATCTACGCTCAGGTAATTGACCCCGGCCGGCACGGTGTAGGTCTGCGCGGCCCCGGTGTAGGCAAACGTGACGGCGGGGTAGGTGGTGCTGGTTTCAGCAGTGCCCAGGTAAGTGGTCCAGCTCGTGCCGTTCCAGAAGTTGAGCTTGTTGGTGTTGGTGTTGTAGATGGTCAGGCCCAGGGCCGGGGCCGCGATGGCGTCGCGCTGGGTTTCGGTCAGGCGCGGGGGCAGGAAGCCTTTGGTGGTGCTGGCCACTTCCAGCTGGGCCGAAGCCACCGGGCTCGTGCCCACGCCCATCGTGCCGCCGATGGTGGCTGCGCCAGCGGCGGTAATGGCGCCGTCGAAGCTGACCGCGCCCGTATTGCCGATGCCGAGGCCGGTGCCGCCGGTGCCCACCAGCTTGTTGGCCCCCAGGTTCAAGGGCTGGGTGGCGGTGTGGTTGCCTAGGTTGTCGCCGGGCACGTTCACGAAGTTCACCCCGCTCAGGGCCGGGGCCGCGAACACGGGGACGGGCGTGATATCAACCACCCCATTGCCGGTGCCCGCTGCCACCGCGTAGCTGACTCCGCCGGCCCCGGCCGCCACCCAGGAACTGCCCCCACCGCCACCACTGTACTGGTTGTTGGCGCCCCCGCCGTAGTAGCCGCCGCCGCCGCCGCCGCCGTAGTTGAAGGTGGTCGTGCTGCCGCCCTGGCCCAGGCTGGCCCCGCCGGCGCTGCCCGGTCCGCTCTGGCTGCCGCCGGTGCTCACCCCCCCAGAGCCGGCAAGACCGTTGCCCCCGTTGGGAGTACCGCCATTGCCGCCGTTGCCCAAGACGGAGTAGGCCCCGCCGCCGCCGCCGCCGGCCACCAGCACCCGGTCGGTCAGGGCAGTGCCGCCCAAGCGCAGGTCGCTGGCACCGCCGCCGGCGCCGCCATATACCGCCACCGATCCGCCGCCGTTGTAGCCACCGGCCACCCCGGGGGGGGAGGTAGAAAAGCCCCCTACGCCGCCCACGTTCACCGTGTACACCTGACCGGGCGTCACGGCCAGGGTGGCCGTCACGACGGCCCCCTGGCCCGGAGCTGCCGTCGAGGCGGTGCTGACGCCGCCGCTGGCCCCGGTGGCCCGCACCACCACGCTGGTCACGCCAGCGGGCACGGTGTAGGTTTGCGGCCCGCCCGTGTAGATGAAGGTGGCAATTGGGGCTTGATAGGGCTGCTCGGTGGTGCTCAGGCTGGCCTCCCAGCTCGTGCCGTTCCAGCTGTTGAGCTTGCTGGTGGTCGTGTTGTACAGCTGCAAGCCGGTGGCTGGCGCGCCAATGGCATCGCGCTGGGTCTGGGTCACGCGGGGCGGCAGGAAGCCCTGGGTCGTACTCGTCACGGCGAGGGCCGCCGAGGCCGGGGCCACCCCGCCGATGCCCACGTTGCCGGCACTACTCACGGCCAGGCCGTTGGTGCCGCCGTTACCCACGAGCTGGTTAGCGCCCAGGTTGAGGGCCTGCGTGGCCGTATGGTTGCCGAGGTTGTCGGGTACGCCCACGGGGTTGAGGAACGTCCAGCCGCCGCTGGCTTCGTAGTACCAGAAGCCCGGCTGGGCGCCGTCGGTCTGGTACACGAGCAGGCCCGCCGGGATGGGCGCGCCGATCAGCCCGCGGTCGGCGGCCGTCAGCCGCGGAATGAGCAGGCCCTTGTCGGAAGCGGCGATTTCGAGCGCGGCTTTGGCATTGGGGGCCGTGGTGCCGATGCCCACCGAGGTAGTTTGGGCCAGGGCGGGAAGCAAGCTGCCGAGCAATAAAGTCAGGGTGAGCAGCAGCGGCCGGCCGCACCGAAGCAGAGAAAAAGTGGGCATAGCAAAAACGCAAGTGGCGCCGACCAGCCGGGTGCCGATCAGCGCCACAAAGATATTGCAATGCTACTCCGGCCAATAGCGCATTTTGATGCGACAAGAATGCAAGGTGGCGGGGCGCTCCGCCAACCGGCCCCGCCCGTGCCGAAGCACCGACGGGGCCGGGGGAGGGAACTAGACTTGTGGCGACGGTCAGTTTGCCAGAAAGCTCGTTTGGGGCCATTCTGCGAACCCTGAAAGGGTTCTTTCCCACAGCCTGGGGTTGATTTTATCGAAATCTACCCTAGGTGCGCCGTCACGGCGGCGGCACCGGCGCCCGAAACCACGGGCTGCCGTCGCAACCAGTCTACCGCTTAACGGATCGAACTTACTTGCGGGCCTGCGAGGCAGGCGGGGCTTCGCCGAGCAAGCGGGCCATCTGCTCCTGTAGGGTTTGCAGCGCGGCCTGCTGGCCGTCGAGGCGAGTGCCCTGCGCGGCGTTTTGCGCTTTGAGCGCTTCGTTATGGGCCTCCAGCGCGGCCACTTTGCGCGCCAGCTCCTGGGTGGCGCTTACGTTGAGGGTGGTGAGGGCGTCGTAGTCGACGGAGCGGAAGTCGTCGACGTACTTGCCGTACACGAACAGGCCGGCGGCGTGGGCGTCAGTGCTGGCAAAGCGCACGGTGTGGGGGTCTACTACCGTCACGTCCGGGTTCAGCTCGGCGTTGGCGGGGGTGTAGAGGCGCAGGCGGCCACCGCTGGCCGGCAGCTCGTGGGGCTTGGCGGTGGTGACGGTCACCTGCCCGTTGGCATAGCTCACGCGGGTGGCGCGCTCGTACACGTTGGGCAGGGCCTGGAACGAGCGGCTGACGGCCGCCGGCAGCACTTCTTCCACCTCCTGGGCGATGACTTTCTTCACCACCTGCCCGGCCACGTGGTTCACCTCATCAATGTAGGTGTAGTCGGTGATACGGATTTTATTGAGCAAGGCCAGGTCGGCGGCGCGGTCGGAGAGGCCGACGATGTTCTTGATGCGGCGGTCGGAAGTGGTTTGCAGCGCGCCGGCCACCACGAAGTTGTTGATCCAGACCTCGCCGCCTTCGAAGTAGGCCGCTACCTGCTTGCCCTGGCCGCCGGGCAGCGGGGCCGTGCCCACCCCGGTGCCGGGGTTGAAGAAGGTGTAGCCGCCGCCGCCCTGGGTGGTGGTGCCAGCCGCGCCCTTCACGTGCAGCGGGGCGATGGGGCTGGTGGTGCCGATGCCGAACTTGCCGGCGCCGTCGAAGCGCGCCCACTCGGTTTCGGTGTTGGTGGTGGTGGCCGCGCCGAAGCGGATGCCGCCCGTCCCGCCGCCCTGCTGGTTGAGGAGCCACGTTTCGCCCTGGTTGCCGCTGCGGTTCCATTGCAGGTGGGCGCCCTGGTTGCTGATGGCGCTGGAACTGCGCGCCAGGATGCCGCCGTCCACGTCGAGGGTGGTGGTGGGGGCGTCGGTGCCGATGCCCACGCGGCCGTTGTTGAGGAGCACGAACTGATCGGTGGTGGCGCTGCCGGCGGCCGAGAGGTACACGTTGCCGCTGGTGGTGTAGAGGCCCACGTTGTTGCCGCCGCCGTTGTAGTTGCGCTTCAGGCCGTGGCCGCTGTTGCCGAGGTACAGCGCTCCGCCGGTGGCGCCGGTGCTGCCCACCGTGATGGCGGCCGACACATCGGCGGTGCGCACGTCGAGGGTGGTGGCCGGGCTGGCGGTGGTGCCAATGCCGAGGGTGCCCGCCTGCGTGAGCGTCATCAGCGTGGTGTTGATGGTAGAAGCGGCGTTGTACGTCACCCACTGAAACCGCTTGTTGGCCAGGGCCGGCATCCCGAAGGTGAGCGCTTCCGCTTCCATAAACAGTCCCCACCGACCAGCTCCGCTGTAGTTGCCGCTGCTGAAGACATCCCAGCCGCGCGTGATCAGGGGCCGGTCCTGGCCGTTGAGCACTACGCCCAGCGGGCCGTTCACGTAGGCGTTGCCGCCCACAGTACTGTTGCCGCCGACGGTGCTGGTGCCGCTGATGGTGCTGTTGCCGCCCACGGTGCTGTTGCCCGTCACGCTGCTGGTGCCCGCCGTGAGCAGACCGCCCACCGTGCCGCTGCCGGCGATGTTGAAGTTGGCGCCCGCCTGGGCGGTGGTGGTGTTCTGAATGTAGTTGCCGGCTACGGCCGCCGTGGTCTGGGTGGTGCCGTCGGGGAAGATGAGGCCGTTGCCGGCGGTGGCGATTTTGACGTTGCCGCCCACCACGTCGAGCTTCTCGGTGGGTGTAGCCGTGCCGACGCCCGTCTGCCCGGTGGGCAGCACGGTGAGCAGCCGGGCGGCGTTGGGGGTAGTGACGTAGGTTTTGAAGGCCAGATCGCTATCGCGGGCGTTGCCGGTCCGCCCCCCGACGTACGGGTTGTTGCTGGCGCCACCCACCCAGGCGCCGGTGGAGGTGGGCGTCGTGAACCGGTAGGTGTACTGCTGGCCCGCCGTCAGGGGCACGGGCGTAGTCAGCACGTACTGCTGGAAAACATTCTGGACGGGCTGAAACGTGATGGCCTGCGAGCTAAGCACGGTGCCGGTGGTGCCTTCGCCGGAGTAGATGCTCAGCTGGCCGGGCGCCGCGACGCCAAAGGTCGGCGACTCGACCCGCAGGTCGAGCCGGGTGAGGCTCCCCGTGATGCCCGCCGTGAACGACTGCCACTGGTCGGTGGAGCCCCCGAAGCCGGTGGCCCCCAGCTGCTGCTGATCGAGGGTGGCGGTGGTGGTGCCGCTGGCGCCCACCACTTCCAGGGCGCCGGGCGCCCCGCTGGTGCCCACCTGCAGAGTGCCCTGCACGCGGGCCGCGCCCGCCACGTCGAGCTTCTGGGCGGGGGCGCTGGTGCCGATGCCCACGTTGCCGCCGTTGTAGTAGTAGGCGGTGCCGTTCACGTCCCACGCCCCGCTGATGTTGGCCCCGTCGAGGGACGGCGCGGGGAACGCCTGCGGCAGCGAGAAGCTCAGCGAGCCGTTGCCGGCATTGACGCCGGCCAGCAGCCGGGTATCGGCGGTGCCCGTGGGGGTTACCCACGACGAGCCGCCCCCGCCGCCGGCACCCCGGGCGCCGCCGCCGCCGTAGAGGCCGCCGCCGCCGCCGCCGCCGCTGAAGAAGTTGCTTCGGCCGCCCTGGCCCAAGCTGCCGGTGTAGTCCGCGCCGCCGCTGCTGCCCGCCAGCCCGCCGGCAAACTGGGTGGCGCCGCCCCCCGCACCGTCCGGGTTGCCGCCGCCGCTGGCGCCGTTGGGCGCCCCCCCGTCGCCGCCGGGGGCGTTGCCGACGTAGCCCGCCCCGCCCCCGCCGCCGGCCACCACGATGCGGTCGGTGAGGGCCGTGCCGCCGCGGCGCACGTCGGTACCGCCGCCGCCACCGCCGCCGCCCGAGTTGCCGCCGATGATGTCGCCGCCGCCGTTCCAGCCGCCGATCCCGTTCGGCGTCATCGCCGACGAGCTGAAGCCGCCGCCGCCGCCCACGTACACGTTCAGCGTTTCGCCGGGCGTCACGGTCAGCACGGTTTGCACCTGGGCGCCTTTGCCGCCCAGGAAGCTGCTGCCGCCGTACACGAACGTGCCGCCGCCGCCGCCGTTAGCCGTTACCACGAGGCTCGTCACGCCGGCGGGCACCGTAAACGTCTGCGGGGCGCCGGTAAAGGCGAAGGTGGCGAGCGCCGAACTCAGCGGAATGCCCGCCGTCACGGCCGCGCTCGCGGTCCACTCGGTGCCGTTCCAGGTGTTGAGCTGGTTGGTGGTGGTGTTGTAGATGATCAGGCCGGCGGCCGGCGCGCCGATGGCGTCGCGCTCGGTCAGCGTCAGGCGGGGCGGCAGGAAGCCTTTGGTGGTGCTCGTGACGGCCAGCACCGCCGAGGCGGGCGCCGCGCCGCCAATGCCCACGTTGCCGCCGGCGCTTAGGGCAAACTGGTCGGTGGCGCTGCCCCCGGCGGCCGACAGGTACAGGTTGCCGTTGGTGGTGTAGAGGCCCACGTCGTTGGCGCCGCCGTTGTAGTCGCGCTGGAGGCCGTGGCCGGAGTTGCCCAGGTACAGGGCGCCGGCCTGGGCGCTGAAGTTACCCACCGTGATAGCGGCCGAGTTGTCGGTGGTGCGCACGTCGAAGGTGGAAGCCGGCGAGGCCGTGCCCACGCCCACGTTGCCGGCATTGTCGACGCGCAGGCCGTTGGCGTTGCCGGGGGTGTTGGAGAGCCAGTTGCCGTTGAGGCCCAGGTTGGTGGTGGCGGTGTGGTTGCCGAGGTTGTCGGCGAAGGCGCTGGTGGGGGCCGTGCTCAGGTTACCGGCGTTGTCGGTGGTCACCACTTGCGTGCCACCGCCCCCCAGGCTGCTGATGCGCACCAGGCCGGCGGTGGTAATGCGCAGGCGCTCCGCTTCCGCCCCGGCCGCGCCGGTGGTCACGAAGACTTCGCCGCCCTCGCGGCCGGCCAGAATCAGGCGCTTGCCGTTGGAGCGCAGCACGGCGTCGCCGGCCAGTGCCAGGTCGGAGTACTGACCACTGCCATTGGCCAGTGCCAGGTTCAGCGAACTGGTGGCGTTGCTGATGCCCACGCTCACGGGGCTGGTGGCGGTGAGCTGGAGGTTGCCGTCCGCGATCTGGAGCTTCTCGGTGGGCGTGGCCGAGGGGCTGGTGCCGATGCCGAGGCGGCCGCTCAGGGTGGCGTCGCCGTTGTTGGCGATCCGCAGGCCGTTGGTACTCGCGTTGCCAGCCGTATTGCTGAGCCAGTTGCCGTTGAGGCCCACGTTGGTGGTGGCCGTGTGGTTGCCGAGGTTGTCGCCGGGTACGTTGATGAAGTTCGACGCATCTAGGGCGGGCGCAGCGTAATCGGGGACGGGCGTCAGCGTGACGACGCCATTGCCGCCGCCAGTCGCCGGCTCCGTCAGCAGCAGCGTGGCGTTGGTGGGCGTCAGCCAC
>JBKJUQ010000124.1:0-7650 GCA_046590685.1 Hymenobacteraceae bacterium
CCAACGGGCGAAGTGGTGCTGGGGGGAAACTTCACCGATGTAAGCGGGGCCGGGCAGGCCGATTACGCGGTGCGGTGGGACGGCACCGCCTGGCAACCGCTCTGTCCCGGGTTGAACGGGCCCGTCCTGGGATTACACTTTTCGCCCAACGGCGATCTGCTGATGGGCGGCGGCTTCTGGGACGCGGCCGGAATCAGTGGCGCTGACTACATCGCCCGGCGCCGGGGAAACCAATGGCAAGAGATTGGCGGGGGCCTTGACCGTACCCGCTACCCAGCCCCAACGTCTTCCGGGGCGCGGGCCTTCGCCCAGCGGCCCGGGGGCGATCTGCTGATCGGCGGGAGTTTCTACGGCACCGGAACGCTGTCCTGCCAGAATCTGGCGCACTGGTCGGGTACCGAGTGGCTACCCATGGGCGGTAATGGCCACGACAATCTGATCACCGACATGGTCATAACGCCGGCCGGCGATGTGCTGGTCAGTGGCACTAATTTTTATGGCGGCATGGGCCGCACGCAGGGGATCAACTCCATTGCCCGCTGGGACGGTACCCAGTGGCAGCAGTTTGGCGCTGAGTCGATCGGTAGGGTCGAGGACATCGCGCTGGCGCCGAATGGCGACGTCATTGCCACAGGCTCCCTGTACTTAACGTGTAACTCACCAAGCAGTAGTATTGTCCGGTGGACGGGCAGCCAGTGGCAGGAAATCAGCCGCTACGTGGGCGGGGAGCAAATCCAGCAGGTAGCGGTGGCAAGTAACGGCGACGTGATTGCCGCCTGGGAGCGGGGCTTTGGCAGTCAGAGCCGCTACTACCTCTCGCGGTGGAATGGCTCGTCGTGGCAGCAGCTCGGCCCTGACTTAGCCGTGGGCCAGCGCATTTGGAACATCACCACCACGTCCACCGGTGATATTCTGATTGGGGGCGACTTTAGCGCTTACGGAAGCGCGGCGGTTAGCGGACTGGCCCGCTGGGACGGGACGGTGTGGCAGCCCCTCGGGGCAGGTCCGAACGGGGTGCCAACCTCTATTGCTGTGGGCCGGAATGGCCACCTGTGGGTGGGGCTGGTCTACAGCGGCATCAGCCACTGGGATGGCAGCACTTGGACCCGCCTGCCAGGGTTGGGCCCACTGGGTGGTGGGGCGAGCGTCGCGTTGAGTCCTGCTGGCGACCTGCTGGTAACGGGCGATTTTACCAACGCGGGCGGCAATCCGCTGGCCGACTACATCGCCCGCTGGGACGGCACGACGTGGCACCCGCTCGGCTCCGGCCTGAACAATTCCGCGGGAGCGGTAGGCGTGAGACCTAATGGTGATGTGGTCGTGCTGGCTTCCGTCAACGGCTTCACCGCCACCGGCGACGGCAGCAAACGGATGCACCACTTTGGCATTTACCACGCGCCCACGCTCACCGGTAGCGCGGACGAAGCGGAATCACCGGAAGCAGCCCGTCTGCAGCTCTGGCCTAATCCGGCGCGTGGGATCGTTCAGGTCCAGGGGCCGATTGGCCTGCGGCGCGTGGTGGTCGTGGATGGCTTGGGCCGTGAGGTCCGTCACGCGCAGCTGATTGGGGGTCGGGGCACCGTCGAGCTGACGGGGTTGGCGCCGGGTCTGTACGTGGCCCGAGCCGGTGGGTGGGCTCGGCAACTGGTAGTAGAGTAAGTTGCTGCCAGACGGCGCGGGTATCCGGCACGCGGCTGGGGTCTGGGTGGGTTCGAGCTATCACCCCCCACCCTCTTTCGACAAGCTCAGGGCATCATCTCTCCACAGGAGAGGGGCCGTTCATTAGTCCAGTGTTTTCACAGCGGACCCGGACCCAACAGCGCTTTCAGCCCCGCCGAGCGCGGGCGGGAGGCGCAACCGTCCCGACTTAAACGAAAAACGCCGGCTGCCTTCCAGGTCAGCCGGCGTTTCGCCTTTTATACGTTTCTCATGGGGCATCGGTCCGGGATGGTTAGGGTGGGCACTTGCTTACTTGGCATACACGATTCCCAGGGGATTCGTCGACTCGTCCTGCAACGGATAGAACTGGCCGTTGAGCTGCTGGAAGTAGTTGACGCCGAGGGCGACGACCGCGGTTTCGGTGGGGCCGGGGACGGCGCCGAGGTTGGCGGTGAGGGCCAGGCTAGGCAGTACGATCCCATCGATCGCGGAGGGGGCGGGAATGCCGGCGACGGCAACGGTGCGGGCGAGGCCAGCCTCGAAGTCGAGTACGACGACGCCCATTTCGAGCGCGAAATGCGTGGCCCCGAGGGGGGTGAGCATATCGGTACGCGGCAGCAAGAGTGAAGTCCGCGCGGCGCTGCACCGGCAGTTGTGGGAGGGGGAGTATGGTTTCGGGAATTTTGTTTGGGAGATTGGGTATGAAAATGCCCTAGCCAGACTTGCCCTTTCCCGGCAATTCTTTACTCACGCTGCGTGCCTTAGCCCGACCTTTGAAGCGTGGAAGCTGCTCCCTGCCCCCCATGATCTACCCCGCTCCCACCACCCTGGCCGCGTATGCCCAGCGCTTCACCACCCTCAACCTCGCCCGGCGCGACGGCCAGGAGGCGCCGTACAAGCCCGCCCTGCTGCTCGCCGTCATCGCCGCCATCGAGAGCGGCGCCCTCACCGATAACCGCATCACCTTCACCCCCGAGCTGCTCGCTTCGTTCCGCACCACCTGCGCCGAGCTCAACGCCACCACCTACTACCGCGCCGCCAACTTCGCCCTCCCCTTCTACCATCTCCAGAAGGACGGCTTCTGGCACCTGCGCACCTACCCCGGCTTAGAGATCCTCGTCAGTCGCTCCCACTCGCTGCTCTCGTTCAAGAACCTGCGCGAAGCCGTCGAGTACGCCGCCCTCGACCCTGCCCTTTGGGCGCTCCTCCTCCAACCCGAGCCGCGCGAATTCCTCCGCCAGACCCTGTTGCGGCGCTACTTCCCCCAAACCCGCCACCACTACCGCCCCACCGCCGGCCTCGACGAAGTAGCCCGCATCCGGCGCCAGATCCTCGAAGAGCCCGCCGCCCTGTACGCCCAGCACGCCCGCGCCACCGCCCCCGACGAGCTTGATACCGCCGTCCGCAGCGGCGTCTTCAAGCGCGAAGTCCTCACGGCCTACCAGCACACCTGCGCCGTCTCCGGCCTCCAGCTCACTTCTAGCAACCCCGCCGCGCCCTCTCCCCTGCTCGACGCCTGCCACATCGTGCCGTGGGCCCTCTCCTACGACGATACCCTCCCCAACGGCCTCGCCCTCTGCCCCAACCTGCACCGCGCCTTCGACCGCCACCTGTTCTCGATCGATGCCGACTACCGCGTCCGCTGTGCGGATTCGTTCAGCGAGGCGGGGACTGCGGGGTATGGGATTCGGCAGTTTGAAGGGAAGCAGCTGCTACTGCCGAAGGAGCGGGCGAAGTGGCCGGAGGTGGAGAATTTCGGGCGGCAAGCGCCTTAGCCTCCAGCTTTGCTACGTGGTAAACGCGCGCTGGCAGCACCACGACATTTCTTTGTCTTATGACGAACGACCACGCCGAAACAAGTTTACCAGCCAGCCGGGAGGAGTACGCAACCTTTTTTCGGCGCTGGCTGGCATCCTTCCTGGATTCAATGATCTTCGTCATCCCTGTTTATGCGCTGGTTCACCCGTTTCATCTTACGCTAAAGCAACAGTACTTGCTGTCAATACCGAATGCCGTATTGCTGGCGCTCTATGAAGGAGTAATGATTAGCTCCGCTAAGCGGGCAACGTGGGGGAAGCAAGCGTTGGGAATATGGGTCACGGATCAACTGGGCGAGCGCTTGAGCTTCTGGCGCGCCTTCAGTAGAGCCATCGCCAAGCCTATTTCCATTTATACGCTTGGCATCGGGTACCTGATGCAGCCATTTACCAAGCGCCGCCAGACGCTCCACGACCTGATAGCCAAAACCCTGGTGTGGGAGCTCCAGCAAGGCCCTGTGGCAGCACCGGCCGGGCCGGGCCCCAAGACCATCGCCAATGCCACTTACGCTGGCTTTGGCTCCCGTGCCAGCGCCGCCCTACTGGATGCGCTGATAGCAGGGTTGGTGGGTGGTATGGCGGCAGGCGTCGTAATCGGCATTGGCATGAGTGTACTCGTCGCGCAAAATGTGGGCTGGCAGGCAATGCTCGATTACTCCACCGCCGGCCAATCGCAAATCTTACAGCAGCAATTTCAGCTTGTGCCTCCTGCGCAAACGCAGCCCTTGCTCTATGGGGCCTGGAGTATTTTCCCGGTCGCACTCTGGCTGTATCATACCCTCTTCCTGTGTTCGGCGGAACGCGCCACGCCAGGCAAGCAAGCGTTGCGGCTCTTTGTAACCACTACCACCCGCGAACGCATCTCCTTTCTACGAGCTTCGGGACGATATTTTGCCCGGTGGCTCTCGCTCTCTCTCGCTTTTACGGGCTTTCTGCTCCAGCCTTTCACCAAACGCAAACAAGCTTTGCACGACTTGCTGGCGGGTACGCTGGTTCTGAAAAAGCCTCCGTACCGTACGTCAAGTGGAGCACCTCCCGCAGCCAAAGTAACCGTTTAGCTTAAATAACGGGCCTTTCTGCAAATCCCCACCCACCCCCACCAGTACGAACCTTAACGTGCCGTGGGCCATCTCCTACGACGATACCCCCCCAACGGCCTCGCCCTCTGCCCCAACCTGCACCGGGTGTCCGACCGTCACGTGTTCTCGATTGATGCCGACTACCGGGTGCGGTGCGCGGATTCGTTCAGCGAAGCGGGGAATGCGGAGTATGGGGTAAGGCAGTTTGAGGGGAAGCAACTGCTACTGCCGAAGGAGCGGGCGAAGTGGCCGGGGGTGGAGAATCTGCGGCACAGTGGCGGAGCAAACTAGGAACTACTCAATTCTCTATACGCAGTGTCTTGCGCTTTCTACCTTTAACACCAGTTACCACACGCTACCTGAATGAAATTTTACGTTGGCCTCACCGATGAGCGGTGGTTTAACTTTCTTCAGCAAGAGCTTCGTGAGGACGTTAATTTTTGGCGGCCACTGGGCAGCACTAAATTCGGCGCTGTGCCTGCGGGTGCACCCTTTTTACTCAAACTTAAGGCTCCCCATTATGCTATCGCGGGGGTTGGGTTCTTCACCAATTACACGAGTCTGCCAGCCAGCGTAGCGTGGGATGTTTTTCGGGAGCGTAACGGCTACGCCTCTTTTGAGGCTTTTCAAGCGGCCATTCAAGGCTACCGCCGAGCACATGGAAAGCCCACCGAAATCAACCCTTTGGTAGGCTGTATTGTACTTACCGAACCACTGTTCTTCAAAAAGCAGGATTGGGTACCTGCTCCGGAAGATTGGCGTGGGCAGATAGTTAGCGGCAAAACCTATCAGACAGAGGATGCTATTGGTGGCGCACTTTGGCGAGCGGTGGAGGACCGGATAGCTCATTACCGGCAGAATGCGCAGCCATTAGTGCTCGAATCAGCAGGAAATTACAGGTCTGCGCTTACGCAAGTCCGGATTGGGCAGGGTGCGTTTCGGACATTAGTTATGGATGCCTATGGGCGCCGATGTGCAGTATCCGGCGAACGAACGCTACCAGTGCTGGAAGCAGCGCATATCAGGCCCTACGCCGAACTTGGACCCAACACTGTTGGAAACGGCTTGCTATTACGCTCTGATCTGCACAAGCTTTTTGACAGTAATTATTTAACTATTAACGCCTCAGATCAACGCATACTTGTCAGCAGTCGCATCCGCGAAGAATTTAGCAACGGCAAGGAGTACTACCGTTTCCATGGTCAGCCTTTGGCGTCCGTACCGAATCGCTTGGATGATCTACCAACGCGCGAGTTTTTGGAGTTCCACAATTCGCGTTTTCAGGTTTGAATTTGGTAGTCCGTAGCGTCTTTCCAATCCCCGCCCTAAAACCGGTCTTCGCCATCGTCGCCGGCCGGCTCCGGGCCTTCCTAATAGGTCATACCTTGAGCTAACCAAAAGCCTTGCGCCCGATGCCCCCATCTGACCTCACCCCTCCTGTCCCCCCGCTCCCGCCCGACGCCACCACCGAGCAGATCGCCGCGGACCTACGCGGCAACCCACGCTACCAGCCGTTTTTTGCGGAGCAGCGGCCCGAGTGGGTCGAGGACTTTATCAAGACCTACGCCCACCAGAAATTTATGGCGCTCCACTACGGCGACTTCTCGGAGCGCCAGTCCGCGGGGCGCCTCACCCAGTGGGAAGAGGAAGCCTACCAGCGCCTCTGGGATATCCAGCAGAAAAAACTCTTCGATCTGCAATGTTGCTGGCGGGCCGGGCAGGTTGCGGCCGTACCGGGCGTCCAGTCGTCCTACGATTTCGCCGCTCTCGCCGACGACATCGAAAATAGCGCCGTCCTCCCGCCCATCACCGAAGCCGAATTGGCGCTCTACTGCGAGTTCCTGGCGCAGGTCGACGACTACGCCGCCGCCGTTGGCATCGACGACTGGGATGATGTCGACTGGCAATCCTACGACGACTTCCGCGCCTACGAAGTCGACGACGATGAGGAAAGCGGCGCCCCGCTGCCCGAGTGGTACGAGTTTCACAACGCCCGCACCGGCGCCGGCGCGCTGCTGGCCCTGCCCGACGTGCGCGGCCCGCGCGAACAGCATTACCGCGACGCCCACCACGCCCACCAGCAGGCGGTGCGCGCCGCCAAGGCCGCCCAGTCCTCCCCGGCCCCCACTGACCCGCGCCCCACGTCGGTCCCCTACGACGAGCGCCGCGCCATCTGGACCCGCTTCGCCCGGCAGTTCGAGCCGGGCCGCTTCAACCGCCAGCTCGCCGCGCACCTCTCCGAAGACGAGCGCCGCGCCGCCGAAGACGGCGATTCCGTCGAAGAAGCCATCGAGCTGCTGCGCTCCCTCGACGATACCCCCTACCCGATGCGCGCCCACCCCGACTGGCGCGAAGCCCTGCGCCTGACGGCCGGCGACGCCCGCCGCGACCAGGTCCTCGCCGCTCTGCCCGACGTCTACGAAGCCTACCAGCTCCGCCAGACCGCCCGCATCCAGCACCCCGCCGAAGACGGTGGCCACGGCCGCTGGTTCGCCGACCTGATGAACGAGCAAATCCTCAACGGCCGCGCCCTGCTCAACGAGCCGCGCGACTTCAATTTCTGACGATTTTCACCCTTCCAGCCCCTTCACCCCCAATATTTAGCCTTGGTTTTGCGTTAGGCAGTCCACTGCCCCCACCGACTACTCCGGCGGGGCGCCACGCGCCGCAATGCACATCCTCATCATTCGCCCCAAAGACATCCTCATCCTCGATCGGGTCTGCTACGACACCGGCCGCCGCCGCATCCAGCGCGTCCGCGCCCACTACCGCAAGACCGCCCGCTCCCCCGTCACCATCGCCGAATACTGCCGCTTCTACCAGCTCGATGAAGCCGAGGTTCGCGCGGCCCTACGCCGAGGCTAACCCGACGGACGGTGGTTTACCCCGCTGGACGCCCGCAGCGGTGCGGTGTCGTTGTGCGGACTTTAGTCCGCAGTTGAGATGGCAGCCGCTGCGGAGCGGTGTCGTTGTGCGGACTTTAGTCCGCAGTTGAGATGGCAGTCGCAGCGGTGCGGTGTCGTTGTGCGGACTTTAGTCCGCAGTTGAGATGGCAGCCGCTGCGGACTAAGGTCCGCACAACCACTCAGAACACT
>JBKJUQ010000145.1:0-4328 GCA_046590685.1 Hymenobacteraceae bacterium
ACACCCGCCGACCCCATCAAGGGATTAACAATGAAACGCCCATCCAGCGCTGCGCCAAGATTCATCCTATCTTCGCCGCCACCTGTGCGCTAATTTAATTGAGCCATACACCGGAGGGACTCCTTTGCGGGCGTTTTGAGCGCATTTCAGGCCGAGTGCGTAAGTCCTGCTCTATCGTCTCGCGGAAAAGGCCCGGAGTGACCATCTATTCAGGGCGCGTGGTCAAGCGAGCGAGCGGTCGCTGGTGAGCGGGAAATGCACTGCCCTGGCGGGTTACGTTCCGGTCATCTCCGTTACCCCGCCGCGCGTCGTACCTTTGTGCTATTCAAGCGCCGCCGCCCGCGCGGCGCATCTATATTAGGTAAGGCACCGCCGGACGACCCGGCTTTGCGGGCTTTTCTACGCAGTCGTAGATTGTCGTCCCGCGTTTCAGCCTGCCGCCAACCCCCGTTTTAATGACGTTTGCTGACCTTAGCCTCCTCCCGGCCCTGCAACAGGCCGTGGCCGATGAGGGCTATACCATTCCCACCCCGATTCAGGCCCAGGCGATTCCCGAAGTGCTCGCCGGCCACGACCTGATCGGCCTCGCCCAGACGGGCACCGGCAAGACAGCCGCCTTTACGCTGCCCATTTTGCAGCGCCTCCACGCCAATCCGCCGCGCCACACCCCGCGCGGCATCCGGTGCCTGATCCTGACCCCCACGCGCGAGCTGGCGATCCAGATTCAGGAGTCGTTCGCCAACTACGGCCGCCACCTCAAGCTGCGCTCGACCGTCATCTTTGGCGGCGTGGGCCAGAACCCGCAGGTGGAAGCCGTGCGGCGCCACCCCGAAATCCTGATCGCCACGCCCGGCCGCCTGCTCGACCTGATGCAGCAAGGCCTACTGAGCTTGGCCACGGTCGAGATCTTCGTGCTCGATGAGGCCGACCGGATGCTCGATATGGGCTTCATCCACGACATTCGGAAGATCATCCCGAAAATTCCCGCCGACCGGCAGACGCTGCTGTTCTCGGCTACGATGCCGAATGAGATTCAGGGACTGGCGCAGAGCATTCTGCGCAACCCCAAGCAGGTAGCCGTCGCGCCGCCCGCCGCCACCGCCGACCTCGTGGAGCAGCGCGTGTTTATGGTGGGCAAGGAGCACAAGAAAGAGCTGCTCCGCCACCTGCTCGATACGCGCCCCGAGATCAAGCGCGTGCTCGTCTTCGGGCGCACCAAGCACGGCTCGAACAAGATCGAGAAGGACCTCAACCAGATGGGCATCAACACGATGGCCATCCACGGGAACAAGAGCCAGACGGCGCGCCAGCAGGCCCTCGCCGACTTCAAGGCCGGCAAGCTGCGAGTGCTCGTCGCGACCGATATCGCCTCGCGCGGCATCGACATCGAGGAGCTCTCGCACGTGATCAACTACGAGCTGCCGAACATCCCCGAGACGTACGTCCACCGCATCGGCCGCACCGGCCGCGCGGGGTTCAGCGGCGAGGCGTACTCGTTCTGCGACCACGAGGAGCGCGACTACCTGCTCGACATCCAGAAGCTCATCCGCCAGGAAGTGCCCATCGATAACGAGCACCCCTTCGTGGGCGATAACGTGCCGGAAGTAAAATTCGGCAGCCGGCCCAGCGGTCTGCGTCCCCCGCTCCGCTCGCCGGAGCATATGGGCGGTGGTCGCAACGGCGGCGGTCGCAGCGGCGGCGGCAACCGGAGCGGTGGCGGCAGCAGCCGCGACGGCCAGCGCAGCAGCGCCCCGGCCCGTACCAGCAGCTCGGCCAGCCCCGCCGGCGAGCAGCGCCCCCACAACCCCGGCCGGCCGCAGGGCGAGCGCGGCCAGCACCAGCGGAGCGGCCACGAAGCCCCCCGCCCGCCGCGCGAGCCCCGGGAGCCGCGCGACGGCGCCCGGCCAGTGCGCGAGTCGGTCTGGAACACCCCCCCACCCGCTCGCGAGCAAACCGGCGAGTCGGGCCGCACTTACTCCGGCACTAACCCGGCGTACCTGCCCCGCGAAGGCCAGCAGCCGCGCCACAAACCAGCCGGCGACCGGCCCGAACGGCCAGGCGGCGGCGGCAACCGTGGCGGCAGTGGCGGCTCGGGCGGCGGCAACCACCGCGGCGGTGGCCCCGGCCGGGGGCGGTAACTGACCCGCCCGGCCGGTCGGCCCCAAGCACACCCACGCGTCCGCCGGATATTTTTCCGGCGGACGCGTTTTTTTTTACTGCAATCGCCCCAGGGCGGGGGGGCGGATCCGCCGGTTCGGCAGCCACTTCGCGCCGCGGCGCCCAACTTGCACCCCAAGCCAACTTATGACAGGACTTACGCACTGGTCGAAATGGGTAGTCCCTGCGGGACCAAGAATTAGCGGGAAACGCGGTTTTCTACCGAACGGCAGTCCCCTTCGCTTTGCTCAGGGCAGGCTCTCCGGGACCGCCAAAACCGCGTTTGCAGGCCCTTTTTCGCCTCCTGCGCAGGTCCTGTTATGAAGAAAATCCTGTTGCTGTTGCTCGTCGCGGGCCTGGTCTCAAAAGTGGCCGGCCAGGAGCTGCCGCCCGACTCGGTGAGCTCCAAACGAAAATCGTGGACCGACGCCTTCTCCATCCGCGGCTACGTGCAGACCCGCTACAACCGCCTGCTCGAAACCAACGGCCAGCTGCGTTGTGAGCAGTGCGACCGCTCGTGGGGCCGCAACGGCGGGTTCTTCCTCCGCCGCGCACGCATCATTCTCTCCGGCGAGGTCGGTCCGCGCGTCTCCTTTTACTTCCAGCCCGATTTTGCTTCCTCGGTCTCGGGGGGCGGCGGCCTCAACTACGGTCAGCTGCGCGATGCTTACGTCGACGTGGCCCTCGATGCGGAGCGGGCGTTCCGGTTCCGGATCGGCCAGAGCAAGCTACCCTACGGCTTCGAGAATATGCAGTCGAGCAGCAACCGCCTGCCCCTCGACCGCGCCGACGCCACCAACAGCGCCGCCGTCAACGAGCGCGACATCGGCCTCACCTTCTACTACGCCCCCAAAGCCGTCCGTACCCTGTACCGGAAGCTGTCGCAGACCGGCAACAAGGGGTCCGGCGATTACGGCGTGTTCGCCCTCGGCGTCTACAACGGGCAGGGTACTAATCTGACCGAGCAGAACGACCGCCCGCACGTGGTCGGGCGCCTGACGTACCCGCTGCGGGTGGGCGAGCAGGTCATTGAGCCGGGGGTGCAGGCGTACACGGGGCGGTACGTAGTGGCGAGCCGCAGCGCGGGGGTCAAGGGCGCGCCGCGCTTTGAGTACCTCGACCAGCGTGCCGCGGCCACCTTCGTGCTTCACCCGCAGCCGTTCGGTATTCAAGCCGAGTATAACGTGGGGCGGGGGCCGGAATTCAACCCCCAAACCGAGGCCATCGAGCTACGGCGCCTGCACGGCGGCTACGCCACGCTCTCGTACCGGTGGCGCCTCGGCGGCCAGCAGCTGTTTCCGTTCGTGCGCGGGCAGTACTACGCGGGGGGCAAGAAGTTCGAGCTCGACGCGCGCCGCTACCGCATGCGGGAGCTCGAAATCGGCGCGGAGTGGCAGGCGAGCGCCAACTTCGAGCTCGTGGTGCAATACACCGTCTCGCGCCGCCGCTTCGAAGATTTTGCCTTACCCAGCAACCGTCAGGCCGGTGCGCTGCTGCGGGTGCAGGCCCAGCTCAACTACTGAGCGGGATCAGCGGCTCCGCCGACGGCAAGGGGCTACGCGGGCCGCGACCCGGCGAGCACGGCCGGTGTGCCGGATTCGTATCTTTGAGCTACGCCCAACCTCTCCCCGATCATTCGCTATGCCGCTGATTTCCACCGCCGAACCGCTGATCCTGGCCGGGCTGGAAAGCCTGTCCGACGCCGATTTCGCCCACTTCTGCGCCCGGAACCGGAAGTTACAGATCGAGCGCTACGCCGCTCATGACATCCGCCTCGTCCGTCCCACGCCCTTTCTGACCAGTAGGCTCACCGCCCTCGCGCCTACCAACTCGGCAACTGGCGTCACGCCACCCGTTCGGGATACGTCGGCGAATCGAATGCCGGCTACCAGCTTGCCCCGAAGGTGATGCTTTCGCCGGATGCGTCGTGGGTGTCCGACGAGCGATTGGCCGGCCTGACGCGCACCCAGCAGCAGGATGAGTTTCCCCCTATCTGCCCCGATTTCGTGATCGAGCTACGCTCGAAAACCGACCGCCTGCCCACGCTCAAGAAGAAGATGGGGCTGTGGCTGCACTACGGCGCCCGCCTCGGCTGGCTGCTCGACCCGGCCACCGAGACCACCTACGTGCGCCGGCCAGAGCGCCCCCACCGTCGTCAAAGGCTTCGGCGC
>JBKJUQ010000255.1:0-11827 GCA_046590685.1 Hymenobacteraceae bacterium
ACTTACCGGGCGGTTTTTACTCCTTACCTACCGCGTTTTCTTGGCGAGTAAGAAAAGCGTGCACGTCCTGGGTCCACTGCTGCCGATAGCGGCGCAAGTAATTCTCATGTCCGGCCCGAGGATACGTTTTTAGCTGCTTCACCCCGGACAGATTCGTGTAGATCTCATCAATTTCCTGGCGACTTACTTTCTCATCCTGCTCGCCGTACAGCAGCAGCACCGGACAGTCAACGGCCTTTGCATATTCCGCTGGATTATGCCCAAAGGCCCAGAAATTATTTTGAACGCCACCCCAGAAATCCAGCAGCGCCGCCATCGGAAACGCCGGCACATGCATCGAACGAAACCGCGCGCAGGTCGTCTGGTACATCGACCCGAAGGGGCACTCAATAATAATGGCCGATGGCTCAACCCCGTGGTCGTTGATAGCCTTCAGAATTGCTACGGCCCCCATTGATGTACCGAACAGGTAGATGGGATGCTCGCCCTCGCGCCGCAAGTAATCAACGCAGGTTTTTACTTCTTCCGCTTCGTGAAAGCCAATCGTCGTCTGATTTCCTTCTGAGCCACCAGACCCCATAAAGTCGACCAGCATCGTGTTATAGCCCATTTGCCGGAATTCTTCCGCTTTATCCAGCAGCGACGACTTCTGTCCGCTGTAGCCATGAAAAAGCACGACGGTTCCTTTGACGAGGGCGCTTTTCGTCTTGATACGCCAGCATTCAATCTCCTTGTTGCTGTGAAGCCGAACCGTTTCAAAAGGGCCAGCCGGCACTACCTTGTTGACCGGGCGCGGATTATCAATTCCCAGAAATAAGGCCCTGATTTTAGCGGTAATTGACAGCTGCCTGGCGTCCTTGGTTTTTACCAGCTCACCATTCACGAAATGGGTGAACTTGTATGCGTGAAAAAATGCCACCACGTTCATCAGGGTAAATGCCCCGATCATTGCCGCCGGCACCCAGCAAGGTCGTTTACGCCAATTCATCTTTTCTAAAAACAGCTGGTATTATGCCCATCTTATTTGACTTCGCGTTTCGTGCTGAAGGCTTCAACCGGTAGCTGATAGATGATTGCACCCGATACCAGCACCTTTTTACCGCTCCCTACTTCCGCGCCGTCAGCCGCACCGCCGCCCCACCGCCCGGAGCCAGCGCGAGCTTCAGCACCGACTTACTCGTCACGGTTTGCTTGCTGATGCGGTAGGCCATCGGATTCTTGTCCCACGAAGCATCTGGCGCGTCGGCGTAAATCGTGGCCTCAAACTTCTGCCCGGCGGGCAGGAAATCGAGCTTTACCGTCTGGGTCCGCGCCTGCTCGTCGGTGATAGCGCCCACGTACCAATCGGCGCTGTTTTTATCCTGCCGCGCGACGGTGATAAACTCGCCCGGCTCGGCAGCGAGGTAGCGCGAATCGGCCCAGTCCACGGGCACGTCCTTGATAAACTGAAAGGCATCAGGGTGCGCCTCGTAGGCTTCGGGCAGGTCGGCGGCCATTTGCAGCGGCGAGTACAGTGTGAGGTACAGCGCCAGCTGCTTGGCGAGCGTCGTATGTACCTGCTTGCCCTGGTTCTGTTTTTCATTCCAGAAATCTAATTTGATCTGGAAGATGCCCGGCGTATAGTCCATCGGCCCGCCCATCAGGCGCGTGAACGGCAGGATCGTCTCGTGCTCGGGCGCGTTGCCCTGGCTCCAGGCGTTGAACTCGTTGCCGCGCGCGGCCTCCGAGGCGAGCCAGTTCGGCCACGTGCGGTGCAGGCCGGTGGGGCGCGTGGCCTCGTGCATATCGACCATCAATTTGCGCTTCGCCATCGCCTCGGCCACCCGCGCGAAGTGGTTGCTCATCCACTGCCCGTCGTGGTGCTCGCCGCGCGGGATAATCCGCCCGACGTAGCCGGTCTTGACCGCGTCGTAGCCGTGGGCCTGCATAAAGTCGAGCGCGGCGGGCAGCCGGCGCTCGTAGTTGGCTACCGAGCCGCTGGTTTCGTGGTGCATCATCAGCTTCACGTTTTTCCCCGCCGCGTACTGGTGCAGTGCCTCGACGTCGAAATCCGGGTACGGCGTCACGAAGTCGAATACTTCCTCTTTCCAGTTGCCATACCAGTCTTCCCAGCCCACGTTCCAGCCCTCTACCAATACGCTCGCGAAGCCGTGCTTCGCGGCGAAGTCAATGTACTTCTTGACGTTCGCCGTATTGGCGCCGTGACGGCCGTTTGGCTTGAGCTTGCTGAAATCTGTCTCGGCCAGCTTGATATTGCCCCCCTCGGCGTAGTTCCACGACGCGCGGTTGACGTGCATCTCCCACCACACGCCCACGAATTTCTGCGGTTTGATAAAACTCGGGTCGGCGATCTTCGACGGCTCGTTGAGGTTCAGAATCAGCTTTGAAGCGAGCAGATCGGTCGCCTTGTCGCTCACTACCACCGTGCGCCACGGCGTGCGGGCCGGGGTTTGCAGAAACGCCGCTGTGCCAGCTTCCGCGCTCGGAGTCAGGTGCGCGTGCAGCCCGGTGCCCCTGGGCTGCACTTCGAGCTGCATCGCCGGGAAATCGACCTGCGCCGCCTCGTGCAGACTCACGTACAGGCCCGTAGGCGTTTTGAGCAGCAGCGGCGTCTGCACCACGGCGCCCGCGTCGGCCGGCGGCGGCACCTTCAGCCCGATTTCGGGTGCCGGCACTGCCTTCGCCGCCCCCGCTTCGCTGAGCTTAGTGGTGGTGTACTGATACTCGTTCGTATCGTAATCGCCCGGCAGCCACCACGCCTTCGGGTCGGCGGGCAGGTTAAACTCCGTTGCCTCGCCCGCTACCTGAAAATAACTCAGCCCCGGCTGCACCGGCACTTCGTAGCGGAACCCGAGGCCGTCGTCGAACAGCCGGAACCGCACCACCAGCCGCCGCGTGCTCTGCTTAGCATTCCCCGGCTGTTCCAGCGTCAGCGCCAGCTCGCGGTAGTGGTTGCGGATGGCTTTTGTCTCGCCCCACACGGGCGCCCACTTGTCGTCGTGCAGGCTCGAATCCGTCTGCACCACCCGCAGGTTGCCGTCCGGCCCGGCGCTGCCCGTCAACTGCAGCCCCAGCCGGCTCGGCGTCAGCACAATCGTTTTACCGTGCCAGAGCTGGTACGTCGGCTCGCCGGCCGGTGAGAGCTGGACCTTCAGCGTCAGCCGGTGGCCGGGCGAGTGCATCGTTTGGGCCGACGCCAGCAGCGGCAGCGCAAGCAGAGCAGAAAGCAGGAGGGCAGGGCACTTCATCGCGGTAAAGGTCGGCCCGACGCGACAGTACCCTGAAAGCTTGACGCGACATTATCCCAAAAACTGTTAGCTTGGCCACCTCATTCAGTCGCCCACCCCCATGGCTTCCGCACCTCACGACCCCCACGCCAGCACTGCCGAGCGCAACCGAAAGCTGCTAGCTGAGCAAGAGGCTATTCTCGCGCGGTTAACCCCTGACCCCGCCGTTCAGGAATGGCTGCGCCAGTTCCGCAACGACGGCGCCGGTTACCTCGAAAAATACGCCGACAAGCTCGCCGAAGTATTCGTGGGTGGCGAGTGGCCTCTGGCCAATCAGCAGGACGACGAGCAGAAGCTGCGTGCCGAAGCCGTCGAGCGTCTCTGGGAAATTCAACAGCGCAAGCTCCTGCTGCTCCAGTGCCGCTGGCGGGCCAATGAAATTGTGCTGCCGGCCGATTTTGCCGAGCTCACCGGCGATATCGAAGCGTGGGGCGATCGCATCCACGAATGCCCCGGGCTCGATCCCATCACGCCCGCTGAAGTCGACGCCTACCTCAACTACCTGCTTAGCGACTATTGCCGCGACGCGGAATCGACCCTGCAACGCCCCCATGGCTGGCAGGACTACGACCGCTACCAGCAGTGGAACATCCTGCGCGCCGAAGGCATCAACCCCGCTCGCGTCCGCGACGGGGCCTTCGACGACCCGCGCCCCGGCATCCAGGGTTTGTCGGAGGCACTCGGCGATATGTTCCTCGACTACCCGCGCTGGTACCGCTGGTGCGACGACCGCGACGGCCCGCCCAACCTGCTGCTGTTGCTCCCCGACACTCGCGGCGAGCAGGAGCTGTACTTTATGTGCTACGGCCGGGATCAGAAAGATCCGCACGCCGACACGGACGACGATGACGACCACCACGACGACCTGGCCGAAGCCTTCCCCCCTGCCCCGCCCGCCGCGCCACCCAAGCTCGAACCCGGCAACGCCGCCCAGCTCGAAGCCCTGCTCCGCCTCGAAGCTCCCGAGCTGCTGCCCTATCACCGCGCCTATCTCCAGCCCCCCGTTGAGCTGACGGCCGCGGACGACGATGAAAGCGAGGATGAAGACGATGAGGACGATGAGGACGATGAGGACGACGAGGACGACGAGGAAATCTACGACGATGCCGAAGGCGACGATGCCGCCGACCGCTGGCACCACGACCCCGAAGCCGCCCGCGAAGCGGCCGATGAGCTGCTCACCATTCCCGAAACAATCCCCATCCGCGCCGCCGCCGACTGGCGCGAGGGCGTCATCATGGCGTGGGTCGACTGGCGCAAGCGGCAGCTCGCCGCCCTCATCCGAGAAGAGTTCGCCGCCTATCAGGCCCGCCGGCGCGCCGGCCAGCCCCACCCACCGGTTTACGAGCGGCGCAAGCCGAGCAGCACCCGCGATGAGGTCAACGAACAGATTCGCCAGTGGATCCTCGATGGCCGCGAGCTAGCCGGCTTTCCCCGCGATTTCAACTTCTAACGCGCCGCTAAACGCTACCGCTATGGCCACCGATTACGTCCAGCGCGCCCTCGCCGAAGCCGAGGAAAAAAGCCAGCTCCTTCAGGAGCAGCTGCGCGCCACCGAAACCCGCCTCCGCACCGACCCGCGCTGCCGCGAGTTCTTCGCCCCCTACCCGCCCGAGCAGCAGGAAGCGTTCATCCAGCACTACCTCCAGCGCAAGGCCCACTACCTCACCAACGGCCCCAACCTGGTCCGCTACCGCCTCCATCAGGCCATCGAATACCAGGAAGATGCCTACGAGCGCCTCTTCGACATCCAGCAGAAAAAGCTCTTCGACCTCCAGGTCGAGTGGCGCGCCAACCGCGTCAAGCTGCCCGGCATCCGCGTCCATCAGCAGTTCACTCACTGGGAAAACAACATCCACCGCTGTCCCTTCCTGCCGCCCATCACCCCGCAGGAGTACGCGCGCTATCGCGCGTACCTCGCCACCGAAGCCCTGGACGTCGGGCACGACATCGAGCACGGCCGCCCCGGCGAGTTTCAGAACTACGACCGCATGCGCGAATACTGGGAGCAGCGTCAGGCCGGCACCCCCGAACCCGAATGCAGCGGCGTCGAGTACCCCGACTGGTACGCCTACGTCGACCGCCACTTCCAGCGCCCCACCGGCTACCCCTTCGCTACCGAGCCCGATGTGCGCGGCGAGCGCCAGGAATTTTATATGGCGCTGACCCACCAGGAAACGCAAGCGCAGCGGGCCGCCAACCCGCCCGAGCCGCCCACTACCCCGCCCGACCCGCGCCCCGCGCACGATGCGTGGGCGGCCCGCGACCTCACTTACGACCGTCTCACCGACGCCCCCGACCTTTACCTCTCCGACGACGACGGCCCTTTTGACTACCGGTTCTCCGAGTTTACCCGCCGCTTCCACCCCGACGCCAACCACGTTTTCGCCCTGCGCCGCGCGATGCGCCGGATGTTCTCCACCCAGTACAACGCCGTCCACGAGCGCATCGAGCAGAGCATCGAGCTGCTAACCGACACCGACGACCGCATCCCCATCGAAGCCCACCCCGACTGGCGCGCCGCCGTCATCGTCGCCGCGGCTCACCAGCACCGCCGCCTGCTGCTAAAAGCGCTTCCCACGGTTTGGGCCGAGTACGAGTTCCGCATCGCCACCGGCCTCCAGCCCGCCGAACCCGACCAGTACCGCGCCTACCGCGACGATGACGAAAACCGCCCCACTATTTATTCCCCGGACCGCGACGAAACAATCGCCCCTTACCTCGAAGAAGACATCCTGCGCGGCCGCGAGCTCGCCGGCGAGCCGCGCGACTGGGACTTCTAACGGCGGGTTCCAAAGGGGAAGGCGGGTAGTCCGTCGGGGTAGGTAAGGGCGCTTACCTACTCTTTGGCAGCTCCTGGGGCAGCGAAAACTGAACGGGCACGAGCAGGTACGACGCCACCGGCTTGCCCTCGTGCTGCGCGGGCCGAAAAGCTTCCAGCGTCTGCACCACGCGCAGCGCCTCCGCATCCAGCTCGGCGCTGCGGCTCCCCTGAACCACCTCCGGCTCGGTCACGCGGCCCGTCGCATCAATGACCACCTGCACAAACACCTTCCCTTGCTGCTTCGCTTGGCGGGCGGCCGCCGGGTACTGGATTCCCTTGCTCACGTGCCAATACACCGGAATACTACCCGTGTAGACGGCGGCTTGCGTGGGCGCGTAAAACACATCGTTCCGCCGTGCCGCGCCAAATACCACGTAGTGCTCCCGCACCGCCGTCACCACTTCGCCGCCCTGTTCGGCCGGCAACCACCCGCTGGAGGCGTTCACGACTCCCAGCGCCACCGAGTCTGCCGCCCGCGAAAGCGGGTCCTGAACGTGCAGCTTTCGGCGCTTACCCTGTGGGTCGAGCCAGAACTCCACGCCCACCACCCCCCGCTTTCCATCCGGCGCCGCCGGCTGCGAAAACAAGCCGCCTTCCGCCGCCGGCATCAACCCGCGCAGCCGAATCGGCACCTCCGTCTCCCCATACACGACTCCCTCATCCGGCATAAACGACGGGTCGCCGTCTCGCGGCGGCATCCGCCGAATACTGAAAGAAATGGGTACGTTGTAGTACACCTTCACCGCTTTCCCATTCTGTTTACCCGGGCTGAAGCGCGCCAGCTTCTCAATGACGCGCACCGCTTCCGCATCACACCCGCTACCGATTCCCCGCGACACCACCGGATCAATCACCTTCCCGGTTTCGTCCACTATAAACTTCACGTACACCTTCCCCCGAATCCGATGCCGCAACGCCTGCCGGGGATACGTGATATGTTGCGCCAGAAACTCAATAATCGCCCCGTTGCCACCGGGGTACTCGGGCATCTGCTCCGAGTAGTCGAGCGGTTTGTCCGACGCGGCAACACCCTGGCTATAGCTCGTCAGCGGCTGCAACAACAGTAAAACAAGGGCGGCGCCCACCGGCACCCGAAACAGCGTAGAGAAGGCCATAACAATGAGATGGAGCCCCAAAGCTACCGCCCGCTCCCCCCGCGACTCCCTACGCGTCCCCTGCCCTATCCGCCAATCCAACACCCCGGCAGTGGTCCCGCAAAGGACGTTTTGTCATTGCGAGCGGAGCGAAGCAATCCAGCGAATGCAGCCGTTGTGCATTCGCCGGATTGCTTCGTCGCAAAGCCTCCTCGCACTGACAGCGGACTATGCTGAAAGTTTGTAGACAAGCTCTTCAATTTCGGCCTGCCGAGCCTGAGCAAATCCTCTGTCCTCCCCGATTTTTATAAAACCACACTTCTCCAAAACTTTCTGTGACCCATAATTATCAAATGCCACCCGCCCATAAATGGGCCTGCTCTGCTCCATCTTCAAAAACGCTTGAAGTGCCGTTGTAGCGATCCCCGCCCCCCAGAATTTTCTATCTATCCAGTAAGTAATTTCAGCGTCGCCTTCCCTCACAAACTTCGCCACACTACCCGCGATTACCCCATCTACCTTTATCGTCCGCATCTTGATGGTTGGGTCCGCCAAATGCCTCGCATACTTTTCAACGTAAGCAATTTGATCGCTAGGGTCTTTCGCGGTAAACGCTGCCAAGTAATTGGCTTCCTTGTCTAGCTGAAACTGAAAAAGGGTGTTCAGATCGTCCTTTTCTGTTTCGGTCAGCCTTATGTTGTTGATTGTCATTGTTCGATTACCGCACAAACTCCCCAAAGTGCCACAGCACCCCGGACGGGTCGTGCAGAAAGCACTCCCGCCCCCAATCATACGTCCGAATCGGCGTCAGCTTCGTGCCAGGAAACTGCCCCGGTAAATCCAGCGCCCGCAGTGCCGCCCACTGCGCCTCCACGCTCGCAACCTCCACAAAAACCATCGTATTCTCAATCCACTCCGGCACGTAGGCGTCCTGCAAGTAAAACGCAATCTGCTCGGTCCGAAACAGCGTCAGCCCCGCCCCCACTTCGCGCTCCTCAAACCCCAGCGCGCGGTAAAAGCGCCGCGACTGGTCGTAATCCTTCGCCCCCACGAAGGGACGGATGCTGAGTGCTTGCTGATTCATCTTGCCACGTAATTTACTTCAATACGGACCTCCAGCCCGTCAAATCTAACCACGTACTCTTGCAGAAGCACCCAAGCAGTCTGTCATTGCGAGCGCAGCGAAGCAATCCTCGTTTGCTCGGTGCGGCGGCTAAGCATCGCTGAACACCGCGCGCTGTTCTGACGAGGATTGCCGCGCGGCGCGCGCAATGACAGAGCAATAGAATGGATACCCAAGCCCCTATTTCAGCTCGCCGCCGCGACAATGATCTTCTCCAAAACCGCGACGTCCACGTCCGCCAGCTTATTGATGTACAGACACCCCATACCGGTCTTGAACTTCCCCAGGTGCGCCAACGCCTCCTCGTGGCGCTGCAAATCAATCAGGTGCAACGAAAAATTGGCCTTACGCGGCGCAAACCCAATCTTAAACCAATCGACCTCCCGGCCAGAAGTCGGGCTCATATACCGCACCTCCCCGAAGCCAATCATCGAGCTGCCCCACATTTTCGGCTTCTCCTTCGTCGCCTGCGCCATCAAGCCGAGGATCACGAAACTGTCCTTTCGCTTTTGCTCATCGGCAATGCCCGCCAGGAAATCTTCTACACTGGCCGCCGTCGGCTGCGTCTTAATCACGGCTACTTTTCCCATGGGATACGACTTTTTAACGCTGGTGCTCAACGGCTTGGGGCTTTGCGTTCGGGCGGGCAATCGAAGCACAAAAGCTGATATTATTACTAAAATTCAATTGAAAAACTGCTGTTGAATTTTGCACTTCAGCCCGCCTGACGCAAAACCCTTGTTAGCGGCAGTAAAATTTATGCTGTTAAAAACGGAATTCTTTTTAATTCTTTCCATTCGGCACCAGTTATTATGTCCAAGGTTTCTTTAGTCGTAAATAAGTCATTATAAGCCTTAATTAAAAACTTGCCTTCTGCATCTTGTCTATGATGTTCAACATTGCAAAGTATGTTGTATTCTTCAGTTCCTGTTTTGTAAATAAAGAATGAAAAACCGTAGTCCGTGTAATATGGTTCTTGCTTGATTATAATTTTTAAGTTCTTGTCCTGATTTGTATAAATAAGATGAACGGACCAATCTTGGTTATTTGATTGGTTAGTTTTTATCTCATCAAGCGTATAACCATATTTGTCTACCAAGTCGCTAAATAAACTTGGTGCTACCTTTTTAAAATTCTCAAGTTTGTCTGCCATTCTATTATTGTAATTGTCTGGTTACTTTATTGCCGCTAACGAAAGACTTGCTTACAAAGGTGTTGACCAAAATGCCTACGGCATTTTGGTCAACGAACAATAGTACGCAGCAAAACTTCGCTTTACAGGCTGATTTGGTCCGGTAAACGAAGGTTGGCGAAGCAGTAAGGAGGTAGAGGTTCATCTCGTCGAGTGGAGAAGCGGGGCACTGGTGCTGGGCCACATCAGGTGTAGAATTCAGCGATTTTGCTGCTGGCGCACCTCATTAGGCCATAACTGAGGCGGATGTCGTTCCCCGCTTCAAGCAGGTGATTCGTTTAAGTGCCCAATCATCAGTAAACTACAGGGTTGTCATTGCTAGGAACGAAGCAATCTCGCAATGAAGGCTCTAGGGGCGCCGGCTACTGGGCTGCTTGGGACGCGGCGCCAGCTCACACCTCCACATCCACCCGCTTCTTCACCCCCACTTCCACCACCACGCCGGGCACTTCCTTCGCGCCGTTTACCACCAGCGTGTACGTCCCGGACGCCAGCGCGATAAAGTACCGCCCATCGGCATCCGTCACCGCCTTGGCTTCCGGCTTTTCCTTTACCGTCAGCGTCGCGTCGGCCACGTCCTGCCCGTTGGCATCGGTCACGACCCCGCGAATGCCCGCCTGCCGGGTGCCGCGCACCCGCTCCAGCAGCGCCGCCGCCTGAAACTTGGCCGCAATCTCCGGCTGCCGCCGAAACAGCCGCTGCGCGTCGGCACTCATCTGCTGAAACTCGGCGAAGCACGCCTCGTTGGCTTTCGTCTTGGCATCGGTCCCACTTTCGGCGTCTTCCTGCTGCTTGAGGTAGCGGCGCACTACCCGGCGCACGTCGTCGCCCTCGGCCGTCAGGGTCGCCACGAAGGCGTCGTCCATTCCGCCCTTCGTCTTCAGCGCGGCCAGGTTCGTCGTCACGAACGCGAGCGCCTGATTCACCAGCTCGGCCGCCGCGCCCCAGTCGCCGCCCGCCGCCGATGTGTAGAGCTTCGCGCCCGCCGCCTCCCGCATCGCCTTGTAGTTGCCCGTCGCGCGGTACGCGTCCTCCACGTAGCCGTCGAGCAGATTCCACTGATCCAGAAACTCGTCGCGCTGCTGCACCAGCTCCACCCGCGTCGATTCGGGCATCGCCCCGCGCGCCTGCTGGCTCGGCAGCTTCATCGCCGCGTCGAGCCGCTTGAGCGCCTCCTCGGCCAGCGTCGGCAGGTACTTCGTCTTCTTGTACTTCCCAAACACCGCCTGATGCTCGGTATACGCCCCCCACACCTGGGGCAGCAACAGATACAAGTCGCCTTGCGACATCGGGTAGGCAGCCATACGAATAGTTTTCTGAAAGGGAGAGAAATGATGCGGTGCCGCAGCGCTCAAAGGTGTGGGTCTGGGGGAGCCAATGTCAATACCCCCACCCCCGCAACTTCAAAAGATGCAAAATCTACCCCTTCACCACCCCGCGAATCACCCCCGCGCAGTGCAATCGCGCGGTTATGCCCTCCCCGGCAAGCGTTGCCCCCGCCAAGCCCGCGCCCGCCTACGCCAGCTCGACAAAATATTGCTCCCTAGCGTCGCTTAACTCCTTCTCAACGATCGCAACGCGCTCCTGAAAGCCAATCACTTGCATCTGAACAAGCGTTAACCGCGCTGACTCGGCGTTTAATCGCTCCTGAAGTACTAAAAATTGCTCTTAAACGACATTTAAACGGTCTTCTAAAATAACTATTTCCAGCGATTCGCTTCTGCCCCGCGCTGTCCCTTCCCCGCCGCTTCTCCGCTCCTTTCGCACCCGCCTACCCCCAACCCGCGCCCAGCGCGATCGGCCGCGCGATCTTCGCGCTTCCAATGCCCGACCTTCCCCCGCCCTCCCCCACCCGCGCCCGCCTCGCCGTCTCCGCGCTCTTCGTGCTCAGCGGCTTCTGCTTCGCCACCTGGGCGGCGCGCATCCCCGATATCAAAGCCACCCTGCACCTCTCTGAAGGACAGCTCGGTCAGTTGCTGCTCGCGATGCCCGCCGGCTCGGTCGTCGCTCTCCCCCTGGCCGGCTGGCTCACCGATACCATCGGCTCGCGCCGCGTGGTAATGGCCGCGGCGGCGCTCTACGCCCTCACCCTACCGCTGCTCGGGCTGGCGCCCACCGCGTGGTGGCTCGCTGGCGGCCTCGCCCTCTTCGGTTTCGGCGGCGACCTCCTCAACATCGCCATGAACGCCCAGGCCCTCGACGTGCAGGACACCTACGGCCCCGAAAAACCCATCATCGGCGCCTTCCACGGCACCTGGAGTCTGGCGGGCTTCGGCGCCGGCCTGCTCGCCGCCGGCCTCGTCGGCC
>JBKJUQ010000350.1:0-2023 GCA_046590685.1 Hymenobacteraceae bacterium
TCACCGTCGATTCCCGCACCTGCCACATCGAGTACAGCGCGCGCGAAGGAGAGGGGTCATTCTGGGCGCTCCGTGAGACGACCGACGCCACCGCCACCGTGCCGCTCCGCAGCATCGGTGCCACCCTGACGGTAGCCGAGGTGTATGACGGTACCGAGCTGATCGGGTAGCCACGCCGCCCCGGCCGGTACCTTTGCGGCCTCGTATGAACGTCCTCGTCCTGCCGCGCTACTCGGCGCTCGCGGCCAGCAGTCGCTACCGCTTTCACCTTTATTACCCGTACCTCGAAGCGCACGGCTTCCGGCTGACCACCCAGCCGCTGCTCGGTGATGCCTATATGCGCCAGCTCTACGGGCGACCCGAGCCGGGCGAAACCTTCGGCAAAGCCGATACGCTGCGCGCCTACGGCCAGCGCGTGGCGGCCATCCGCGGGGCGAAAAAAGCCGGTCACGAGCTCTTGTGGCTGCAGATGGAAGCGCTGCCGTGGGTGCCGGGCGCCGCCGAAGTAGCGCTGCTCAAAAGCGCGGGCATCCCGTACGTCGCCGACTATGACGACGCGTGGTTTCATCGCTACGATGCCCACCCCAACCACGTGGTGCGCGCCCTGCTGGGCCGCAAGATCGACGCCGTGATGCGCCACGCCGCGCTGGTAGTGGCGGGCAACGAGTACATCGCCGACCGGGCCCGCAAGGCCGGTGCCCGGCGCATTGAGCTGGTGCCGACCGTTATCGACCTCGACGATTATCCGCTGGCACCACCGCCCACGGGGCCACACTTTACCATTGGCTGGATAGGCTCGCCCCACTCCGACCAGTGGCTCCAGATCATCCAGCCGGCGCTGGCGCGCTTTTGCGCCGAAGCGCCGGAGGCCCGCCTCGTAACGGTAGGGGCGTCGGAGCGCATCCGCGAGCAGCTGCCGGGCATACCGCTCGAAATCCGGCCGTGGACGAAAGCCACGGAAGTGCCCGATATGCAGTCGTTCGATGTGGGTATCATGCCCCTGACCGACTCGCTCTGGGAGCGGGGCAAGTGCGGCTTTAAGCTGATTCAGAACCTGGCGTGCGCGCGCCCCGTCATCGCCTCACCGGTGGGCGTCAACGCCGACATCGTGCGCCCCGGCGAGAATGGCTTCCTCGCCGAGACGCAGGACGAGTGGGTCGCGGCGCTGCATCAGCTACGCGCCGACGCCGCCCGACGGCGACGGCTGGGTGAAAACGGTCGGCGGCTCATGGAAGAGAAGTATGCGCTGCAAGTCACCGCCCCGCGCACCGCCGAGCTGTTACGAAGCGTTCGATAACCCCCGGGGCCCAGGCGCGCTGAACGAGCCGGCCCGTAACGCAGTTGGCACCTAAGTTCGCTTACCCGCCGTATGCCCGCCGTGACCAATCCAATCGATCAATTCTTCGCTAACCACCCGTGGGCGTCGGATATTATGGGCTCCTTGGCGGGGGTGTGCATCACGGCCCTGCTGTTCGTGGCGGGTATCGTGTACGAGCGCCGGCGAATCCAGGAGCAGGAAGCCCGGGTTTCCGACGAAGCACTCTATTATTTCGAGCAGCTGCTGGGCAAGACCGTCGCGTGGGCGACGCACCTGGCCCGCGCCTACCGCAACCTGGCCGACGGCCTGCGCCGGGCGCCGCTGCAGCCGGCCGAATTCGCGCAGCTTTCCGACTCGGCGGCGCAACGGCTGCTGGAAATTAACCGCCAGTTGCTTTTCAAGGCGTTTTTGCACCGCTACGGCCGCGCCACTACCACCATCGATTTGTACGTCAGTCTGTACGACAGCCTCGACTACGTGACGACGCAGAGTCGCGACGCCGACGCCGCGCGCGCGGCGCTGCTCGACAATACCCGCGTGCTTGAAACGCAATTCCGTAAGCACCTCGATGCGCTGCTCACGCAGACGACCACCGCGAGCCGACTGCTCACCGAGGCCTCCGACCCGCCAACCGAGCTGTCCGACACCCTCGCCGAGGCGCTGACCGAGCTGCACCGGTTGACGCTGCCGGGCACGGAGCACGAC
>JBKJUQ010000357.1:0-10141 GCA_046590685.1 Hymenobacteraceae bacterium
TTCGGGTAAGGCTTGCCCGCCCAGATAACCTGCACCGGCCGGTCAGCATCTTCTACCAAAGCGCGGAACCGCTCGAAATCGCGGATGATCAGGTCGGCCCGCTTGTATTGGGCAAACCGGCGTGCCCAGACGAGGGTGAGCTTATCGGGGTCGAGCAGCGTGCCCGTTTGATTGGCAACCTCGCGGAAGAGATCTTCCTTGAGCTGGCGCTTACGGCTCTGCCAAGCGGTGTTATTCTTGGCCTTCAGCGCGGCGGCGAGTGCCGGATCGCGCCAATAGGGGCCATTTTGCGAGTTGGTGATGGCGATGATGGGGCAGATACCGGTGTTGGTACCCCACATCTCGTTCGCCACCCGCCCGTGCACCTGGCTTACGGCATTGGCGCGCTTGCTTAAGCGCAGCGCCGTGAGGGTGTAGTTGAGGTTGCCATCCATCGTGGCTCCTACTGCCTTTACCGCATCCTTGGCGGGGACTTGGCCAAAAAACGACATCTTGGCGAGCAGCGATGCGGGGTGCTCTTCGTTGCCGGCCAGCTCGGGCGTATGCGTCGTGAAGACCAAGCGCCGCTGCACCTCGGCTACGTCAAATTTTGGCCCCCCGTACTTGCCTAGCAACCAAAAAGCGAGTGGCAAGCCGTGGCCCTCGTTGAGGTGGTACAATTCGGGCGTTAGGCCGAGGCGATCAAGCGCTTCGGCTCCGCCCACACCCAGCAGGATAGACTGCGCGATGCGCGCGGCGGTATCGGCATCGTAGAGGTGATGCGAGATCGTGCGGGAGAGGTAGTCGTTCTCCGGCAGGTCGGTGGTCAGAAACACCATCGGCGCAGTGCCGAAGGTCTCGGGCCGTAGCACGTAGGCTTTCACGTGGACGGGCGAATCGTGAATCGTAATCGGAAACACGACGCCGGTATCTTCCAGGAAAGAATACTGCTTCTGCACGTAGTCGACGCGCAAGCTCTGATCTTCGCTGCGGCCCTGATCATAATACCCAAAACTCCACAGGATCCCGACGCCGACCACGTTCTGCTTAACGTCATAGGCGGAGCGCATGTGCGAGCCGGCCAGGAAGCCGAGACCCCCGGAATAGGTCTTAAGGGCTTGATCGAGTGCGAATTCCATGGAGAAATACGCTACGCGCTGCTCGTACTTGGCGGTGGGTTCGTAGGTCGAAAGCTGGAAAGCCATTAATACTGGTTCTGGGAAAACGCGCGGCGCGCGGAGCTGAATTGTAGGCGCGAAGGTAGGCGAAGGAGCGCACGCGCCTTGACGAATCTCCCTGAACTGTAAGTTAGCCGCTGGTCGACGCAGCCTCAACAGGACGAAAAAGGCAGAAACCGTTTACCGCTAAATACGGCCCTTTCAGCTTTTAAACCCCTGGCTTGGCAGAATAAAAAACACCCTGAACTGACTCTGACGCTAATATTGCGGGCACTTCGGAGTTGAGGATGCCCGCTACAGATACCCGAGCGATTCCCCGAAGACATCGGATCTATGAAGCATTTTTACCTGCGGCGGACTGGCTTCACTTTCGGCGTAGCCTTCATCGCTTTATTGGGTTGGGCTAACTGGCAGGACCCGGTTTTGCACAGCTACGCGGAGCCAGTAAACATGGCCGTGTTCAGGGTTGACGGGGTGCGTTCCGCGGAACAGGCCGTGGCCCTTGAGCGGCGGATCGGGGCGGTACCGGGTGTAAGTGCCTGTTCGATTCAACCGCAGACGGCCAGCGCGCACGTTGTTTTTCATCCGGCGGAAGCTTCCGTAACGGCTATCGCAGCAGCCTTTGCTCGCAATGGCGTCGCCCACGCCACGCCGCTGCGGCTACCCGCCCCGCCGATAGCTACGGGGCCGCAGTGCCCGGTGCCGGCCGCTTACCTGGTGGCCTTTGAGCAGTTGCGCTTTACTCTGAACATCCGTCGCTTCTGGATTGATGCTTAAGCAATGCGCTTAGCTCGGATGCAATCGGTTGGATACTTACGTTTTTTTTCACTTTTTTTTCCTTGGTAAGATGGTACTTTTTACGCGTCGTCTGTTGACGACTTTGTTGGTCGCGATTGTTCTGGCAAGCAGTACTGCTTGTAGTAAGAAAGAGGCTGACCCGGCCCCCACTCCCGAAGTCACGCTGTATGAACGGTTGGGTAAGGTGGACGGGATCTCCAAGATCGTCGATAAGTTTATGGCGAACGTTGGTGCTGAAACGGCGCTACCCAACTCCATTTTGTTGCGCTCACACATGGCTTTCCTGGCCGCAGTCAATGGGGGCAACGACTTTAGGCGGCAGGTTTTACGCAATCACCTGATTGACCAGTTCGGCTCGGCCGCGGTCAGCGGCGGACCCTTGGCGTACAAGGGAATGTCGATGGTGGATGCGCATCGGGGCATGAATATTACCAACCAGGAATTCGACGAAGTTGCCCATCAGCTCGATCTGGCGCTCGACTTCTACAGTATCCCAACGGCCGATAAAACGGCACTGCTGTCTGTACTGGGCAACATGCGCGGGTCGATCGTTGGCCAGTAAGCGGCGAGTTGACCAAGTCAAACATTTCGGCTACGCGGCAGTTGTTATCACGTACGGCGCGTGATGAATCGGGGCCAGATGATTTGGAAGGTTGAGTTAGCAGGCATGCTTTATTCAGTAGGCAGTCACGTACTGCCTATCGATGTGGTAGACCCGGCTGAGACGGGACCCTCCCGCTTCTTTGGCGCTGGAATGCTTGTAAGGGGTAAGCTTTCGGTTCAAGCAACGTCTATCACGCCGAAAGCGAATAAAAGGGCCGCCCTAACGTCCGGCCGGGGTTTGGCGCCTCGTACGCTTCTTTGGCGGCCGTTCGTCGACGCTTGGCCTCATTCGTGTGGCTGGTTTCGTGACCGGTACAATTTGTGAGTTCGCTCTTGCTTGTTACGCCAAGGTTCAAACCAACGTGTATCCAGAGTAGCTTTCCAGACAGTGCTCGGGAGTTAACCGTTGCCGCGCTGTTACTCTCCTCATCACTTCCCGGATAATAGTCCGGGTTTCTTTCTTGCCTTTTTCTCCGCACCTTGATGCGATCGCTTCTCTACCTTTTTCCGGCCGCCCTGTTGCTATCGGCCGCGCTCGGGGGCTGTGCGTCCGAAAACCTCGAAGACCTCACGGGTGCACCCGTCGTGGCACCGTGCGACACGACCGCCGTAGCAACGTATTCACTGGTGGTACGCCCGGTACTCGAGCGTTACAACTGCATCACCTGCCACAAGCCGGGCGGTGTCGGTTTCTTAGCTTCCGGCTTCAACTATGAAACAGTCGCGGGTTTGCAAGCCGCAGTTCAGTCGGGCAAGCTCTTACCCGCGATTGAACACAAGCCGGGGGCTCCTCAGATGCCGCAGGGACAACCAAAAATGGCAGATTGCGACATTGCACGCGTTAAGCAATGGGTGCGCCGGGGTGCCTTGGCCGATTAGTGGGCAGACAATTGCTTGCTTTTCGTGATCTTTCGCCCTTTCATCTGGTTGCTATGATGCGCACCTGTCTGTTTTTACCGGCGCTCGTAGTGACGATGCTGTTAGGAGGGGTGGTGGCGCCCCATTCGGCTCGTGCTCAAACGGGGCGTTACCTCACCCGCTTTGGGCTTACGACCCTCTTTTCGGCCACGCCAGTAGTCGATATTGAGGCACGCAATACGAAAACGTCGGCCGTGATCGACTTAGGCACCGGTCAAGTGGCCGTTTCGCTGCAGATGAGTGACTTCCAGTTTGAGCGCTCGCTGATGCAGCAGCACTTCAATGAAAGCTACCTCGAAACCGACACCTACCCGAAAGCCATCTTCACGGGTAAGTTCGTCGATTACCAACCTGGTGCGTTGCAGCCCGGCGCGAAACTTACGGTGTATGCGAAGGGCGAGCTATCGATGCACGGCAAACTGCGCCCGATGTCGGCCCCAGTCTGGCTGGAGTTGAAGGACGGGCGCCTGACAGGCACGACGCGACTGGTGATCTCGCCAGCCGATTATGGGATTGATATCCCCCTCATTGTCCGCGACCACATTGCCAAGGCCGTCGACGTCAACATTACGCTGATCTGCGATCCTGTTTCCGTTAACGCGTCCCCCACTGCTACCAAATGAGACACTTTTTCTCCCTCGTTTCGATACTAAAAATTCAATCCGCCCGCCTGGTTGGCGGTGCTTTGCTGGTTGGGTTGGCGCTGGGTGGCCATTCGGCCGCTGCCCAGGATGACTTGCTGAAGGAGCTCGAGCGGCAGACCACGCCAACCGAGCCGGTGGCCGAACGGGTGCAGGCGACGTTCAAGAGCATTCGGATCATCAATGGTCACTCCGTGGAGACGGCCAGCAAGAACACGATGCACTTCCTGATCAGTCACCGCTTTGGGACACTCAACTCAGGCGCGTACAATTTCTTTGGGCTGGACCAAGGCACGATTCGTTTGGGCCTCGAATACGGTATTACCCCCAACCTGACGGTGGGAGTCGGGCGGTCATCGAACGAGAAGACGTTCGATGGACTACTAAAGTACCGCGCGCTGCATCAAGGCACGGGGCCGGGGACGATGCCCTTTACGTTGACGCTGCTGGGTACTTCGGCCGTTTCGACGCTCAAGTACGTGGGCTCGCTGCGCGATGACCGGCCATTGCGCTCGCGCGTGACGTACACGTATCAGGCGCTCATCGCGCGGAAATTCAGCGATGGGTTCTCCCTGCAGCTGATGCCGACGTGGGTGCACCGCAACCTGGTGATGACCCGCCAGGAGCAGAACGACGTGATGGCCGTAGGGGTAGCATTGCGCCAAAAGCTTACGAAGCGCTTGGCGCTCACGGGGGAATACTACTATATACTGCCCGGCGCGACGGCTGACGACTCGCGCTATCACAACTCCATCGGCGTGGGCTTCGATATCGAAACCGGAGGGCACGTCTTCCAGCTGCACTTCACGAATTCGAACGGGATGGTGGAGAAGTTTTTCATTCCGCAGACGACAGGCGACTTTTTCAAGGGCGATATCTACTTTGGCTTCAACATCTCGCGCGCCTTTACCGTTGGCAACCGCAAGCTGAAGGGAGCAGCGGGATTCTCGCCCCGAACCTAAAAGATTACTTGCCTGGCTCCACTCTAAAAGGGCGGGCAAGAGCAGCTAAAACGGGGAAAACAGAACCGGCCGCCGGTCTGCTTCAAGCAGGCCAGCGGCCGGTTCGCTGTTGAGGTGGAAAGGAGGGAGGAGCGCCTGAAACCAATTTTAGCCGAACTTCGGGCGCTCGTCGGTCCTACTCCGGTCGCGGGCGCGCCGGCCGTGGTCAGTTTTCTTTATCAGCTTCTGATTGGTACGCGCGGCGAGACGCCGATTCCGCGGCGCGTTTACGCCAAGCACCGCTCCGATCTGCGCGCCATCTGGCGGCAGACGCACTACCGCGATTTCGGGATTGAGCGACTTCTGCGGATTACGCTAAAGCTGCTCGCCTTCGTGATGCCTGGGACGTTGTACCGCGCAGCGGTGGACCGCATCGGGGGGGGCTCGTTTTTATTTCGACGCACGGCCATCGAGTGGCTCGCCACGATCAAGCTGCTGTGGTATGTGGTGCTCTTCAAGCTGGGCATGACGTCGGGCGTGGGGGTCGTGCTTATTTCGGCGCTACTCAGCTTCGATACCGTTCATTTCCTGCTTTGCCGAATTTTCCTGGCTGATTTGTCGCGTGGGCACACGTCCTTCAAGCGCTCACTGGTGCTGGTGATTGTCAACTTCACAGAAATCACGCTGTTTTTCGCCACACTCTACATTTATCTCGACCAGCGCCTGCGCGTGCAGGGTATCGCGGCGTTCAACCATCACCCGCTCTCGGGGGTGCAGGGCGTGTACTTCGCCTTCGTGACGGCCACCACCGTCGGATACGGCGATATCCATCCCGTGTACCCGTTGCTGATGAAGGTAGTGGTAGCGCAGATCGGGATTTCGCTGTTTTTTGTCGTAATCTTCTTCTCGACTGTGGTAGGAAATCTCGACAAAGAAGGCACCCTCAACCGGCGCGATGAGCATAAGTGGCAGCATCCGCCGGAGCCACCGCTCGATTAGACCAAGCCGAAGCAGGGGCGCGCAGTCAGCTCGGGGGGGTGGCTACTGCTTCAATACGCGCAGCATCTGTTGCTGGCCGGCGTAGACGACGTTCACCAGATACACGCCCGGCGCGGCCGCGCAGAGGGCCGCGCTCAGGTGACGGCTGGCCTCGGCGGCGGTGGTGCTGACGGGCGGGCGCAGGCAGCGGCCGTGAACCGAGTGCAGCGTGACGGTAAGGGGCAGATCGGCGGGAAGGCCGCGCAACGTCACGGCCCCGTCGGTAGGGCTGGGGACCAGCGCCGCCGTCAGGCGGGCCACGAGCGGGGCGGGAAGATAGACTTCGTCGCTCAAGGCAACGGTTCCATCAAAGTCAACCTGCCGCAGGCGGTAGTACGCCGCTGCGGTGGCGGCCGTATCGGTGAGTTGATACGCGCGCGGCGCCGTAGTGGTGCCGCTACCAGTTACTCGCCCGAAGGGGCGGAACGCGCGGCCATCGGCGGATTTTTCTACCTCAAAGTAGTCGTTGCGGAGCTCCTGGGCGGTTTGCCAGCTTAGCCGCACGGTGCGCGCGCCGGTGCGGCGGCCTTCGAAGCGGATGAGGGTGACGGGAAGTATGCCGTCGCACTCGTTGGCGGCCTGCGCGCCGAGGTAGCCGTATTGATCGGCGCCAACGGAGGTCCACTCATCGTCAGCGGCGGCCCAGGTGGCCTGGCCCTGCTTCACGGTGGCGTTGCGCACCAGGGTGAAGTTGGCGGTCGCGCCGCCGGTGGGCAGCGCCCAGCCAGCGGCACCAGGGTCGGCCCCCACGACGCCGATCGCGTCGAGGACGGTGCCGTTGTAGCTCAGCGTCAGCGCGTCGTTGCCGTTGAAGTTGGTTACGCTTGACGTCGCGTCGCCCTGGTCCAGAAACGTCTGATCGGTGGAGGCGCTGTTGATGATGACGTACACCTCGCGGCTGCCGAGGCTACCGGTCAGGTTGAGGGTGGCGTTGGCGATGGTAGCGCCGTTGTTGAAGACCTTGACTTGGTAACCTGCCAGGCTCACGGACGCATCGGAGGGGTTATAGATCTCCACCGCCTTGTTGCTGCCGCTGGTAGACTCGATGTATTCCGAAAAGAAAAGACCGCCGCAGCTCAGCGCCTCGCTGCCAGCGGGCGCGTCGTCGTTGCGGATGGTGAGTGAGTGGGTGCTGATGGTGCCCAGCGTGGCGGTGCCCGTCGGGGTGCCCAGGCGCAGGGTCAGTACTTTATCAGGCTCCACGAGCAGATCGCCCTTGACCGTCACGGAAGCCGTGCGCGAGGCTTGGCCGGCAGTGAAAGTCACGGATGTGGTGCCGAAGGTGTAGTCGGTCGCATCGGCGGAGGTATTAGCCGCATCGACGCTGATGGGGACCGTCACGGTGGTGGCGGCGGCCGGGGTCAGCGTCAGGGTCACGGAGTACGTCGTGGTGCCGGCATTGCCCTCGGGGAAGCTGCCGCTGGCCTTGGCGAAGGCGAGCGTCGAGGTACTCGCCGCCACATCGTCGTTCGTGATCGTCAGCGTGTGCGTCGTGGAGGGGCCGAGGGTCATCGGGCCAGTAACGTTTTGCAGCTGGAGGCGCAGGGTTTCGTCGGTTTCCACGGTCGCATCGCCCACTATCGTCACGCTCACGGTCTGGGAGATGGCCAGGCCGGGTCCAAACGTCAGCGTCTGGGGCGAGGTAAAGGTGTAGTCGGCGGGCGTAGTGGCGGTGGTGCCCGTGGCGGTGGTGGCCACCTGCACGGTGGCGGTGCTGCTGGGCTCGGCGGTGAGCGCGACGGTGAGCGCGTACGTAGTGGTGCCGCTGTTGCCCTCTGCCTGCGTGCCCGATGCCGCCGCGAACTCCACCGTCGGGATGACGCCTACGCCCTGGAAGCCCCAGGCGCGGGCCACGAGCGAAGGGTCGTTGATGTACGGGTTGTAGTTGCCCTGCGAAGCGGCGGTGCGGCGGTTGCGCTCCTGTTCGCGCGCATCCACTGGGTCGGCCAGGTGCCACTGATAGAGCATATTGAGGTCGCCGACGGCCGTAATAACGCCTTTGCCCGCGTCGAAGGTCTGGTTGGCGTGCATCGTGTAGAAGTAGAACACGGCCCGCGCGACGTTGCCCTTGTGGTCTTCGCGCGGCTCGAAAGCCGTACTCTTGTCCTCACTCCACTCACTGAGGTTGGTGGTCGGAACGGTGGTCTGACTAACGAGCCCCCGGATCCACTTGGTGGTCTGCGCGTCCGGGATGTCGGCGAAGGGGTCGTTGCCGCGGTCCGCGTTCCACTCGATCACGCTCGGGAAGAGGTGGTGGATATCGGAGCGCATCCGCTCGACCTCGTTGAACCACGACTGCGGCACGGTGTGCTCGCAGTTAATATTCTGCATCGTAGTGCTCGTGCCGCTGAAGCTGAACGCCTTGGCTTCGGTGTAGCCCGAGTACACGCACCGCACCAGCCCCGCCTGGTTGTCAACGTAGTTGTAGAGCTTGGCGCGGGCGGTCGAATAACTCAGAATCGTGCGCTTGCCGTCGTACCAATTCTGGCGCAGCCAGTCGCGCAGAGCCACGTCGCGCAGGCTGGTGGAAGGGGAGGCGGGCACCGCCGGAAACGTCTGGGCCGCCACGCGAGCCGGGCCGCTCAGCCCAATGACGAAGAGCAAGCAAATCAGCGAGTAGAGACGGGCCATAGGCAGCGAGGAAGGTTAGCGGGTCAGTCGTTATCCAAAGCTACTACCTGCGCAGGCATTGGCGCGCTGTTTAAGACGTTTATTGAATGTACCCCACCGATTCCATGATTCAGCCAATGAAGGGCGGAAAAAGCCTGAGGGAGCAAAAACAAAACCCTCGTTTCCGGCGAGGGAAACGAGGGTTTGCGTACCCGGAGCCGGAGTCGAACCGGCACACCTTGCGGTAACGGTGTTTGAGACCGTCGCGTCTACCGGTTCCGCCATCCGGGCAAAAACACGCAGATGAGCTGCGCGGGAATCGGGGTGCAAAGCTAGCCCTGCGCCGCGAACCGCGCAACCCGATTTAGCAATGCCCGCTCAGCCGCGCCACCTGCTCGCGTAGGCGCAGTACATAGCGGCGGCGCAGGTAGTAGGCCAGTACGCGGCTGCGGGCCGCAGACTGTTCGACCTCGGGCAGGGTAGGGTAGGCGACGAGAGTAGGTTGGATACCTGCCTCCAACTCGTCGGCCAGTGCACCGATGGCAGCCGCCGCGCGCGCGGCCGCAGCCGGATCGGAGTCGGTTTCCAGCTCCATCACCTGCTCGTTGAGTTCCATCACTTCCATGAGGAAAGCAGGCGGTAGCGCCGGGGCTTCGCCGCTCGCACCGAGGTGGCCGTGCAGCCGCAGGACGTATTCCAGGCGTCGGTCGTAGTCGGACAGGGTTCGGTAGGCGTCCGTGTTCAGGGTAGCTTTTTCGAGGATCGCTTGCTGAACATCGGCCGACTCAGTAGCGAAAAAATCGGGGTGTGTCTCCCGGCTCAATCGGTGATACGCGGCGCGTAGGGCCGCCGCGTCGAGCCGGAAGGATTCGGGCAAACCGTACAGGTCGAAGTAAGTCATAGGAGGCTTAGGCTTCTTCAAACGAAAATGTCTGCGCGGGTTCGGCAAATAACGCTTTGGTGCGCGGCCACACCCCCCCGAACAGCTCCGAGCGACGGTAGGCGTTGAGGTCCGCCTCCGATTCCCAGATCGAATATGTGGCGAGGATGTGCGGTGTGGCTGAATCGCGCCACAGCCGGACCGAGCGGCAACCGGGCTGCGCCTCAATCTTCGGCTGCGAGGTAGTGAAAATATCCAGAAACGCCGGTACGGCGTCAGGGCGAAAAATCATCCGCACGATTCGGATCAGCATAACGGTGGCTTGAGGATATTTTCCAAAACAAACGCCCCGTAAGTGGCTGACTTACGGGGCGTTGCGCTTGATCGGTGGTGGCGCTAGGAATCGAACCACTGTAGCTAGTTAGATTTACCTGAACGCAAAAACCGCTTTTATAGCTGTTAAAGGCCATTTTGCAAATTTGAGAGTCCAGTTGAGTCCAGTGAAGTCGATTGCAATCGGAAAATTTGTCCCATAAACTGTCCCATAAATTTGGC
>JBKJUQ010000116.1:0-4055 GCA_046590685.1 Hymenobacteraceae bacterium
CACTCAATCGAAAATGACCTACTTCCGAAACAGAAACCGCGCGAAGTCCACCGCCGAATCGAGCGAGTTGCGCCCGATCAGGTCGAAGCTCAGCGTGACGGCTTTCTCGACGGCTTCGTCGGTGCGCTCGAAGTTGGGTGAGGAGTCCTTGAGCCAGAAGTCGAGCAGAAACAGGAGCTGGTACCAGAAACCGGCGGCGTACTGATCGCTCAGGAACGCGCGGCGGACGACCTCTTTGCTCATCCGCGCCTCGATGAGCAGCTCGTCGGCGTACTGCTCGAAAGCGGTCTTGGCGTCTTGCAGGTATACGGGCGTCGGGCGGCCAAAAAACGGCCGCTGCCGTTGCTTAAGCTGCACGTACGAGCGCTCAGCCCGCAGGCCCTCGATGAGGGTATAGTAGAAGGCGAGGAGCTTTTCGCGCACCGCGTAGGCCGCGTACTCCGGCGTGGCTTCGGCGCGGTGCCGGGCCTGCTCGATGAACTCACGGAAGATGTCGCGGTCGATCGCCTCGAAAGTGGAATAGTGCTCATAGAAGGCACTCTCGGAGAGCCCGACCGTCTCGGCGAGCGCGAAAACGGTGGGCGGCGGCGCGCCGTGGCGCAGCAGGTAGTCGCGGTAGGCGGCGCGGATGCGCGCGCGGTCCGAGAGCGGGGGAGGAGCCGGGGTGGGAGCGGCGTCGGGGGAAGCGTACGATTCCATAAAACTAACTTTGGGCTGCAAAGTACTACGAGATTGCGTAACTGCCGCGCCCGGCATCTGGTTCAGGTAGTGGCGGCAAGGGGGCCGGGGCCGTTACGCCCGCGCGGCCTCGGTGGTAGCCTTGTAAGTGGCCAGCGCCCGCTCGCGCGCCCGCTTGTGGTCGACGATGGGCGCCACGTAGCGGCTGGTGCCCACTTCGGGCACCCATTGCCGCACGTATTTCATCGCCGGGTCAAACTTTTCGAGCTGACTTTGGGGCGAAAAAACCCGGAACCACGGCGCGTTCACCACGCCGGTGCCGGCCACCCACTGCCAGTTGCCGACGTTCTGGCTGAGGTCGTAATCGAGGAGCTTTTCGGCGAAGTAGCGTTCGCCCCAGCGCCAATCAATCAGCAGATGCTTTATCAGAAACGACGCCGTCGCCATCCGGGCGCGGTTTTGCATAAAGCCGGTGGCGTTCAGCTCGCGCATGCCGGCATCGACGAACGGGTAGCCCGTGCGGCCGTCGCACCACGCCTGAAACTCGGTTTCGTCGTTGCGCCACGGCAGGAGGCGCAGACTCGGGGCGAACGATTCTTCGACCGTCTCCGGAAATTTCCAAAGCAGCAGCATAAAGTAATCGCGCCAGATGAGCTCGTGCAGAAACGTCGGGTTGAGCGTTTGCGCCTGCCGCATCAGCTCGCGCGGCGAGAGCGTGCCGAACCGCAAATGCACCGATACGCGCGTGGTGCTGCGGGCGTGGCCGGGCACATCGCGGGTGTGGTGGTAGTTGCTGACGATGCCTTCTTCCGGCAAGCCGTCGGGCACGGGGTGCAGCTCGCGCCGCCGGAAACCCATCGCGTCGAGCGAGGGAATGGGGGGCGCCGCGCCGCCATACAGCCGCCCCGGTTCTGCGGCCAGCGCCGCCGACGGCCGCTCGGCCAGATCGGCGGGCGTGAGGCGCGCGAGCCACGTATCGCGGTACATGCCGAACGCCCGATGCACGGTGCCCGATTTCGACAATACTTCGTCCTTCGCGAAGACTACTTGGTCTTTGAACGCCTGAAACGTGCGCCCCGTCGGGGCAAGCTGCGCTGCCACGGCGCCATCGCGGCGGGCGGCGTAAGGCTCGTAATCTTCGTTCGTGAAAACGCCTGTAATGGCGGGAAAAGCCGTCAGCAACGCGGCAATCACCTCCTCTGGCCGGCCGTAGCGCACCAGCAGTGTGCCGCCGTGCGCTTCGTACGCTACCCGCAAAGCCGTCACGGCGTCGTGGATGTAGGTCACGCGGGCATCATCGGCTGGCAGGTGGTCGAGGATGTCGCGGTCGAAGATGAACACCGGCAGCACCGCGTCCCCGCTCGCCAAAGCAGCGGCCAGGCCAGCGTTATCGGGAAGGCGCAAATCGCGGCGATGCCAGAAGAGGAGCATGAATTAACTGTGAACTGTGAGGTTTTTAACTGAGAACTGAGAGGTGTGAACTGAGAACTGAGAGGTGTAAACTGAGAGGTGTGAACTGCAAGTCGCACTACTTCTCAGTTCTCAGTTCACAGTTCTCATTTAATCCTCCCCATTCCGCCGTCTACCCCTAACACCTGGCCGGTGAGGAAGCTGGCTTCGTTGGAGAGTAGAAACGCGACCATGGCGGCTACATCGTCGGGTTGGCCCACCCGGCCGAGGGGGTGGCGCTTGCCGCCGGCTTCTACTTTTTCGGGGGTGTTGAGGAGTGGCGCGGCCAGGGGCGTATCGGTCAGGCTGGGGGCTACGCAGTTGACGCGCACCCCGTGCGGCGCGCCTTCGGCGGCCAGCGCGCGGGTGAGGCCCTCGACGGCGCCCTTCGCCGCGGCGATGCTCGTGTGGAAGGCCATGCCGGTGCCCGCCGCCACCGTGCTCAGGAGCACCGCCGACGCGCCGCCGGCCTTGCGCAGCCGCGGCCACACGGCCTGCAACACGGCCACGGCGCCGAGGACGTTGAGCTCGTAATCGGCCCGAAAATCCGCCAGCGTCAGGCGCTCAAACGGCCGCAGCTTGATGGAGCCGGGGAAGTACGCCACGCCGTGGAGCACGTCGGGCAGGGCGGCGAGCAGGGCGGGGAGGTCGGGCGCGGTGGCGTCGAAGGGCACGTGGGCCGTGCCGCGGGCGGCGAGCTCGTCGGACCGGGTACGCGAAGCGGTGATAAGTGTGGCCCCGCCCGTGGCGAGGCGCCGGGCGGTGGCCAGCCCGATGCCCGAAGAAGCGCCGATGAGCAGGTAGGTGCGGCCGGAGAAGTCAGTCATAGGCGCTCAACCCGGTGCGAGGGCATTTGTTGGCGGCCGGGTGCCATTCATTCTACCCCCGTCTCAGCCCCCGAACTTCGTCATTTTCAGGAAATTGATGAACAGGGTAAGGCGGTGGCCATTCAGTACGGCGAGGCGCTCGCCGGTGAGGGGAATATTGATGCCGTAGAAGAGATTGCCGTAGCCTGCCAGGCTTAAGCCGAGCTGCGGGGTTAGGCGCAAGTCGTTTTGGTTGCGGTAGCGGTAGTACGTCAGGTCGACTCGGCCGCCGACGACTGCGAATTCTGCTTCGTACCACACTTTGGGCGCCACCACCAGCGGATGGGCCAGCAGCTCCAGCCCCACGCCGGGCGAGTAATTCGCCAGCCACTCGCCCGGCCGGGTGCGCTTCCCCACGAAAATGCCACCCGAGGCACCCCGCCCCGCGCCGCCCAGCAGCCCGAAGGCGCCGAGCTGTAACTGGTTTTCGTCGGCCAGATCGACGAAAAAATTGGGCCCGGCGCTGGCAAGGCTGTGCAGCTTTTCGCGCCTTCGGACCTGGCGACCAAATGCCTCGGTCGTCACGTTGGCTTCGGCCAGCACTGTCGAATCGCGCAGCACCCATCCGGTAGCCGCGCTCAACATCAGGTCGCGGCGTCCGCCACTGATATCCTGCAGATAGCGGATGCGGATGATGCCGCGCTCGCTGAGCAGGTGGCCGTTGCGGGGGCGGTCGAACTCGGCCGAATCAAGTACCGCCACGGCGCGCTGTGCCTGGCCGACGCCTGCCAGTGCGCGGGCGTACCAGATTTCCTGGGCCTGAAACGTGTAGGCATCCTGATGCACGGCCAGTCGCAGGTTGCCCACTTCACCCCGCCGCCGCGCTGCCGCGAGGGGGAGCGCCCGGGCAAACTGGCCGGACTCCAGGTAGCGGTTCAGCGCCCGCAGGGTGTCCACTTCGCGCTGCTGAAACTCCGCCAGCTCGGGGCGCCGGAAGGCGGGCAGCGGGCAGCCCCGCCAGCGCGGGTGCGTGGGGCCGACGCTGCTGGTGTCGAGCAGGTAGGCAATGCGCAGGTCGGCGCAGCCGCCGTCGGGATCGTTGAGGTGGTCGATGCGCAGGAG
>JBKJUQ010000231.1:0-5160 GCA_046590685.1 Hymenobacteraceae bacterium
CGTTCCGGTCTAGACCGGAGGGCCGCGAACGACCGTTCGCGAGGCTCCGGCCGAGCCCGAGGTGCCGCGAACGCCCGTTCTTAGTCTTCGGGGCTGGACGGGAAGGCTGGGAACGGGTGTTCTTAGTCTTCCGGTCAAGGCCGGAGGGCTGGGGATGGGCGTTCTTGGGTATCCGGTGACGGCTGGAGGCTTGGGGAATGGGTTCCGCGGGCTTGTGGTCAAGGGCGGAGGCTTGGGGAATGGGTTCCGCAGGGACAAGGGCTTAATCCGATGAATTTTTGCCCACACTTTTTATGCGCTACCACTTCCGCAACCGACTCCATTTGTTGACCTTATGCGGGATTCTTATTTTTGGTGGCTGCAAGTCACAGAGAAAGGCGGTGCCAGATCGCGCAGCGCAAGCATTTGTTGCTACGGGTATACCTAAGCCTGATACTGTAGTTGTCTTGCAGACATATGGGTTGTCACGAATGTCTTCCGCAGAAGATGCGGCCAAAAGCATCGTTGCACTGAGGTGGAACGTGAGGTTCCAAAGTGTTGCCGGCTGTATGGTATCCGAGCAATTGATTAAAAGCGTCAAACTGCATAACGACTCCGTAATAAGTTGGCTCAACAAGAAGCACGGCCCTGAATGGAGGTCGACTATTGAAAGAGAAACACCCATTGAATTAGAGCGCGAGCGAATTGTCACAATGCTGGTGCGAAAGCAGGCTCGTCGCGACCGCCAGCCTGTTCCAAAACGACTCGCGTTGATCTATTTCACTAGACTCAGCCCGGACCACTACTTGGCTAGCGTGGAAGAAGCTTATTTCAGAAAAGGAAAGCGCAAGCTGGTTTGTCAATATTTAGTAAATATCAACACTAAGCGAGCGGCCTTAGTCAGTGACAGTGTAGTGGTAACTACTGCAACTCGATAATTACCGATACTACATTAATCACAAAACAAACTCTAACCTCGCGCTAGTCACCGCCCACTACTCAGCCGTGGAGAACGTCACCCGCTGCGACCGGTCCTTGATGTACTTGCGCTCACCGCGCGCTACCCGTCCCGCTTGACGGTATCGGGCGAGAAAGCGGGCAGGCAAACGGCGACGTACTCGGCGCCTTCGGGCTCGGGGGTGGAATAGCGGACCCACTCGCCGGGATGCGTGACGATGGCTTGCCCGGCGCGGACCCACATTTCGCCGCCGTCGTGCTCGACGCGGAGCGCGCCGCGTAGTACGATGGTGATCTCCTCGAACTCAGGGCGCTGACCGGGCTCCTCCCAGCCACTCGGCGAAGTCATCTTGGCGACGCTGACGGCGGCGTGGCCGCTGTTGATGCGGCCGGCGTACTCTTCAATGCGCTTGGGCTTGGTGCCCACGGCTTCGACGATGGTGGGGGCGGGGAGGAGGGTCGGCATGGGGAGGTAGTGGGGATGAAGGGGCGGGCTTATACGTCACGCTTGACGGTATCGGGCGAGAAGGCCGGGATGCAGATCGTGACGTACTCGGCGCCGCCGGGGTCGGGGGTGGAGTAGCGCACCCACTCGTGGGGGTGGGTGATGACGGCCTGGCCGGCGCCGACGCGCATAATGCCGTTGTCGTGCTCGACGTGGAGCGTGCCGCGCAGCACGAGGGTGATCTCTTCGAACTCGGGGCGCTGACCGGGCTCTTCCCAGCCACTCGGCGAGATCATCCGCGCCAGGCTGATGGACTCGTGACCGGAGTTGACGCGGCCGACGTACTCTTCGATCCGCTTGGGCTTGGTCCCGACGGCTTGAATGATGCTGGGAGCGGGCAGGAGGCGGGGCATGGCCGGGCGATAAGCGAATAGGACGGCAAGCTAACGCAACGCGGTGACTTCACCGACGGCGGGTGTCACTAGCCGCTGGCCGGCGCTCAGCCCTCCGCTCGCGGCGATCTGCTGAACGGTGCGCAGCGGCTCGGAGGCGGGCTCATCGGAAAGGTCGAAGGTGCCGTGGTGCATCGGCAGGAAGGTTTCGGCGCGCAGAATGTTGAACGCTTTGATGGCTTCCGGCGGGCCGATGTGGGCGGGGGCCATCATAAAGCGCGGCTTGTAGGCGCCGATGGGGATCAGGGCGTAGTCGAGGGGGCCGAAATGGTCAGCAATCTGCTGAAAGTGCGGGCCCCACGCGGTGTCGCCCGCGAACCAGAGGGTGCGGTCGGTAGCCGCGTGCCGGAGCAGCAGCGAGCCCCACAGGACGCGGTTGATGTCGGCGAGGCCCCGCCGGTACCAGTGCTGGGCGGGCAGGAACGTGAAGGTGAGCGGGCAGTCGGGACCGAGCAGGTCATACGATTGCCACCAGCCCGCTTCCTGAATCTGCGCCGCCGGCACGCCCCAGCCGACCAGGAGTGGCGCCATCCGCAGGGGCGTGAGCCAGACGGCCGCAGGGTTGGCGGCGAGGACGATTTTGACCGAGGCTTCGTCCAAGTGGTCGTAGTGGCCGTGGGAGATGAAGATGGCGTCCAGATTCCGCAGCTGCGCCGGGTCGGGGAAAGGCAGCGGATGGCGCCGTTTGATGACGGCCGCCTGGAAGAATACCGGGTCGGTGAGGACGCGCCGCCCGCCCCACTGAATCAGCCAGCTGGCGTGGCCGAGCCAGACGAGCGCGTCCTGCGCCGCGGGGGCGGTGCCCGCCAGGAGATCGGGCGCCAGGGGTTGGATGACGGGCGTCCAAACATCGGCCGCCTTTTCCGCGCGCTGGGGGTTCCGCTGAAGCTTCCAGCGCAGCAGATTGCCGAGCTTCGACTCGAATAGGGTCCCGTCGGGGTTGACGAACTCGCGGCCGATGAGGCGATTGCCCGGCCAACCGGGGCGGACGACGGGGAGGCGATCGTTCTTGAGGAAGGTTTCCACGGGGGCGGGGCGGGCAGTGGCTCGCTGGGGAAGGTCCAACAGGCCGGCGGTGGTGCCAAAGCCCAGCAGGCGCAGAAAGTGGCGGCGGGCGAGCATTGGGGCGGAAAGGTAGGGAGCGGCTACCTTGTGGCGCCGGCTTTTCTCCCGCCGCGCGTTTTTTCTATGGTTATGCTCGGTTCGGTTTTCACGGCACTCGTCGCGGTTCTGCACGTCTACTTCTTGGTCCTGGAGATGTTTCTCTGGGACACGCCCACCGGTCGGAAGGCGTTCAACCTGACGCCCGAGTTCTCGGCGGCGTCGAAATCGCTGGCCGCGAACCAGGGCCTCTACAATGGCTTTCTGGCGGCCGGTCTGGGCTGGGGCCTGTGGCTGGGGGAGTGGGGCGGGCCAATCAAGCTTTTTTTCCTGGGCTGCGTAGTAGTAGCGGGCCTTTTTGGTGCGTTGACCGTGAGCCGCAAGATTTTCTTTATCCAGGCCCTGCCGGCGCTCGTAGCGGCGGCGCTGGTGTACGCCGGGCAGTAGCGGCGGCACCAGTAGCAAGCCGATACTTTTCGCTTATGTCGACTGACTTTTTGCTTTTTCAACGCTTCATCAGCCGGGAAGCCGCGCAGGAGGTAGTGGCGCTGCTGGCCGCGAATGGTCTGGAAGGCCGGCTGGTGGACGAAGTGGCGATCACGGATGGCTTGACCACTTTTCAGCAGAATCCAGCTGCGATGGTACTGCTGAGGGGACCCGATTTTGGGCTGGCGCGCGACTTACTCCGGCTGGCGCTGGAGCCGCAGGCGGCGATGGTAGCCAACGACCATTACCTGTTCGAGTTCACCGATACCGAGCTGTGGCAAGTACTCGCGAAGCCCGACGAATGGGGCGCGCTGGACGTGGCCCTCGCGCAGCGTATCCTGCGGGAACGCGGCCAGGAGATGCCGGTGGGTGCCGTGGCTGAGCTGGCCGCGATCCGCGCCCGCGCCTTGGCCGAACCGCGGACCGTAACTGCCGGGCAGCTGGTGCTGGGCTACGCTTCGGTCCTGCTGGGCGGGCTGCTGGGCGTCTTCTTTGGGTTGTACCTGATGACGAGCTTGACAACGCTGCCCGACGGTGGCCGCGTGCCCACCTACTCGGCCGCTTCGCGGTGGCACGGCCGCGTGCTGGTGATCCTGGGGGCGGTGGTCTTCGCGCTCGTATTCCTGAAGGTGCTGTTTGGGTAGGCCAGCGGCGGAAAGCAAGCTATTGACCCGTCAGCCACAGTCGGCGGAATACCTTTTCGCTCGGGGTCATCGTGCGATCATAATCAACAAGCTTGTCCAATGGCCAAAATATTAAGGTTGGATCGGCTTGGGTGGTGACACTGATAGCACGAGTTGGTAGACCTCGCTGGCTGACGTCAGCCGTCAGCACATCGCCGGGCTTATGACGAGCGAGGGCTTTCGTGAGGTCTTTCTCGGTGCGAATTTTCCGACCGTCGAGGCGCTCGATTCGATCGCCGCGGTCGAGTCCGGCGGCGTAAAGCGGCCCCCCGACCACGGTGCCCGCCGACAGGGTCGCACCGGTGGAACTGAATTCCAGCCCCCAGGCGCCGAGCCACGGCGTGGTGGTAGCGGGTTGCAACCTCAGGCCCGCGGGGGCGAGGAGCGCCGCCCAGTCGTGCGCTTCGTGGCCGTAAATATGGCGGCGGAAGAACTGGCCGGCGAAAGCCGAATCCGCGGTCACGTCGGCGAGGGCGTGCTGGACGTCGGCGAGCGTATAAGGCTTCTGCGGCGCGAAATCAGCGGACTGAAACTGCCCGTTGGTTTCCCACAGGCGGCGCATCAGCTCATCGAGCGAATGCTGGCGGGCGCGGAGGTGGAGGTCGAGCGCGAGGGCCGTGGCGCCCCCGAGCGTGTAGTACGAAACGTACGTATTGAGACGGTTAGTAGGATCGACGGCGCGCGCCGCGTCTACGAACGGGGCCTGCTTGCTCATCGCGATAGGGGAGAAGCGCCGGGCGCCGGGAAACTGGCTCTGGTTGACCAGTCGGTCGACTGTTTTCAAGTAGTCAGCATCCGAAATCAGCCCGGCGCGGCGCATTATCAAATCCCCGTAGTAGAGCGTAAAGCCCTCGGCGAGCCAGAGCAGCGAGCTCATATTGGCGCGGTCGAACTGGAAAGGCTCCAGGTCGGCCGGACGCAGGCGCTCCACGTTCCAGCAATGGAAAAATTCGTGGCTGATGGTGCCCAAGTGATCGAGCTGATTGCCGGCCAGCGACTTCGGCAGCGGTACCATCGTCGAGTTACGGTGCTCCATCCCGTCGCCGACGGCCGTGGG
>JBKJUQ010000232.1:0-2943 GCA_046590685.1 Hymenobacteraceae bacterium
TCAAGGGTTTGCGATGGTGCCGAGCAGCCCGCCGCATTCGTCACAACCACGCCGAACAGGCCGCTGCTCGATACCGTGATGCTCGCCGTGGTGGCGCCCGTGCTCCACTGATAGCTCATGCCGCCGCTGGCGGTGAGCGTCACCGACTCGCCTTCGCAGAAGGCCAGCGGGCCACTGGCGTTAATGTTCGCTATCGGCGCCGCATCGATTGTGATCGTCGTTGTCGCGCTGGCCGCTGCGCAGCCGTTAGCTGCCTGAATGGCGTTGGTCACGGCGTACGTCCCGGGCAGGGAGGAGGCCAGCGATATGATACCCGAAGTGGCACTGATCGCCAAGCCGGCTGGCGTTGCGGAGAAGGTGCCCGCCGATGCGCCTGGCTCGAAGCTCGGCGCGATCGTGCCACTCGTGCCGGCGCACTGCCCACCGCCACCCGAGCCAGTGGAGTAGCTGAAGGCTGCCGCCGGCGCGGTCGTAATCGTGACCGTCTGGCTCTGGCTCGCCGGGCAGGCGCCATTGATGGCGTAGGTCACGGTGTACGTGCCTGGTTGCGAGCCCGCGAGGTCGATCGCGCCGGTTTGCGGATCTATCGTGAGGCCAGCGGGGGCTGCGCTAAACGTGCCGCCCGTCGCGCCGCTGATAACCGGAAGCGGATTCGTGCCAGTCAAGCAGAAGGTTGAAGTAGCGTAGGCGAAAGCGGCCGATGGCTGCGGATTGACCGTCACCGTCGTCACTGCCGAGGTGGCCGCGCAGCCCGCCGCGTTGGTGGCGGTGACGCTGAAGCTGCCGCTGGTGCTGACAGTGATACTCGCCGTGGTGGCGCCATTGCTCCACTGATAGCTCGTGCCGCCGCTGGCGGTGAGCGTCACCGACCCGCCTTCGCAGAACGTGGTAGCGCCGCTGGCGGCGACCGTTGGAGTAGGCACGGCTTGGATCGTGACGGTCGTCGTGGCCGTTGCGGCCGCACAGCCGTTGCCCGCCGCAATAGCGTTTGAGATCGTGTAGGTGCCTGGCTGCGAGGTCGCCAGATCAATAACGCCGCTCGTGGCGTTCAATCCCAGACCAGTTGGAACGGCACTGAAGCTGCCGCCCGAAGCGCCCGCCGCGAAGGTGGGGGCCAGTGTACCCGAAGTGCCGGCGCAGGCCGCGCCGCTACCCGTCGCACCGGGGTAGCTGAATGCTGCCGCTGGCGCCGACGTGATCGTCAGCGTCTGGCTTTGGCTCGCGGGGCAATTGCCGTTCACGGCGTAGGTCACCGTGTAGGTGCCCGGTTGCGAGGCGCTCAGGTTGATAGCGCCCGTTTGCGCGTTCAGGCTGAGCCCGGCGGGCGAGGCGCTGAACGACCCTCCGGAGGCGCCGCTGATGGTTGGGATGGGGTCCGGACCGGTCAGGCACAAGGTCGAGGTTGCGTACGCGAAGGCGGCCGATGCCTGCGGATTGACCGTCACGGTAGTCGTGGCAGAAGTGGCAGAGCAGCCCGCCGCATTGGTAGCGGTTACGCTGAACTGGCCGCTGCTCGATACCGAGATGCTGGCGGTGGTCGCGCCGGTACTCCACTGGTAGCTCGTGCCGCCGCTGGCGGTGAGCGTCACCGAGCCGCCCGCGCAGAAGGTCGTCGGACCATTCGCGGAGATAGAAGCCGTGGGGGCGGCATTGATCGTGACGTTCGCGCTGGCGCTGGTGGCGGCACAACCGTTCGCCGCCGCTACCGAGTTAGTAACGGTGTAGGTGCCGGGCTGCGAAGTCGCCAGCGCAATCTCTCCCGTCTGTGGATCGAGGCTCAGGCCTGCTGGGGAGGCGCTGAACGTACCCGCGTCGGCGCCGCTGCCCAGGATTGGCGTTAGCGTACCCGCGCTTCCGGCGCAGGCAGGAGCTGTCGGCGCGTAAGCGAAGTTGGCAGTGGGCGCAGGGGTAAGGGTAACCGTTTGCGACTGACTAGCCGGGCAATTGCCGCTCACGGCGTAGGTGATGGTATACGTGCCGGCCGTCGAGTTACTTAGGTTGATGGCGCCCGTTTGCGAATTCAGGCTCAAGCCGCTTGGCGTAGCGCTGAACGTGCCGCCCGTCGTACCGCTGACGGTTGCCGTGGGGTTCGTGCCGCTCAGGCAGAAAGTGCTAGCCGCGTAGCTGAAGGCTGCCGATGCTTGCGGGTTAACGGTTACGGTTGTCGCGGCCGAAGTGGCCGAGCAGCCGGCGGCAGTAGTCGCAGTCACTGAATAGGCGCCGCTGGCACTCACGGTAATGCTGGCCGTGGTGGCGCCCGTGCTCCACACGTAGCTCGCCCCGCCGCTGGCGGTGAGCGTCACGGAACCGCCCGCGCAGAACGTGGTCGGGCCGGTGGCGGCGATGGTAGCCGTCGGCGTGGTTTGGACGGTGATGGTCGCCGTCGCGCTCGACGCCGCGCAGGCGCCGCTCGCCGCGATGGTATTCGTGACGACGTAGGTGCCCGGGGCCGAGTTCGCCAGGGATATCACGCCGGATGCGGCGTTTAAGCTCAACCCGGCGGGCGTAGCGCTGAACGTGCCCGCCGAGGCCCCCACGTTGAGTAGTGGCGTAATCGTAGCGCTTGACCCGTTACAGAAGCTGGCGCCACCTGCTCCGCTGGTTGGGTAATTGAATGCCGCCGATGGCGCCGTGGTGATGGTCACCGTTTGCGTCTGGCTCGCCGGGCAGTTGCCGCCCACGGCGTAGGTCACGGTATAAGTGCCCGGCTGCGAGTTGCCCAGATTGATCGCACCGGTTTGCGGATTCAAACTCAACCCAGAAGGGGCGGCGCTGAACGTACCGCCCGAAGCGCCGCTGATCGTAGGCGTCGGATTCTGGCCACCACTCAGGCAGAACGTTGAGGTGTTGTAGGTAAAAGCCGCCGACGGCTGTGGCGTGACCGTGACGGTGGTGGTAACGGAAGTGGCCGAGCAGCCAGCGGCATTGGTCGCCGTTACGCTG
>JBKJUQ010000237.1:0-1450 GCA_046590685.1 Hymenobacteraceae bacterium
GCCGCTGGTGCTGACGGTGATGCTCGTCGTGGTAGCGCCCGTGCTCCAGAGGTAGCTCGTGCCGCCGCTGGCCGTGAGCGTCACCGCGCCGCCGGCGCAGAACGTCAGCGGACCACCCGCCGAGATGCTGGCCGAGGGCACCGCGTTGATCGTGACGGTCGCAGTGGCGGAAGCCGCCGCGCAGCCGTTGGCGGCGGCGAGGGAATTCGTTACCGTGTAGGTGCCCGGCTGTGAGCTGGCAAGGTTGATAGTGCCGGTCTGTGGATTCAGGTCTAGGCCGGTGGGAGTCGCGCTGAACGAGCCTGCTGAAGCTCCCGTGGCGAAGCTTGGTGCGATGGTGCCCGTCGTCCCCGCGCAGTAGGAGGTACCCCCCGTGCTGGTAGGGTAACCAAAGGCGGCGCTTGGCGCAGTTGAGATAGTCAGGGTCTGCGTCTGCGAAGCGGGACAGTTACCGCCTACGGCGTACCGAATCGTGTACGTTCCGGGTTGCGAGGTTGCCAGATTAAGCGCGCCGGTCTGTGGATTGACGGTCAGCCCCGTCGGCGTGGCGGTGAATACGCCCCCTGAAGTGCCTGTTACAGTAGGCACGGGGTTTTGGCCGCTGGCGCAGAAGGTGCTCGCCGCGTAGCTGAAAGCTGCGGATGCTAGCGGCTGTACGGTTACCGTAGTTGGTGCCGAAGTGGCATCGCAGCCCGCGGCACTGGTAACCGTTACCGAGTAGGTGCCGCTGGTGCTGACGGTGATGCTCGCGGTGGTGGCGCCGGTGCTCCACGCGTACTGGGCGTTTGGCCCACCGTTCGTGGCCGTAAGATTCACGCTGCCCCCCTGGCAGAAGGTGGTACTGCCGTCGGCGTTGATGGTCGCCACTGGCAACGCGTTGATCGTGACGATCGTCGTGGCATTGGCCGCGGCGCAGCCGTTCGAGGCCGGGATCGTGTTGGTGACCGAGTAAGTGCCCGGCTGCGAAGTGGCCAGGTTAATCACGCCCGAGGTAGCGGTGATCGTCAGGCCCGTTGGCGATGCGCTGAATACTCCGCCCGACGAACCCGCGCTGAACGCGGGGGATAGGCTCGTGGCGGTGCCCGCACACGCGGCGCCACTGCCGGTCGCGGTGGGGTAGCTGAAGGCGGCGTCCGGCGCGGTGGTCAGGGTGACGAGCTGCGTCTGGCTGGCCGGGCAGGAGCCACCCACCGCGTAGGTGATGGTGTACGTGCCGGCTGCTGAGTTACCCAGGTTGATGCCGCCCGTTTGCGCATTCAGGCTCAGACCGGTTGGAGTGGCGCTGAACGAGCCACCGCTCGCGCCACTGATGGTGGGGGTGGGGTTCGAGCCGCTCAGGCAGAACGTTGAGGTGTTGTAGGTAAAAGCCGCCGACGGCTGTGGCGTGACCGTGACGGTGGTGGTAACGGAAGTGGCCGAGCAGCCAGCGGCATTGGTCGCCGTTACGCTG
>JBKJUQ010000338.1:0-4855 GCA_046590685.1 Hymenobacteraceae bacterium
GCTGCCCCGCTTCACCACCACCTTCGGGGCAGCGGGCCGCGAGTGCCCGATTGGTTGTACACGCCGAAGGCGCCGCTCGCGTACGCTACCGCGCCCGTGGCGTCGGGCACGAGGTCCTGCACATACAGGTTCGACGTGCGGCTGCCGGCGGCGGTCGCCCAGCGCCAGGCGCGGGTCGCGGGGTCGAGGCGCGCCACGAAGCCGCCGCCCAGCGAGTCGGCGGGCAGGACGAGGCCATCAAACGAGGCGCTCTCCCGCATCCCGCCGCTCACGAGCAAATCGCCGCTGGGGGCCGTCACGACCAGGCAGCTGACGGGTGAGGCACCTGGACTCGGGATCGGTTTGACCCACTGCCAGGCACCGGCCGCGTCGATGGCCGCCACGAAGCCTTCGTAGTCGCCGGTGCTCGGCGGGGTAAACAGCCCGAATACCGCTCCGGTGGTGTACACGCCGCCCACGTAGGTCAGGCCGTTGGGCCCGGCCGCCACCGCCGATACGTAATCGGGATTCCGGCCCGTGCCGCCGCCCTGCACGGCCCACGCCCACTCGCCCGACGGCCGCAGCTTGGCGACGAACGCGTCGGCGTAGCCCTCACCGGGGCTGCGGAGCGTGGTGGTGCCGAACGTGACCGAATCGCTAATCATCCCGGACAGGAGCATATTGCCCGCCGCATCAGCGGCGAGGGCGTAGACGCGCGCGTTCTCCGGCAGCACGGTGGCCCACTCCCACTCGCCCGCTGCCGAGAGCTGGGCCACGAAGCTGGCGCTGTTCGGGTACCAACTGATCGAATCATTCAGGGTGAGGGCCCCTAAGGTTACGCGGCCCCGAAAGCTGCCCGTTACCAGCAGCCCCCCGGCGGGGTTGGCGACGAGCCGCCCCGCCCAGCTGCCGCCCACGATAGACGCCGTCCAGACCCACTGCCCGTCGGCCGACACCTTCGTGACGAACGCCCCCGCCCGCTCGTATGCCAGCGGCGAGATGTCGGGCGAGGCGAGCACCGTCGGGCCGAAGCGCACGGTGTCGGAGTAGGTACCGGCCACGTAGGTATTGCCTTGCGCATCGCCCACGGTCGCCGCCGGAGCAGCAGTGCCCCGCTGGCCGGAGCGGGTTTGCAGCGCCCACGCCCAACTTTGGGCCGAGGCAGGCGCCGCCAGCAACAGCCCCGCCGCCAGCAGCGCGAGGGAAGACAACAAGGTAGGGGTCGGACGCATCAGGGAAACGAAAAACGGAGGAGGGAAACCAAAAACGCCCAGCCGGCGCAATGGGTCGGCTGGGCGTTTCTCAAAGATAGCCGTTCGGGCCCCTACTCTACTACCAGCCGGCGGGTAGTGCCGCCGACCCGCACTGAGGCCGGCGGGCAGGGGGCAGAATACGTAAAAATCACTTATACTTGCGGTGCCCTACGTCGGGAGGGGCTCTCAATTCTATTTCTTTTTCTTACCCCCACTACAGTTGCCATGCCTAATGAAATTGCCGTGACGATTCCTGCCGACGTACTCGCCCGAGTGGCGAAACGGCAGGCCGACAACCGCGCCGATCTGGCGCCCTACTTACACCCCCTCAACGCCGAGGAGCGGCAGGAACGCCTAAAAATGGGCGACAAGACGATTGCGTTCGTGCAACGTACCCACGAACTGGCATCTACGACTTCGGAATTCGCACCGGACTATGTGGACCTTACCGCGATGGCGCAGGATCTTAAGCTCTACAACGACCTCGCCCCGATTCAGGCCGAGGCGGAAGCGTTCGCGCTTGATCTCGATAGCACCCGAATGGTCGCCAGCGGCGATGCCTATAGCGACGGGCTTACGATCTACGACACCGTGGCGCTGGCCAAACGCAACAGCCGCCCCGGCGCCCAAGCGGCGTACGACGATCTACGCCCCCGCTTCCCCGGCCGGCGCAAGTCGAAACCCACCGAGTAGGCCCTTTCCTACTCACCAAAATGCCCCGCTGGCCCGACGCCGACGGGGCATTTTTATGCCTCTACGCGCTGCGTTGGACTTCGGAAGTCCAAACCCGGGCTTCCGAAGGGTGACGTTACACCTCCGAGGGGTAACGCCGGACTTACGAAGTTCAATGCCCTACTTCGGAAGAGGTAAGCCGGAGCTCGCACGTACCCGCTCGGGCTTCAGCAGTCCGACGACGCACTTGCGAAGGGGATAGGCGGACTACGGACTGGTAGAAGGCTCGCCGATCTGCTGCTAGCTGTTGGTACGGGCAACGAGTTAGGGCACAACCCGTAGCTTCGCGATAAAGGCCGCCGACTCGAAATCCGGCTCTAGGTAAGCGGGCCATTCCCCAGGTCTGGGCCTGCGAACACTGCTTTCAACTGCCCCGGTGAGGTAGAAATTGCCCGTTTCATCGAGCGATAAGCCTTGGCAGAAATCCAAATTGGGCTTATGAACTCCTATCGCCCACCCCCACTTCCCGGCGGGCGAGAGCTTTGCCATAAACAGATCCGTATTGTGGCCGCCGCTATTGACAAGGGTGGTTCGGCCGAACGTGGCGGTAGGACTGGAGAATGTACCCGCGAGAAAAAGGGAACCATCGCGGGCCGCAACCAGCCCACTATAAAAAATATCAGCCCCTATGACCTCCGTAACCCATTGCCATTTTCCGGCTGGTGTTAAGCAGGCGATGAATAGGTTCTCGGCGTTCTCTTCCCGGGTTTGCGTGATGGGTCCAAAATAAGTTTGCGGACTGTGGGTAGTTCCTGCCACGTACACGCCGTGCTGATCGATCGCCAAGGCGTTGCCAATGTCCCGGTACTGGCCGCCGGCGGGGGTTGCCCACTGCCAGGCGCCAGCAGCGGAAAGCCGCGCGACGAAGATGTCGTCGTACTTACCGCTGTTACGAAGCTCGACAGCACCGAAGCGCGCCGTTGAGCTTTCGAAACTACCCGTCAGGTAAACGTTACCGACTGGATCGACGGCCAGGTCAACCCCATAGTCATCTTCGGCCCCGCCGGCGCGTACCGCCCACTCGAATTCGCCACCGGTAATCTTGCCGACAAACACATCGTCACGACCGGCGCTGGTGAGCGTGGTTTTGCCAAATAGTCTCGTCTTGTAGAAGTTGCCAGTTACGTAGCAGCTCCCGCGCCTATCGATTGCCAACGACGAGACCCGACCAGCCACTTTTGTGTCCCAGCACCACTTGCCGCTGGAAGTCAGCTGCGCGACGAAACTGTAGCTCGCGCTATCGAGCGTACTACCCCGCAGGTTGATACTTCCAAGCTGCGCCAGTGGCCCCATAAAAGTGGCCGCGAGGAGAACCGTGCCGTCCGGAGTTACCGCGAGGTTGATTCCCTCATCCTCCCCGGCTCCTCCTGCCCGTACAGCCCACGCATAGGTGCCCGCACGAGAGAGCTTGGCGATGAATACATCGGTACTGCCCGAGCTCACCAAACGCGTTTCGCCGAACGATACCGTGCCGCGGAAATCACCCACGACGTACACATTGCCGTCGGCATCTACCGCCGTACTCCGTCCCCAACAGTCGCCTTCCGGCTTGGCCTCCCAGTGCCACACCAACCCTTGCGCATTCGCAGGCGCGATTGATAGCGCGATCAAAGCCGATAGCCACGGCCATGCGATCAGGTATCGACGTTTCATCAGGAGAAAATCTGTTTCCCGAAAGCTACCACTCCCCCTCCCTACCCCACGCGCGGGGCTGGTACGGGGGCTGCTCCGGGCGCGGAGGGCTGCTGCACCTGGTAGTGCGTCACTTTTGGTCCCTGGATACCACGCTGGCCGAACTCGCGCGCCACGTGCTCGGTGACGTAGTAGTAGGTGTTCCAGTAGTCGGCGGCGGCGGTCCAGACGCGTACATCGACGAGGACGGCGTTCTCGGTGAGCTTGGTGGGGAGCACGTCGTGCGCGCGGTCTTTGAGGGCCGTGGGGCAGGCGTCGGTCACGGCGCGCAGGGCGGCGAGGGTGGCGTCGAGGTCGTTCTGGTTGCCGGCGGCGAAGACCATATCGACCCGGATGATGCCTTTGGTGGAGATGTTGGTGAGCGCCGACGTCGAGAGCGGCCCGTTCGGCAGGATGATGGTGCGGTTGTCGGGCGTGACGAGGATGGTATCGAAGATGCGGATGGCCTCGCAGGTGCCCGTAAAGCCCTGGGCGTTGATGAGATCACCGACCCGAAACGGCTTGAAGATCAGGATGAGTACGCCGCCGGCGAAGTTCGCCAGCGAGCCTTGCAACGCCAGCCCGATGGCGAGCCCCGCCGCGCCGATGATGGCGACGAAGGAGGTCGTCTGAATCCCGAGGGTCGAGGCCACGCTCAGCAGCAGCAGCACCTTGAGCAGGCCGCTGACGAGCGAGAGCAGAAACGGCTGCACGTCGCGGTCGACGTGCCGGTGCGTGAGCGCCGCCGACAGCAGCCGGATGACCTGCTTGATCAGCCAGCGCCCGACGAGCAGCGTGACGATGGCGAGCACGATCTGCCCGCCGTACTGCATCGTAAAGGCGACAAACTGGTCGTAAGCGCGCGAGACGGTGCCCTGGGCACGATCGACGGAAAGCTGGGCGAAGAGCATTTGAATTACGAATTACGAATTACCAATTACGTACTGCCAGCGGCGACACGAGGTAGCGCAAGGTAAGGAGCATCAGCGGCGCAGAGCCCGCGAACCTGAGTCCGCACAAGAAAGAACCGATTACGAAGCCCAAGCGAGGACGGCCGAACAACGCGCTCGTAATTCGTAATTAGTAATTCACCACCTCTCCCTCATCGGGGCAGGCGGCGAGCAGCTCGGCGACGGTGCGGCGCGGGCGGCCGGGCACGAGCAGATCGGGCGCCAGCTCGTGGAGCGGCACGAGGGCGAAGCGCCGGGCGGCGAGGCGCG
>JBKJUQ010000450.1:0-1871 GCA_046590685.1 Hymenobacteraceae bacterium
TCAGTACCACTCACGAGCACCCCGTCGTAGAACGGCTGGTTGACCAGCTCGGTCAGCTCGTCGTGCAGGCGGAACTGAGTGGCGAGGGTGCCGTGCGCCCACGGCCACTGCTGCTCCGCCCGCCGGAAGAGACGTTCGAAATAGGAGTTCTTGAGGCTGGTAAGGCCGAGGTTTTCGCGCAGCAGCTCGGCCACGGGGGTGGCGACGGCGGCGTTGGCGGGGTCCTGGGTTACGACGGCCGGCAGCTGCTTGTGATCGCCGATGAGGACCCACTTCGGCACTCGGCCTAGCAGCGCGATCATCGGGGCCTCCAGAATCTGACTCGCCTCATCGACGAGCAGCACGTCGAAGCGCTTGAACTGAAACAGCTCTGGCTTGCCGATCAGGCTACTGATAGTGCCCACGAAAATCGGACACGCGCCCAGTACTCGGCGCACATCCTCCCGCCGACGGCAGTCGGCAAGGCGGGCATCGAGCAGGTAGGGCCGGTACACCTCTTCCGTACTCAGGCGGGAGCCGAGGCGGATAAAGGGCAAGCGGGCTTCTACGAGCTGCTCGCAGATCTCATCGACCGCGCGATTGGTGTAGGCCGCCAGGAGCGTCTGCTGGCCCTGCGCGTGCAGCGCCACGGTGAGGCGACGCAGCACCGAGCGGGTTTTGCCCGTACCGGGCGGGCCGCAGAGCAAAAACCAGTCGGGGGCGGCCAGCGCGCGCGCCACCACATCATCAGCGGTGCGGGCGGCGGGGGATTCTTCAATCCAATCGGCGGGTGGGCGCGGCGCGGCGCGCCCGAGCAGCAGGTGCCGCTGGGCGCGCGGGCGGCCCAAAAACGTCGACACGCCGGCCCACTCGCGCCGGAACGTGTCGTAGCAGTCGGGCTCCAGCGCCCAGGTAGCGTGTCGCGTCAAGTATTCCGGCGCGATGCGGCGGTTGCGCACCGAGAGGCGCACGGTGTCGGGGGTGATTTCCTCCAGGGCCACCTTCACCACTTGCGAGTCAAGGGGCGTGAGGAGCGGCGGCACGGCCGCCGCGCGGCGTCGCGGATACAGCAGCAAGGAATCCCCGGCGCGGAAATTCACTTCCGCCCCGTCGGCGGGGCGCTGAAAGAGCAGGTGCGGCTCGGCCTCGTCGTTGGAGTGGTCGGCGAGCAGCGTGAGGTGATCGAGGAGACTGAAGTTTTGAGTTTTGCGGGCATCGGGCAAGGTCCATAGGCCCGCCTGGCCGCCCACGTCGCCGGGCCGGGCGTCGCCGTCGCCGAGCAGGCACACGCGCAGCTCGCGGGCGGCGAAGCGCACCAACTCCAGCGCGTAGGCGCGCTCCACCTCATCGGCTTCGGCCCAGGCGTTGGCGATTTTCTCGGCTTTCGGGGCCGTAAAGGGTGGCAGCTTGTACTGACTCGGGTGCAGCACCGGGCGCAGCAGCTGCTCGGTTTGGGAGGGGGTGCGGCACAGCGCCAGCATCAGCTCGCGCGCTACCAGCGCGTTGCGCGCCATCAGCAGGCGGTCGACGAAGGTGGCATCGGCGGTCACCGGACGAATCGCCCCCGCGCCCCCCTCCGCATTGGAGTAGAGGATGGACGTGCGCCCCCGGCTCGGCTCAGCCGATTCGGCACCACCGTCGACGGTTTCGAGCAACAGGCGGTAGAGCTGCGCCTGGGCGCGGTGGTTTTCCCAAGCGCCGGTGCCAGGCACCTTGGCCGAGCTTTTCAGCTCGACCAGATCGTAGCCGGTGGCCGACTCGTGCAGCAGATCAAGCCGCCCCTGCAAGCCGTAGCGCGCCGAGAAAAAGCTGGGTTCCAGAAAGCAGTGCTCGGGCCGGAGCGGGGCGTGCTGGTAGCCCCCGGATTCCCGCGCGGGCGGCACGAAACCCGC
>JBKJUQ010000485.1:0-2258 GCA_046590685.1 Hymenobacteraceae bacterium
CAGCCGACTGAGGCAAAGGGTAGGCCCTCGGTGATCAAAGAAATCGGCAGGTAGCAGCAGCAGGACAGCCCATAGAATGAGCGACCCCACCACCACGGCTTGCGCGCGGAAACGAGCGATCTGCCGCTGGCGGGCGGACATCACGGGACGGCAGGCGTTAGCCGACGATTTCATGGATGCTAAGTTAGCGCACGGCTGCAGGGAACGCTCCTGACATACATATCCCCCGCGACTGGCTTAGCCAACCGCGGGGGATATTCTATTACTGACGACGCGAGGATTGCTTATAGCTTCTCGGCGTAATCACCGTCCTTGGGCTTCAGATCGCCTGTGACGATGCGAATAATATCGATCAAAGCCCAGATACCGCAGCCGCCTAAAGTCAGGATTTGCGCAATAGCAATTCCCGTGTAGCCAAGATAGAAGCGGTGGATGGCCAAGGGCCAGATAAATACGGCCAGAAGCAGTGCAATGAGTTGGCTTTTGCCTTCGGCCTTCGGCGAAGCGGGCGTAGCAGCAGCTTTGGCTGCGCGCTTCTCCAGCTTCGCGGCGAGTTTGGTGATTTTCTTGTCGAGTTTGGCTTGCTGCGCCACTGGCAGCGCCTTCACTAACACCCGCGTTTCTGCCGGAGCGGCAGTAGAGGAAGCCACCCGAGCCGGAGTCGCCTCGGGTGCAGCCGAAGCCGTCGCTTCAGCCGGTACTGTGGTGGCCTCGGCAACCGGCGCTTTGGCTACCGATGAGCCGTGGTACGCCGACGACGACGTTTGAAACTGGAAGTACTTGCCCGACGACGAGCAAGCAGCCGTGGCCACCGTTAGAGCAGCGGCCGAGAGTAGGGAGAGAAGCCGTCCTTTCATGGGGTATGAGGAGGGGAGGAAAAAAGGGGAAGACAATACCAATCGCACCACGCGCTGGCGACAGCAAAGCAACGGGTTTCTCAGGAATAAGCCCTCGATATCGCCCGTATTTGAGCAGAATTAAGCACTTTTTTGGGCGAACGTCTGTGCAGCGGTGCGAAAAATCTTCTTTCCGCTAGCGAACTTCTACCGCCGACCTCCCGAAGAAGCAAAGCGCATCCGGTAATCGGCATCTACCTCGCCCTTGCTGATGCGCACGAGGCGGTTCTTGAGGAGCCGTTTTTTGAGCGTATTCAGCCGATCCGTAAACAGCACGCCTTCGAGGTGGTCGTACTCGTGCTGAATGATGCGCGCGGCAATGCCATCAAATTCTTCTTCCCGTAGCTGCCGCTGCGCATCTTCATACCGCAGGCGGACGCGCTCAGGGCGCTGCACCTGCTCGTGGATGCCCGGAATGCTCAGGCAGCCTTCGTCAAACCCCCACTCGGCGCCGGTTTCGGCTACCATCACCGGGTTGATAAACGCACGGCGCACGGCTGGCTGCTTGAATCGCGGGTTTTCTTCCTCGGGGTCGCTCACCATCGGGGTGGAGTCAACGACGAAGAGGCGCAGGCTTTTGCTGACCTGCGGGGCCGCCAGGCCCACGCCGTGGGCGTGCGTCATCGTTTCGAACATATCGGCGATGAGCGCATCGAGGCCCTCAAAATTGGCCGGGATTGCCGTAGCGCGAGTCCGCAGCACGGGGTCACCGTAGGCGACAATCGGATAGATCATAAAGTAAGCTAAATGAGCGGGAATGGGATGAAAAAGGCAGCGTACGCCGCGCCAACAGCGCCTGCGTATGGTTGCCCCGAATAGTCTTTAAGGGCGTTGGCTCAGGCGGTTGGCTTGGCTTTCCAGGAACGATTGGAGAATGATCGCGGCGCTGATCTTATCCACCGTGGCCTTGTTCTGCCGCGCTTTGCGGCCCAGGCCGCCCGCCAGCATCGTCTGGTGGGCCATCGTGGACGTAAACCGTTCATCAATGGTGTGAACCGCAAGCTCCGGAAATTGCTTTTTGAGCGTTCGGACCAGCCCCACGACGTGGGGAGTGGTGTCGGTGGGGCCACCATCGAGGTGGCGGGGCAGCCCCACTACCAGCGCTTCTACCGGCTCAGTCGCGAGGTAGTGCTTGAGCCAGCTGAGCAGCTCGTGCGTGGCCACGGTGGTGAGCGGGGAGGCAATGAGTTGGGACGGATCGGTGACGGCGACGCCCACGCGCTTGGTTCCGTAATCGAGAGCGAGCAGACGGGCCATACGCCCGTAAAGGTACGGGGGGCGCCCGGCGCTGCTTCTGCGCCCGGCGCGCATTGCCCGATTGCCACTACCCGGTTCCCCTCACCTTCAACTGAATCAATCTGG